>DUUT01000164.1 GCA_012841405.1 Chloroflexota bacterium
GCTGTGGCAGGTCGAGTCCGAGTTCGCTAGGGACAGCCGCCAGGCCGTCTATGACCTGAACAAGCTGGTGCTCGGGGCGGCCCCGCGCAAGCTGTTCGTCGGGCCGCAGGTGTCGGATGAGGCGCGGTTCCTGGCAGCCCTCCTTCCTCCCGCGCGTTGCTGCTCGGGAGAGGTCTATGTGGCGCTCGTGCCGCATCCGCGAGAGTGGGATGACTGTGAGGCGGTCGTGCGGACGTGGCGACTGGTGGACGGGGAGTGGCGACAGCAGCCTTGAGCTCACTGGATCATGCCACATCGGAGCGGGGGGGGAGGGATGCCAGCGCGAAGCTTGCGCAGCGCTACACTCCGTTTCGGGATGTGCCCATATCGCGCTGCTGCTGAACACTTCCCGTACTCAGCTGCGCCGTTGAGCAGCTCCATCATTTACTCGTGCCGCTGTCGGTTCAGGACCGACGTGCTGCGAAAGGACGTGAGTCCAGTGATGACACTCGCTTACGCGGGGCGGTGGCGTGGCTCACCGAGGGCGATGTCCTTGTTGCATCGCACCCCCTCGCCCGAGCCCCGCCCGGCCGTCCCTCCCAATCACATACCGCACACTCCTCAATTTACCAGCCAGAGGCACGCCCCTCCTTCTCCTAGCGCACGGCGACCACGACTGGCAGCGCGATGCGAGGAAGGGGGGCTGTGGGCGTCGTCGTGGGCCGCGCCGTTGGTATAACCGTTGGTGTAGGGCTTGGCGTCGCCTGCGGTGTCGGGGTAGGGGTCGGCGTCGACGGGGGCGGCAGCGCCGCGGCGAGGTTGAGGCGCCCCACGCCGAAGGACGGGTCCCAGCCGGTGGGCACGTCGGCGCTGCTGAGCAGGCGCTCGCGCACCTCGGCAGCCGTGAGCGCGGGCTCGGCGGACCACACCAGCGCGGCGGCGCCGGCGACCATCGGTGCCGCCATCGAAGTGCCCGACATCAAGGTGTAGGGCTCGGTGACGGTGCCGACGCGCCAGGGGATCGTTGAGAGGATGTCCGTGCCCGGGGCGGCGAGGTCTCCGTACTGCGAGAACCACGCCGGCGTGTCGCTCGGGTCCGTGGCCGCCACCGCCAACACGCCATCCAGCGCGGCGGGATAGTTGGGCGCCATGTGCCCATCATTCCCGGCCGCAGCGACCACTAGCGCACCCAGCCCCTGGGCATAGGCGACAGCCTCGTGGACCACCGTAGAGGGTCCGCCCCCCAGGCTCACATTGATGATGGTGCGCTTGTTGTGTTGGTGCCCCCAGTAAGCGGCATAGGCGATGCCCTCCGCCACATCCGAGTTCCAGCCTCTGCCATCGGCGCCCAGCACCTTGATCGCCAGCACGCTGCACCCCGGGCATAGCCCGGCGATCCCGAGGCCGTTATCCATCGCTGCTGCGACGATGCCGGCCACGTGGGTACCGTGCCCTGGGTTGTGATCATCCGAGGGATCGTCGTCATCGTTGACCAAGTCCAGGCCCCACAGGAGGCGCGCCGGCCGGTCTGGATGGGCGGCGAATGCACCCGTTGGGATCTTGGTGTCGACACCGGTGTCAACCACGGCTATCCACACATCATCGCGGCCCTTGGAGCGATCCCACGCGTCTGTGGCGCCGGTGACCCACAGCGCCCACTGGCTGGTGAGATAGGCGTCGTTCGGCACGTAGGCCGCCTCGACCGGCGTGTCCTCCTCCACGTAGGCGATCTCGGGCATGGCGCCCAGCCGCGCCAGGAGGTCGTCCATCGTCTCCCCCGGCGCCGGAGAAACACGCCACCAGCCGCGAGCGGCCAGCCCGCGCGCGGGGCGACGCGTCGCCTGTAGTGCGGCGGACAGCTGCGCTGGGGGGACTTCGTCGCGGCGTCGCACGAGGGCGCCGGGCCCCTTGCTGGGCGGCGACGCGTGCTTGAGGGAGGTGTTCCCACGGGGCCGCAGCCCCTCCGTCGCCATCACGGGCGCGGGCAGGCAGCGACCGTCCTCCGTGGTGAGGCACGGTGACTCTGCATTCGATGGCGTCAACGCCGCGCCAGCGCACCACACGAACACGGCGAGGGCAAGAAGCCAACGCCGCAGGGGTGATTTGCCCTTGGGCATCATCGGGGCTCACTCCAGCGTGTACCGGCAATCCGTCGTTGGGCGCAGTATACACCGCGCAGGTAACAGCCGCGTTACCGGTGCGTTAATGTTGCCCACTATCACCGCCAGGCCGCCGCGCGGGCGAACGGCGGCGCAGGGACACCAACGCTCGCAGACTGTGACGGGCCTACTCCCGTGCGCCCAGCCTCAGAACGCTGAACACCTTGGCGCGCACCAACCGTACCATGAATATCCCCTGGGCGGCCAGCAGGGCGCCGGTCATGGTCAGGGCGATGAGGGCGGCGCGTTGGCGGTCGATGAGGGGGAGATAAGGGGGCACTGGTACACCCTCGATTTCAGACAGCTGCACCAGGGGGACGTAGAGCCGTCCACCGACGATGCCTAGCCCGATGCCCACAGCCACGGCAAAGCCGAGCATCAAGGCATATTCGACCATCACCGCGAGCACGACGTGACCGCGCGTGAGGCCCAGCGCTTGGAGCACGGCAAAGCGCACGGCGCGCTCTTGCGTGGCGACTCCTCCTTGCAGCAGCAAGGCGAGTGCCGAGAGGAGCGCGCCGGCGGCGAACGACACCGACAGCATGCCAAACATCCCCACGCGCTCCAGTCGCGCCTGGTCCTCGGCCAGCGTCTGAGGGAGATTGCCCGTCGCCTCGAGGGCCTGCAGCACCCGGCGTTCCACCGCCAGGGCCAGCTCTGCTGCGTCAGCGCCGTCAAGCCCCGGCTCGACGCGTATCCAGATGCCAAATGGCAGGGCACCGCCGGTGAGGTCCTGAATGTGGTCGTGGTTGGCCACGAACACCGATCGCTCGCGTGGCAGCATGGTGGGGAAATAGTCGAACAACCCCATGACGGTCAGAGTCACCGGGGCGCGTTCGTCGTCGTTGAACACGACGTTGATGCGCACGCGATCGCCCACACCGATGCCCATCGATTCGGCGACGCGGGCGGGGATCAGCACGCCGTCGGGCTGCACCGCTAGGCGGTTCATCAGCTCGCCCAGCGGTTCACTGGCATAGTCGTCGCGAAAGTAGGCGACCTGGGCAAACCGGGTGCGATCCACCGCTAGCAGACGCCCGGTGGCCAAGGCGGTGCCTTGGGCCAACGTCGCGCGATAGTCGCCAACGGGAGCGGCGGCGCGCACTCCGGGGATGGCCTCATAGTCGCTGATGGGAATCTGGATGAGGCCATCCTCGGCACGATAGGCGGCGGTAGCGTTCGGTTGCCCCCTCTGTTGCGGTTGGAACGTCAGATCGGCGCCGATTTCGTAACGTCGCCGATCGACCAGCCAGACGTCGGCGCTGTAGGCCAGCGACGCATAGAACACACTGATGCTCAGACAGAGGAGGAGCATGTACACGGGGATCCGATAGCGGCCGCCCTCACGCCCCAGGTGGAGGCAGCCCAAGTACCCCTCGACGGAGCGCAAGTAACGCCCGACCCAGGTAACGGGGCGGACGAGCACCACGAACACCTCGGACAGGAGCAGCGGCGCTGTGAGAAAGAACAGCGAGGGCGCCAGGAGGAGGAGCGGATCGTGCGTGGCGTCATCGGGACGCCAGCTCACCAGGCTCAGCGACCCTCGCAGCGCAAGCTGGCGGTAGGAGTAGGCCGTGGCGACGGCCAGCACACCCATCAGGAGCAGCCGCCCGGCGCTCCACACCAGCGGCCGGCGGGCGCTGCGATGCTCGTGCTGGACGATGGACCGTCGCGCGGCGGACCAGGCGGGTGCCAGGCGAAACGCGATGGTCAACACGAGGCACGCAGCGATGAGGCGCCAGTCGATCGAGGCATCGTTCACCTGTAACGGCTCACGGGGCACAAAGTGCAAAAAGCCGTACGAGTAGCCCAACAGGCGCGCCGTCGCCATGCCGGCGGCGATGCCGACGGGCACGGCGGCCACAAAGACGAGGAGCGCATCCAGCAGCGTGGTGCTGAGCACCTGGGTTCGGCTCGCGCCCCTGCTGGTCAGCAGGGCGAACTCCTGAGACTGGGAGGTGGCCAGCACCGCGGACACCGCCCCGATGAAGTAGAGCACGATGGCCAGCAGGGGTACGTTGAACCCGAAAAAGATAAGCGAGAGGATCGCCTTGCGCTCCTGGCCGCGCTCCAACTCGAGGGTCGGTGCCGCTTCCATGGTGCCCAGCGGGAGGTGGTCGGTGGCCTCCCGCGCCACCTCTTCCAAAGCGGCGATATAGTGCTCGCCCTCGCTCAGGTTCATGTGCGACTCGTCAAAGATATAGTACCAGAAGACGTGCTTGACGCCGGATCGCATTCTCGGCGCGATGTGCGCCTCATAGTCGGGGCGGCTGACCAATAGGTTGCGATCGAGGTGCCACGGCGACTCGACGTACCAGTACGCGCCGGAGCGATCGATGGCCTCCCAGATGCCGGCGATACGCACGCGAAGGGGAGCGATGCTGCTGTCGTAGGCATCGCCGAGGGCGTACTCCTCGCCGACCTGAAAGGCGCGTTCCTCGGCAAAGCTGCGCTCTATCCACAGGCGCACGGGGCTGGAGGACGCGGCCTCATCATAAGGCTCGCCATCGATGATGCGGATGTGCTCGCCGATGCCGCCACTAAAGAACACCGAGGCGTTGCCCAACGAGACCTCGGTGTAGCGGCGGCCATCCTCGGTCACGGGGAGCAGGTCGTAGCGGCTACTGCTCACCTGCATGATGGTCGTTTCGACAGGGAGGCCCACGGCGCGTTCCAAACGGTATGCGAGCCAATCACGGTACATGTCGGCGTCGCTCACCGTGAGGGGGCGACGCAGCGTTGCCGAGGCGGTAAAGCGCACGGCAAAGGGGGGCCGGCGGCTGAGCCGCTGAAAGCCCAGTTCCTCCTTCATAATCGTACGGCTGACCGCGTCGGCGAACACGGGGATGCAGACGACGACGGCGACGGTGGTCGCGTTCGCGAGCAACAGGAGTGCCGCCAGCCCGAGATGGCTCCGAAGCCGTTTGATCGACATCGCCAGGAGAGCAAACCAGCGCATGCCACCGGCCTTTCCTGTTATGGCGAGGATGTATGTCCATTATAGAGATCGAGAGCGCCACGCCAACCGTTCGAGACGATCGGAGGCGGTCAGCAGCGCTGGGCGCCGACCGTTGGCGTACGGTTGCTGGTCGGCTACAATGGCGGCCGTGACCGAGCATCCGGCGATGGAGTGGAGCGAGTCGAGTTCCTGCAGTCCCTCAGGAGGACAAGGCGATGGCACACGACGACGGCGCGATTCGTGAGGCGATGTGGCAGCGTCCTGAGGCGCGACGTGACGCCAGACTGGAGTGGTGGCGTGCGGCGAGGTTCGGCATGTTCATCCACTGGGGGCTGTATGCCATCCCAGCGGGGCAGTGGAAGGGGCAGACGATCCCCGGCATTGGTGAATGGATCATGCATCGGGCGCGCATCCCGGTGGCTGAGTATGAAAAGCTGGCGGAGCAGTTCAACCCAACACAGTTCGACCCCGCCGCGTGGGTGTCTCTCGCCAAACGGGCGGGCCAGAAGTACCTGGTCATTACCGCCAAGCACCACGACGGCTTTTGTATGTTCGATACCGAGCTCACGTCCTACAACATCGTGGATGCGACGCCCTTTGGGCGGGACCCGATGAAAGAGCTCGCCGCCGAGTGCGCCCGCCAGGGAGTGCGGCTCTGCTTCTACTACTCGCAGACGCAGGACTGGCACCACCCCAACGGCGACGGCAACGACTGGGACTATGACGAGGCGACGAAGGATTTCGACGGCTATATCGAGGAGTACGTCAAGCCCCAGGTGCGAGAGCTGCTCACCAACTATGGGCCCATCGGCCTCATCTGGTTCGACACGCCCAAGCGGCTGAGCGTCGCTCAGAGCCGATCGCTCCTGGACCTGGTGCACACGCTGCAGCCCGCCTGCCTGGTGAACGGGCGCCTGGGGAATGCGCTGGGCGATTACGCCGAGGCGGGGGACAATCGCATTCCCGACGGCGTCGTCGATGTTGACTGGGAGACGCCCGCGACGATCAACGACACCTGGGGGTTCAGGTCTGACGACCACAACTGGAAGAGCGTCCCCGAGCTCATCCACAAGCTCGTGGACATCACCAGCAAGGGCGGTAACTATCTCCTCAACGTGGGGCCCACGGCGGAGGGCGTCATCCCCCAGCCGAGCGTGGAGCGCCTCGTTGCCATGGGGGAGTGGCTGCAGGTGAACGGCGAGAGCATCTATGGCACGTGCCCGGGCCCTATCCAGGGGCTCGCGCCGTACCGGAGCACGGCAAAGGACGATCGCGTGTACCTCCACGTCCTGGACTGGCCCCGCGATGGGCGCATCGCCGTGCCGCTGCCCGCGGACAGCATCTCCCGGGCCTACGTCCTGGCCGACCCATCGCAGGCGTCACTGAGCGTGCAGGCGACATCCGAGGGGTTGACGGTGGCGGCGCCAGCCACCCCCCCAGATGCCATCGACTCGGTGGTGGTGTTGGTCCGATCGGGTGATGCTTAGCGCGAGCTCTTCCGCGTGCTGTGGCACCGATCGCCAGCGCAGGGGGTGACGGACTGGGAGCCAGTTCACATCGAAGAAGAGCAACGCTTGACAGACGGCTCACCTTGGGGTAACATATCCTTGGTCGTGCTAGACGGGGAGCTAGCGGTGCCCTGTACCCGCAACCCGCTATAGCGGGGTCGAATTCCCTCTCGCGGGGTGGATCTGGGCAGGACTGTTCGGCCAAGCGGTGTTGAGGATTGGGTCCTGCGCGGCGGAGGCCCGTGAATCCCGTCAGGTCCGGAAGGAAGCAGCGGTAAGCGGTTCCCTCTGGGTGACGCAGGGAAGCCTGGTCTGAGCAGGCTAGTCTGAACAAGCTGTCGAGACCGCAACAACAGAGGGTGCACGACCTTCTGTGAACTCGAGGCGGGCAACGGAAAGCCCGCCTTTCTTTTCGCCTTCTTCTTCCGTCGCAGACGGCCGTCGCCGACGGATGCTAGAACCGCGATATCACAACTCGGATAGGATGCATGAAGCACGGCATCGTCGTCGTGGGGGCGGGGGCGGCCGGGCTAATGGCCGCCGGTCGGGCAGCCGAACTGGGTGCCGACGTCCTGCTCCTCGAGAAAACAGGTGGCATCGGCAACAAGCTGCGCATCACGGGCAAGGGCCGCTGCAACCTCACCAATGACTGTGAGATCCGCGAGTTCATAGCGCATTTCGGCCCCAGCGGCACCTTTCTGCGGAATAGCCTGGCGCGCTACGATGCTGCTGCCCTTGTGCAGTTCTTTCATGCCCATGGCGTGCCGACGGTTACCGAGCGTGGCCAGCGCGTCTTTCCCGCCTCCAACGAGGCGGATGATGTCGTACGAGCCTTGCGCCGTTACTGTCTCGATCATGGTGTACAGTTCCGTACCCATTCGCCGGTCGAGGGGATTCGGGTCGTCGAGGGAGCGCTGCGCGGCGTGCGTGTGGTCGGAGGAGCGACATACGACGCCCGTTGCGTGATCATCGCCACCGGGGGGCTCTCGTACCCTGGTACCGGATCAACCGGCGACGGCTTTTGCCTGGCACGCGCCGTCGGGCACACCGTCCTACCGCCTCGGCCGGGGCTGGTGCCCCTCGTCACCGCTGAGCCGTTCGTCCCGCACCTGCAGGGGTTGAGCCTGCGCAACGTGCGGGCCACCCTCTCGCAGGGCGGCCGCGAGTTGGCCAGCGCGTTCGGCGAGATGCTCTTTACCCACTATGGGGTATCGGGGCCCATTATCCTCACCCTCAGCCGATTCGCGGGTGAGGCGCTTGGGCAGGGGCCCGTACGCCTCTCCATCGACCTCAAGCCAGCCCTCCGCGTCGAGCAACTTGACGCCCGCATTCGCCGTGACATCGCGGCGCTCGGGGCGTCCACGTACCCCGCCGTCCTGAAGCGGCTCTTGCCGCGGCTCCTGATCGCGGTGTTCCAGGAGCGTAGCGGCATCGCGCGTGATCGGGCGCTGAGCCAGCTCACCGCCGAAGAGCGCGGGCGCATCATCACCCTCCTCAAAGCCTTCGACCTGACCGTCGTCGCCACACGCCCTATCGCCGAGGCGATCATCACCATCGGCGGAGTAAGCACTCGGGAGATTGATCCGCGCACAATGGAGTCGCGGCGCGTACCCGGGCTGTACTTTGCGGGTGAGGTGATCGACGTGGCGGGCGACACCGGTGGGTTCAACCTGCAAGCTGCCTTTACCACCGGACGTGTCGCCGGCGAGAGCGCCGCTCGTGCGTTGCAGCGAGCCTATGACGCCCCCATGGGGGCAGCCGCCTCGCGGCATCGCCGAGCCGCCAAATCCAAGGAGAAAGGCACGTAGAGGTGAATCGCAGGGTCATACGACGCGGCGGCCCTCTCGGGTCGCAGCTCGCAGGTTACCTGCGGATCGGCGCAAGCTTCTTGGCGCCGCTCCGCCCCTCCGGCAGCGCCGTGGCGGCGGTCATGCTGGTCGCCGCACTGGTGGTGTTGGCCGTGGTGTACGTGGCGACCCAGCACACCGCTGTTCTCGACATCAATGGCACGGTGATGCGCCACCGCACCCACGAGCGCTCGGCGGAGGGTGTTCTGCGCGAGGTGGGCATTCAGCTAGCAGAGGAGGATACCCTCCGCGCCCCCGCCGAGGACGCCCTGGAGCAGGGCGCGCCCATCGTCATCCGTATCGCGCGACCTGTGGCCATGGTGCACGACGGCTCAGTGGCGCGGGCGCGCACCCAGTCGCGCGTGCTGGCGGACGTGGTCGACGAACTGGGCGTAGAGGTATCGCCCAACGACGTGCTCTACGTGGCGGGCGCGGTGCGCTCGCTGGACGACGAGCTACCGCAACCGAGCACCCGGCCCGAGTTGCGGCCTAAAGCCCTCGTGGAGGCGCTGCGACGGCCGGTGCAGCTCGCGGTGCAACGCGCCGTGCCGCTGACGGTGCAAGACGGCGCCCTCCCGATGACTTTCCACACGACGGCGCGCACCGTGGGGGAGGCGCTCTTTGATCGAGGCTTTGTCATCTACCAGGGGGATCGCGTGTTCCCCGGGCTGGATGCCGAGATCACGCCGGGCCTGTCCGTCACCATCGAGCGCTCCAAGCCCATCGTCCTGACTCTTGAGGGGCAGCGGCGCGCGCTGCGCACGCGCGCCAAGACGGTGGCCGGTCTCCTCGAAACGGAAGGGGTGTCGTTGGGCCCGAAGGACTATGTGCTGCCGGACCCCGAGACGCCCATCACCCGCGACCTCGAGGTGGACGTCGTCAGCGTGTACGACGAGTACTATATCGAAGAGATCCCCATCCCCTACGACGTCATCTGGGTGGGCGACCCCGAGCTCGAGATCGACCAGGAAGAGGTGACGCACTGGGGTGAGGAGGGGGCCAAGCGCCGGCGCATTCGCGTCCACTATGAGAACAACCGCGAGATGTACCGGGTGGAGGAGGAAGAGTGGATCGCTCGCGCCCCGCAGGACCGCACCTACAGCTATGGCACCAAGATCGTCCTTCGCGACCTGGAGACGCCCTCGGGCACGGTCACCTATTGGCGCAAGATCCGCATGCTGGCCACCTCGTACAACGCGCCGACCGCCGGCGTCTCCCCGAGTAGCTCGTACTATGGCTATACGCGCCTCGGTTGGCGGGCGCGCAAGGGGATCGTGGCGGTGGATCCGGACATCATCAAGCTGGGCTCCGAGGTGTATGTGCCCGGCTATGGCCGGGCCACGGCGGCAGACACCGGCGGTGCTATCCAGAATCGACGGATTGACCTCTGCTACGACGATGACAACCTGGTCCTGTGGCACAAGTGGGTAGACGTCTACCTCTTGGCGCCGGCACCGCCGGCACGCGACATCGTCTACCGCCTGCCTGACCAGCCCACCGAACGCGGCTGAGCGCGTCGCCGCGCTGGCGGGGGGCGCAGGCGACATCATCGCCTTCGGCGCGGCGTGTCGAATCGTGACTGGCGCGACGAGGCCCCTCACGCGGGCTTGCGGCGATCGTGGGCATCGCGAGCACCAGCAGGTCCCCGAGCAAAGAGACCCAATGGACCCTCTACAGATCCTCAAACGGTACAACATCCGCCCGTCAAAAGGCCTGGGCCAAAATTTCCTCATCAGCGAGCGCGCCTTTGGCTGCATCCTCGAGGCGGCAGAGCTCTCGCCGGCGGACACGGTGCTCGAGGTGGGCCCGGGGATCGGTTCCCTCACCGCGCGGCTTGCCGCTGACGCCGGCCAGGTCGTGGCCGTCGAGCTGGATCGCAAGATGTTGGCGGTGCTCGAGGAGACGCTGGCGGATCGCGCGAACGTGCACCTCGTGCAGGGGGATTTTCTCGAGATCGACCCGGTGACGACGTTACGGGGGGCGCTCTCCCTGGCGAATGATGCCCCGCTCTCCTACAAGCTCGTCGCCAACCTCCCCTACTATATTACCTCGGCCGCCCTCCGCCATGCGCTGACGGCGGTGGTGCGCCCCGAGCGCCTCGTCGTCATGGTGCAGAGCGACGTGGCGCAGCGCATCGTGGCCGCCGACGGCAAGATGAGCCTGCTGGCGGTGAGCGTGCACGTCTTTGGCGACCCCGAGATCGTCTGCACTGTGCCCGCCGGTGCCTTTGTCCCACCCCCCAAGGTGGACTCGGCGGTGCTCAGGGTGATTCTCCACGAGGAGCCGCGAGTGTCCGATGAGGCGTTGGACGCCTTTTTCGCCGTGGTGCGGGCAGGTTTTCAGGAGAAGCGCAAGCAGCTGCACAACAGCCTGACGCGCAACCTGCCCCACGGGCGCGAGGCGGTGGCTGCCGCCCTGCGGGCGGCGGGGATCGAGCCCTCGCGCCGCGCCGAGACGCTGTCCATCGACGAGTGGCGGTGCCTGACGGAGGCACTGGGCGCCCACGGGACACCTATCCCCCAGTGACAGGGCACGCGGGGCCCGTGCTACGCGTCCGGCGTTGGGCAGCCGCGAGGAAACGTTGTTTGCGCCCAGTCGGTGAATGGACTATAATCGCGCTTTGATAGCCAAGGCCTACCTCACGCGGCCCGGCGCGTTGGGCCGCAGCGTTCAACTCGATTGGAGGTGATTGCCCTTATGCCGACCTACGAGTACAAATGTGATGAGTGCGGTGTCGTCTTTGAACGGTTCCAGCACTTTTCCGAGGAGCCCCTCAAGACGTGCCCCGAGTGCGCCGGTTCGGTGCATCGCGTCATCCAACCCGTGGGCATCATCTTCAAGGGGAAGGGTTTCTACGTCACCGACAACAAGGGAAGCGCTTCCTCGACGATGCCCAAGACGGAGCCCAAGGGCGAGAATGCGAATGGGTCTCCCCGCGAGGGCACCGGGAAGGACGCTGCTCCCAAGGCCGAGAGCAAGGCCGCGTCGACCTCTGGTGACTAGCGCGAGCCTGTAGCGAAAAAGCGCCGTCGAGTACACTCGACGGCGCTCTGCTTTGTCAGGGGAAATCGCGGGCGGCGCGCTCGTGGCGCGCTAGATCTGAAAGCCGCCTGACGCCTCGACCACCTTGTAGCGGAGGTCGACGACGAACTCTTTGAGCTTTTCCTGGAACTCTTTCCACTCGTCGCTGGCCAGGGCGCGCTCCATCGTCTCCAGGTCCTCGGTCACGCCACCGGCGAGCACCTGTGGCCCCTCGCCCCAGACGGCGTACCAGGCGTCCGTGGGGTGAACGTTCATGGCCATCAGGGAGCGGGTGAACTCGCGGTTCAGGAACTCGAGGTACTCGGTTTCCTTGCCCTCGCGAATGCTCCAGGTCATCAACAGCTTGATCATACTTTCAACCCCTAGTACTAGTCAGCATAACGTGACTATACCAGAATGCGCTTGCCACCGCAAGTAGAACGAGGCGCGAACAGGAGGAAACAATGAGGGCCGTTGTGCAACGTGTACGGCATGGCGCCGTCAGCGTCGCCGATCCCGCCGGGGGTCGGGAGGAGCTTGGCCGCATCGATGCCGGCCTGGTGATCCTGGTGGGGGTGCGCGATGGGGATGGCGACGAGGAGGCGCGCTGGCTTGCTGGCAAGGTGGCCAACCTGCGCATCTTTGAGGATGATGCCGGCAAGTTCAACCGCTCGCTCCTCGACGTGGACGGCGCGGCCCTGGTGGTCTCCCAGTTCACCCTCTACGGCGATGCCCGCCGCGGCCGACGCCCCTCGTTCACCGAGGCGGCCGCGCCGGAGGTGGCCGCGCCCCTCATCGACCGCTTCTGTGAGTATCTGCGCCGCGAGGGGGTGTCGCGCGTCGAGACGGGGCGCTTTCAGGCGCACATGCTCGTGGAGATACACAATGACGGCCCGGTGACGATCCTCCTCGACTCGGACGTCTCTCGCCGCGGCAATCCCAAGTAACGCGGCTTGGGAGAGTACCGCAACGCGGATGTGTACCTGGAGAAGCGGACCCACACAGAGACCCCAGAGGCACGATAGAGAGCCATTCTCTCTATGTCCTCTGGGGTCTCTGCGGATGTTGCCCTTGGATCAGCCGAGATCGGCGCCCCCGATGCAGAGGCTGCGTACTACAGGTCCGTGCCAGGGCGTCATCGCTTGAGGAGCCAGTCCTCCTCGCAGCAGAACTTGAAATCGCACCCGTCAGGAGCCTGAGTGACCTGATCGATCCACAGGGCTCGGTAGCCCTGGGTGTATTTGGGCGCTGGCCGTTGCCAGGCGGCGAGGCGTCGCTGGATCTCGCGCTCGTCCACCAACAGGTTGAGCTTGCCGTTGGCGGCGTCGAGCTCGATCATGTCCCCATCCTGCACCACTGCCAGCGGGCCACCTACCGCGGCTTCGGGCGCCACATGGAGCACGACGGTGCCGTAGGAGGTGCCGCTCATGCGCGCGTCGGTAATGCGCACCATATCGCGCACGCCTTGGCGCAGCAGGTGACGCGGCAAGCCGCTGGGGCCCACCTCGGGCATGCCGGGCGCGCCGACCGGTCCCATGTAGCGGTTGATGATGACGTGATCGGCCGTGATGTGGGCCAAGTCGCGGTCGATATCCTCCTGCACCCGGCTGGTGAGCACCGCCGCCGGGCCCGTGTGCTTGGTGAGATGCGGTGAGGCGGCCGAGACCTTGATCACGGCGCCGTCGGGAGCCAAGGAGCCGCGCACGATGCGCAAGCCGCCGTCGGTGCTAAAGGGATCGTCCAGCGGGCGGATGACGTTGCGGTCGCGCACGCGCGCGTCCGCCAGGTTCTCACGCATCGTCTTGCCGGTCACGGTCATCACCGAGGTATCCAGCAGCGGCGCGATCTCTTTCATGACCGCCGTGACCCCGCCCGCCCGGTACAACTCTTCCACGGTATAGGCACCACTCGGCTTGACGTTGGTGATAAAGGGCGTCTCCCGGCTGAGGCGGTCGAAATCGTCGAGTGTCAGGTACACGCCGGCGCGTCGCGCCATGGCGATGAGGTGGATCACCAGGTTGGTGGAGGCTCCCAGCGCCATGAGGGTACGGATGGCGTTCTCGAATGCCGGGCGGGTGAGAATGTCAGACGGCTTGATGTCCTTCTCCACGAGCTCGACGATCTTGATGCCCGTAGCCTCGGCGATGTGCAGGCGCTGCGCGTACACCGCCGGGATGGAGGCGCAGCCGGGCAGCGTCATGCCGAGGGCCTCGGCGATGGACTGGACGCTGTTCGCCGTGCCCATCACGCCGCAGGCGCCGCAGGTGTTGAAAAAGCCGTTCATCTCCACCTCGCGCATCTCGGCCTCGCCGATGGCGCCCGCCTTGTAATCCCAACTGAACTTTTGCGTGTCGGTGGAGCAGGCGACGGTCTCGCCCTCATAGTACCCGGCGAGGCGCGTGCCCCCGGTGACGATGATGGCCGGCTTGTTCGCCGTCGCCAGCCCCATGATCTGGGCCGGCACGTCCTTGTCGCACGTCGAGAGCAGCACGACGCCGTCGACGGGCACCGACGAGATGAACTCTTCGGTATCGATGGCCATGAGGTTGCGGTAGATGAGGGTAGAGATATTGTGAAATACTTCACACATCGAGATGGTGGGGTACTCGAGGGGGAACCCACCCGCCGCCCAAATACCGCGCTTGACGGCCTCGCCCAGCGCCTTGAAATGCCAGTGGCCGGGGTTGATCTCGCTCCACGGGTTGATGACGCCGATGACCGGACGCTGCATGTCGAAATCGGTGAACCCCATCGCACGGATGTGCCCGCGTACCGTGAGGTTCAGAGGATCCGTGGGATCGAGCCACTTCCTGCTTATCTGTTCCTTGGCCATGACGTGCCAGTCCTCCAATCGTGATTGTTGTATGAGCGACCGTCACACCGCACGACAGGCATTGTACACGCAGTAGGGAGGGGGCGCCATAGCGAACAGAGTGAGGAACCCTGTCTCGTCGATCAGGATTCCTCACTCCGATCGTGACGACGCCATGGATGGCGAGTGGCGCGGCTAGACGCTAAAGTAGGGCGCGACGCACTCGATGGCGTACTCCAGCTCGGCAAGCTCGATCTCGTCGAGCGGCGTGTTCTTGCCATACCTGCCAGCGGCCTCGCTAAACACCCCGCGCCGGACGAGCACCATCTTTTTCCCCATGCGCGGCGGCATGCCCTGCACGGCGGTTTCGAGCACCATCTTGGCCTTGTGCACCTCGCGCGCCTCTGCCTCCTTGCCCGCCTCAAGCAGATCCCAGATGCGCGCATCGACATCGGGGATAAAGCAGCCGGGCATGTTACCCGCGGCGCCGCGCTTGTGCTCGCTGATGAGCCAGTAGCACGAGGCTCCAGAGAAGACGCCCTTGAGGTTGTCGTCGCCGGCAGCGATTAGCTCGCTCACCGAGTGTCCAATGGGACGCTTTTCCTCTTTGGCGTACTGCACGAGGGGGATCTCGCGACACAGCTCGGCGAGAAAGGGCGCTGACAGGGCCGAGCCCAAGGGCGGATCGCAGTTCTGCACGAACACGGGGATACCAGCCGCCTCGGCGAGGGCCCGGTAGTACGCAACGATGGCGTCGTTGTCGGCCATCTTGACATGCCAGGGGGGCATGGCGATGACGGCATCGGCACCGACGCGGCCCGCCTCGGCTGCCAGGCGCACAGCGGCATCCTGTGTGGTGTCCGCAACGCCGAGCACCACGGGGATCCGGCCAGCGACGGCGTCCACGGCCCGGCGCATACCCTCCATGCGCTCCGGGTACGACAGCACGGTGAACTCGCTAGCCATGACCGGCCAGACGAACCCATGGGCACCCGAGCGGGCGATAAAGTCGCACTCGCGCTCGAAATCGTCCCACAGTAGGTTGCCCTCGCTATCGAACGGTGTCAGTGCGATGGCAAAGATCCCTCGGAATGGTTTGGTCATCACTCTTCCTTTCACGTTGGAGGCGCGATCGGCGCCGAGCAGCAGTGCGCGGTGCCTGTGAACGATCCGCGGGAGCGCCCATCGCGCCAGCCGAGGGGGGGCTCTGCCGAAGCGTCGACGAGGCCCAGGAACTCGGCGGCGCGAGCAGGCGCATCCCCCCGGCTGCTGCCGGTTGGGGTCGAGCGCACAAGCGGCCCTACCATACTAGCAGGGGCAGGGATCGTCAACCCACGATGGATGCGGTGCAAATCTGCTAGCGCTCCTCAGCTGGCGGCGCCAGCATCCGCATGAGACTGGGCCAGTCCGGCGCTGCGCGCCGGTGCATTTCGGCCTCGAGGTCGCGATAGAGGGTCTCTGGCGCGGATGGCTGCACCATGAGGATGCTATCGAGTTGCACGGCCACGGCTCCGGCCGCTACGTGTGCCAGAACGTCGGCCGTGGTGGCGATTCCTCCGCGGGCGATGATCGGTAGGTGTGAGGCGGCGCGGACGCGATGGATGCGCTCGGTAATGAGGGGCGCCAGCGCCGGGGAGTGCAGGGGGCCATAGGCCCAGCTGCCGTCGGCCATCGGTGCGCGGCCCATCGGCGGCGCCGCCACCACCAAGGCCGAGACGCCGGCCCCGGTCAGGGCGCGGGCTGCTTCGACGGTGGCGTCAAAGGGGACGCGTGCGAGGCATGGGACAGAGCTCTCACTCACGGCGAGCCGGGCGCCCTCGTACGCTTCGTCGGGCGTCACGGCGTGGGGGAAGTGCAGCTCGCAGGCCTGCAGGCACTCGCATTCCGACGCCGCGGCGACGAGATCGGCCAGATCCATCGCCTGCCGCGCATAGAGCGCCACGATGATGGGGATGCCCAGGCGCTCCCACGATCGTGCGTGCCGCCGAATGGCTCGCTGCAGCCCCGGGTTACGCCGGCCGGTGGAGAGCACATAGCCCGCCGTGGTCCGCGCGAGGCGAGGTGGGCCCGCCTCACGGATGGGCCTCTGGGTCAGCGCGGGCGTCGCGATGGCGCCCACGTATTCGAGGGCGGGAAACGCACTGCGCGCTGGTGCCATCCCCAGGGCCCCCGCGGCAACAAGGAGCGGGCTCTTGAGGACCAGCTCGCGCTTGTGGGGGCCGCCGATGAGGATGGCGCCTTTGATCATGGCATGCTCCTCGTGTCCTCCGGGGCGCCAGCAAAGTACGCTTCCACCGCATCAGCGTACGCTGTGGCCAGTGTCTGCAGGGCGACCGGGTCGCGCGCCAGCTCGCCCTCGCGCCGATGGGTGAGAAAGAGCGGTTCGCTCAGCACACCGGGCATGGCCGAAGCGCGGGTGATGCGCTCGGTCTCGGGTCCCAAGAGATAGAGGTGTCCGCCCAGGGCAGTGTCCACCTCGACGCCGCGATCATCGATTGCATGTCCCAACTCCTCGCGAAACGTCGTGAGGAGGGCCTCATGGACGCACTGCGCGAAGCGGTGGTTGTCGTCCGAGAAGGAGCGCTCGGCGCAATAGTAGGTGATGATACCGCCCACGTCTGAGGCATCAGCGCCGCTGGCGAAGAAAAAGGCGTTGAGGTGGATGGAAAGGAGCAGGTCCGCGCCCTCGGCGTTCACCAGGTCGATACGCGCCTGCAGGTCATCGGCCGTGTCCACCACGCCGTCTCCGTTCGTATCCTCCTCAAAGTCGTTCAGCAAATAGTCGCCGTCGCGCACCATCAGCACGCGGAAACCCCGCTGGACGAGGACGTCGCGCACGAGCCGTGCCAACTCGAGGGTTACCGTGCTCTCGTGATAGTCCATCTGCCCCTGGGCGTCACAGTGCCGCGCCCCGAGGTCGCGCCCGCCGTGCCCCGCGTCGACGGCGATCAGTGGTGCCATGGGAGTGGGCGTCACCGTCGGTGCTGAGGTGGGGCTGGGCGAAGGGCTTGCGGTGGCGCTGGGTAGCGCTGTTGGTGAGGGGGGCGCCGTGGCGGTGAGCTGGGTCTCGGTGGGCTCGGGAGGTATAGCGCGCGAGATCGGCGTGCAGGCACCGAGGAGCATGGCACAGACGATCGTTACGATGCTATTGACGGTCAGAACGGGTATGGGTGTACGCATTTAGTCTAGCACCAGATCCGAGAGATTGTGGACGGGGCCATCGGTGCATGCATGCCGTGGGCCGCGCCGGGTGTTGAGCAAACAGCTATTGCAGATGCCCATGCCGCAGGCCATGTCGGCGTCCACCCAGACCTGCAGTGCGTCGGGCGGTGGGCGCAAATGGGTCGATTCCCACACCCGCAGCAACTGCCGGTAGAAAGCGGTGGGACCCGCGGCATAGACGTGATTGGCCCAGCGGCAAGCACCGGTCACCGCCTGCCAGAAGGCATCGCCCACGGCGATGCCGACGTGGGGCGTATACTCGATCTCCGCGGGCAGCAGTTCGCGTGGGTAGGCTTGCGCGCTAGTGGCCACGCCCAAGACGAGCTGGGCGGGCCCGAGCACGCGATCAAGGATTCCGATGACGGGCGCCAGACCGGTCCCCTGACAGATGACGGCCACATTGGCGCTCGTCGTCGGCAGCGCAAAGCCGACCCCGCCGGGGCCCAGCAGGTCGAGGGTATCGCCCGGGTGACGGTCGCCCAGCCAGGCGTAGCCGGGTTGGGAGGGGCGGAAGAGGATGGCGACGCCGCCCTCGCGGAAACGATGGATCGGCAGCGGTAGGCGCAAATAGGGATCGTACCCCTCGCTGGCCCGCACCATGATGAACTGCCCCGGCCGGGCGCTCTCGGCGAGGGCCGGGCAGTCGAGCAGTAGGAGACGGAATCCTGGCATGGGTTCCGCCGCGCCCTCGATGACGGCCAGATGCTGCCTCAATGCGCTCATCTCCTCGCGCGCTGCGCCCTAGCGCCCGATATCGCGGGGGCGGCGGTGACGCTGTGCCCAACGGTACACGTCGACGTACTTGGTTGCGGCGGTGCCCCACGAGATGTCATGCGTCATGCAGCCCCGCTGCAGCGGGCGCCAGAGCGTTGGGTGGCGGTGGATCTGGGCGGCCCGCACGACGGCCGTGTAGAGCGCCCAGGCGTCATAGCTCTCGAAGCGAAATCCGTTGCCCGCCTCACGGGCGCGATCATAGTCGTGAACGGCGTCTGCCAGGCCGCCGGTGGCGTGGACAACGGGAACGGCGCCATAGAGCATGGCGAGGAGGTGGTGCGATCCATTGGGCTCAACGCGCGCCGGTGCCAGATAGACGTCGCTACCTGCATACAAGAGGTGCTCGAGCTCAGCGCCGGAGGCGGCGATACGGCGGATGCGGCCGGGGTAGCGGCGGGTGAGGGAGGCGACGCGGTCCTCATAGCTTGGCTCGCCGGCGCCCAGTATGGCCACCTGGACGTTCAGGTTGTCCAGCATCGGTTCTAGCGTCTCTGAGAGGAGATCCCACCCATGGGTGGCGTCGAGGTGGGTGATGAGGCCCATCAGGAGCGCCTCCGCGTTTGGCTGGAGGGCGAGAGCGCTCTGTAGTGCGGCCTTGTTCTCGGCCCGACGCTCCAGCGTGTCCACCGAAAAGGGCGCTGGGATTAGGTCATCGCTGGCGGGCTCATAGCCCGGTGCGTCGGCGCCGTTGAGGATGCCCACCAGGCGCTCGCCAACGTCGCGAAAGAGCGGATCGAGCAGCTCGCCATACTCGGGCGTCAGGATCTCGGTCGCGTACGTCTCACTCACGGTGGTCACGGCGTCGGCGTGGATGACGCCGCGTGCCAACAGGTTGACGAGCTCGGACAGTGCAGGGATCCCGGGGTGGGTAAAAAAGCCGTACTCGCTCAGCCCGGCCAACTCGAGCACGCGGTAGCCCAGCACGCCCTGGTGCTCGAGGTCATGGATGGTAAAGACGGACGCGGCTCGGGCAAAGGTGGGGTCGTCGCGGTACACCGAGCGCAACCAGTTGGGTACCAGCCCGGCCTGCCAGTCGTGGCAATGGATGATGTCGGGTTGCCAGGTGACCTCGGGACGCTTGAGCAGCTCGAGGGCGGCGCGCGAGAGGAACACGGCGCGCTCGCCCTCGTTCATCACGGGATAGGTCAAGCCGGCGCCAAAGTAGCGCGGATCATCCACCAGGTAGACGGTGACGCCCTCGGGGAGGGAGGTGCGGTAGACGGTCGCTGCCTCCGCGCGACGATCCATCGGAACGGCAAAGGGCTGGATGTCGCCCTTGGCCTCGATGCGCCCGAGATCGATGTGGGCATAGCGTGGTATGACGACGCGGACATCATGCCCCATGGAGGCGAGGGCGGTGGCGAGGCTGCCCACCGCCCGACCGGTGTCTCTCCCGGGGGTGGCGTGCCTGTCACGGCCGCCCGCGTCATGCTCTAGGGGGGCAAGGTGGGCTGATACCATCAGGATGCGCAGACGATCTGAAGGCTCTGGGGTCACGGTTCTGTCCTAACTATCGATGACGTTGTGCCGAACAAGGACGCGATACAGTGAACTGCGGATCCCGTCGTCGGGGTCTGATGCAGCCCTCTTGGTAGAGGCATGAACTGAGTGCGCAACGCCTCAACCGAACGCCATGGGCGTGCGGCGCTGCAGGCTCGCGGGCGCCACCTACTCGCAGGCGATGATGCGCGCGCATACGCCGGCGAGCCCCACACAGGAGAGAGCCAGCCACGCGAGTTGCCCTGTGGTGAGCCCCTTTCCTTGCGCCGCCCACAGGAGCAGCGCCACCATGCCTAGAGCCAGAACCAGCCAGGCAGCCAGCGTGGGATGGCGATCAAAGAAGGCGCGTAGCAGGGTCATGGCGTCCTCCGAGAGCGGGTTGCGGTCATGCCGGCGGCATCTCTGCCGGGGATGGCCTGCCAGGCACGCCGCACCTGCGCACACAGGTCGTCGAGGCTGCCCGAGTTGTCAATGACCACATCGGCCCGGGCCACCTTGGCAGCGGCAGGGGGTTGGGCGTCGATGCGTAGCTCCGCTTCCTGGCGGCTCAGCCCTCGGGTGTGCATCAACCGCACCACCTGCTGCTCGCGTGGGGCCACCACCACCCAGACGGCATCGCAGTGCCGGTGCATCTGGGCTTCGAGGAGCTTGATGGCCTCGACGACGCGCACGGGCGTCGTATCTTTGGCCAACAAGTGCAGCGTGCGAGCGACGACCGCTGGATGGACGATGCGTTCGAGGTCCGTGAGGGCGGCACGATCGGAGAATACGATGGCACCGAGGGAGGCTCGGTTGATGGCGCCGTCGGGGCTAACGATGCTGGGGCCAAAGCGCGCCACGATGGCGCGATAGGCGTCGGATTCGGGGCGCATCACCTCATGGGCCAGGCGGTCGGCATCGATGACATACGCGCCCAAGTCGGCCAGCATACGGGCCACCGTGCTCTTGCCTGTGGCGATGTTGCCGGTGAGTCCGATGGTGTACACGTCAATCCACCTCGGCGGCGCTAGCGCACACTTCCCACTCGTGCAGGCGTGCGCTGAGAATCTCTTCGGTGCGGCGATACTGCTCGCTGAGGGCCTGGATGCGCTCCACGTCGCGGACGGCGCTGGCGGCATCGATCCCTGCCGTGAGCTCGGCGAGGACTGCCTCCAATTCGGTGATCTCGTGCTCGAGCTCCTCAGCGCGCAGGGCACGCCGCTTCTCCTCGCGCTCTTGACGGCGCTCGCGCCGCCGCGCCTCCAGCTGCGCATCGAGCTCGTCGCGCTCGCGGGTGGTGTGCTCGCCAGATGCCGCTTCCGCCTCCAGCGCCTGCAGGTAAGCGGTGTAGCCACCGGTGTAGCTGTGCATCGTGCCATCACGGATCGCCCAGACATGGGTGGCCAACGCGTCGACGAGGTAACGGTCGTGCGAAACGAAGAGGATGGTCCCCGCAAAATCAGCGAGCACCTGCTGGAGGATCTCTTGCGATTCGAGATCGAGGTGGGTGGTGGGCTCGTCCAACAGCAGCAGGCTGGCGCCACGGATCGTCAGCAGGGCGAGCGCCAAGCGAGAGCGCTCGCCTCCCGATAACGCAGAGACGGGCTTGTCCACGTCCTCCGTGCCGAACAGGAAGCGTCCCAGGAGTGCCCTGGCCTGTTCCAGGCGCAAATCGGTGACGGCAAACACCTGCTCGAGGACGGTCTTGTCAGCGTCCAGCCAATCTTGCACCTGGGGAAGGTACCCGATGCGCACACTGGCACCAAGGCGAATGCGCCCCCATAGGGGGGCGACCTGCCCGAGCACGGTACGCAGAAACGTTGTCTTGCCAGAGCCGTTCGGGCCGAGCAGGGCAACGCGCTGCCCGCGTTCCATGAGGAACTCGCCCGTGGTAAAGAGAAGGTGGTCCTCCTCCTCACAGGGCGCCCCATCGTCGGGCACGGCGCGGTAGCCGATTGCCACCCCATCGCTACGGAGGACGATGTCGCCGGCGCGCAGCGACGTGGACAGGCGCAGACGCATCTGCCGGCGCGCTCGCGGCGGCTCGATGCGTTCGAGGCGCGCCAGGCGCGTTTCGCGGCCCCTGGCTTCCTTGCTGCGCTGCCCCGCCTTGTAGCGGCGCACGAATTCCTCCGTCTTTTGGATGTACGCCTGCTGTTCCTCGTACTCGCGACGGCGGCGCTCCAACAGGGCTTCGCGCTGCTCGACATAGCGATCATAGTTGCCACGGAACGTCTCGAGGGTGCCCCAGGAGAGCTCCCATACCCGCGATACGACCTTGTTGAGGAAGTAGCGGTCGTGTGACACGACGAGGAGGCTCTGGCGCCACTCCTGCAGGTATCCCTCCAGCCACTCGAGCGCCTCGAGGTCGAGGTAGTTCGTGGGCTCGTCGAGCACTAGCAGGTCGGGCTCTTGCAGCAGTAGGCGCGCCAGCATGGCGCGTGTGACCTGTCCGCCGCTCAGGATGGCCAGCGGCTGGTCATAGATCTCGGGCCCGAAGCCGAGACCGCTGAGTACCCGCTGGATGCGGTTCTCGTACTCGTAGCCACCGGCCAGTTCGAAGCGGTGCTCGGCCTCGGCATAGCGTGCCATTGCCTCCGAGGGATCCTCGGCGTGGGCCATCTCATGGGCCAAGGCCAGCAGGTGTTGCTGTTGGCGACGCAGGCGGGCAAACACCTCGAGCATCTCATCGTAGAGCGTACGTGTGCTGTCGAGGCTGGGGCGCTGAGGCAGATAGCCCATGCGAAGGCTGCGGGCGCGATGGACGCGTCCATCGGTGGGCTCCTCCAAGCCCAGGAGGATGCGCAGGAGCGTCGTCTTGCCAGCGCCGTTGGGGCCTACGAGGGCGATCTTGTCGCCGCGGGCGATGCTGAGGCTAATCCCGGCAAAGACGTCCTGGGCGCCGAATGACTTGGCGAGACCTTCCGCTGTGATAATCGACATAATAACACTCGAGACTCGAAAGGATCGATGCGGGTCATTATACCATACCTGGGGAGACCGACCAATGGAGCGGCGGGGGCGTGTCCCGGAGGGAGAATGGCGCGCACCGAGCGTCCGTCGCTGACCCCTCACCCCTGCCCCTCTCCCCGCCGCTCGCGGCGAGAGGGGACGTGCGGTGGCACACCGCCACGTGGGGCGAGGGCGACACCAGGGCGAGGGCCGCTGCGTTCACCTGCCGGGACTCGAGCCCGCGCAGGCGGGCTTGGCCAAGCTCAGGCGTGCGGCGCCTGAGCCGGTAGCGCCGGGCTTTAGCTCGCGGCGCGCCACCGTGTCTGCCGCTGGCCCCTCACTTTGCGCGCGCGGAGAGGGCGTCGTGACGCCGCTTGAGGCCGTATCGACGGTGGCTATAATGGGGCGGCACGGAACGACAGGCTCAGACGACGGAGGGAGGATCTCACGCTATGCGCCATCGCGCTTTTGTGGCTGGCACCGGGATCTTGGCGGTGCTCCAATGGGGAGCGCTGCTGGTGTTGGTGAATCGCAAGCCCCCCACACTGATCAACCAGGCCGTTTTCCTGCTCCTGTGGGGCGGTGCGGTGATGTGCAGCGCGATGCCGCTCGCCTTGGCCATCCAACAGCGCTTGTGGGGACTGGGGCGGCGCAGTGCGCTCTCGGCGGGGTGGGGTGTGGTCCGCAGCCGCGCGGTGCGGCAGGGGGTGCTGGCAGGGATGCTGGCCGCTGCGCTGATGGCGCTGCAGTTCCTGGGGATGCTCAATGCGCTTCTGGGGGCTTTTATGGTGCTCGTGGCGGTGCTGATCGAGATGCTGGCGCGCACCCGCGAGCCGATCTGAGCGAGGCGTCAAGGAGATAAAAAAACGAGGGGCGGGCCAAGCCCACCCCTCGCTGCGTACGAAACGGTGTCCGCTAGCGGACGGCCATCTCCGTGTCGCGGTCAAAGACATGCATGTTGTCCATGTTGAACAGGACCTCGATGTCTTGGCCAACGCGCGCCGAGGTGCGCGGATCGACACGGGCGATGCAGGACTTGTTCCCCCACGCCAGGTAGAGAAAGATCTCGTTACCCATCAGCTCGGTCACATCCACCCGGGCCTTGACGGGCGCACCGGTGATGTTGGGTGGCGCGTACTCGGGATCGTGGACGTCCTCAGGACGGATGCCAAAGACGACCTGCTTGCCGAGGTAGTCGACGAGGGCCTGCGAGCGATGGCGCGGGATCTGCACCTTGAAGAACCCGGCGTCCAGGTACATCTCTTCCCGCGTGCCCACCAGGGTCACGTCAAAGAAGTTCATGGCGGGGCTGCCGATAAAGCCGGCCACAAAGACGTTCCCCGGGGTGTTGTACAGTGCCTGCGGCGTATCCACCTGCTGCAGGATGCCGTCACGCATGACACAGATGCGGGAGGCCATGGTCATAGCCTCAACCTGGTCGTGGGTCACATAGATAAAGGTGGTCTCGAGGCGCTGGTGGAGCTTGGACAGCTCCGAACGGGTCGCGACGCGCAGCTTGGCGTCCAGGTTCGAGAGCGGCTCGTCCAGAAGGAACACGGCCGGCTCGCGCACGATGGCGCGACCGAGGGCCACGCGCTGACGCTGACCACCGGAGAGCTGCTTCGGCTTGCGGTCAAGCAGCTCCTCGATACCGAGGATGCTTGCCGATTCCTTCACGCGCCGATCGATCTCGGCCCGCGGCGTCTTGCGCAGCTTGAGGCCAAAGGCCATGTTGTCATAGACGCTCATGTGCGGGTACAGCGCATAGCTCTGGAACACCATGGCGATGTCGCGGTCCTTGGGGGCCACGTCGTTTACCAGGCGGTCGCCGATATAGATGTTGCCATCGCTGATTTCCTCGAGGCCGGCGAGCAACCGCAGGGACGTGGTCTTGCCGCAACCGGAGGGACCTACAAAGACCAAGAACTCTTTGTCGGCGACTTCGATGCTGAGGTCGTTCACAGCGATGACGTCGCCGAAGCGCTTGGTTACATGGTCGTATGTTACGCTTGCCATCTGGATCTCCTTGGGTAGGACTGAATAGGCGGATTTCCGCACCCCGCGGACGCCAACGCGCCCAGCGGGGCATGTGGCTCATGAGCGGCAGAACCGTTCGGTCGCAAATGGGAGCCCAAGAAGTGAAAACCTCCCATTCTCGGGCACAAGGCCAAAACCGTCCACCCATGAACCCGTGCCATTCACGGCGATGCGATACATCCGGACGGGCTTTTGTTCCTTGCCACCTCCCTTCGGTCATTGAAAGGAGCCGACCGGACATCCGCCACCCAAAGGTCCAGTGACCTCAGCGTGCTGGCGGGGTTGTCTTGCTCCGGCGATAGGCGCACCCTAGACGGCGGTAGCGCCTCCACAGGCCGAGTATATCACAGCCAACGAATGGCGTCAATAACAATACTGTGCAAGAGCAAGGGCAGGCAGGCTCGCTCGCATCGATCGAACGCTGCCGGTCGGAAGGGAGCGGCTACTGGGCATCGGGGGCTCTGCGCTGCTTGTAGCGGTACACAATGCGGCCGCGTGTCAGGTCATAGGGCGACAGCTCGACACGGACGCGGTCTCCAAGCAGGATGCGGATGTAGTACTTGCGCATCCTACCCGAAATATACGCTAGAACCTCGTGGCCGTTGTCGAGCTCGACGCGGAACTGCGTATTCGGCAGTGCCTCGATGACGGTGCCCTCGACCTCGACCTTCTGTTGACTCGCCTTCGCCATAAGTCTTGCGCTTTCCTCCGGGTTCGGACCGCTCCGAGCCGTGACGCACGCCCAGGGAGCAGCCGTTGTTGTGGCGATGCAGATCCGTCGTGCGCGGATGACTCACGCGGTGGTTTCTGCCCTTGGTTCGCAGAGTATACCAGTCGCGATAAAGAGCGTCAAGCGGGTGAGAGGCTTGCCCACCCGTGGCACGGGACTGCCCCTCTATCGGCAGCCGTCCTCCCACCAGGTGCTGCTCTGGTGCGCTGGAGGGGTTGACCCCGGTCGATCACCCGACTACACTCCCTGCGTTTGCGTCCGGTATCACGCAGCGTTGCGGAGCGCATCATGCCATCCATCGTGCCTCGTCCGGTTCAGGGCCGCTCACCGCTGGGTGTTCTCGCCATGATCGTGCGCGTGCCGCTCTATATTGTACTGGGCGGTCTCGTGGTGCTGGCCCTATCCGAATTGCCCCCCTTTGCGGGGTGGCTGACTGGTATCGGCGGAGACGGGATTCAGGTCGGGCTGGTAGCCGGGCACTGGCAGAGCGATTCGGGAGCGATCTGCCCCGACGGGCTGCAGGAGGTCGATATCAACCTGGCTGTGGCGCGGGAGGCGGCGGCCCTCCTGCGCCAGGAGGGATTGCGGGTGGAGGTGTTGCCCGAGTATGCCCCCAAGCTCGCCGGGTATCGGGCGCAGGCGTTCGTCGCCATTCACGCTGACTCGTGCGTGGGCGAGCTGTCGGGGTTCAAGGTGGCCCACCACGCCGATGCGGACCCACTGGGGCCCGGTGCGCGCCTGGCGGCGGCCCTTACGCGGGAGTACGCCGCGGTAACGGGGCTCTCGCCGCATCCCCACACGATCACCGACGATATGCGGCGCTACCACGGGCTGCGCAAGATCGCGCCCGATACACCAGGTGTGATCATCGAGTGTGGTTTCCTGAGTGGCGATCGTGAACTACTGGCGCAGGAACAGGGGCGTGTGGCCCGAGGGATCGTCGCGGGTGTCGTAGCCTTCTTGGAGGCCGAGGAGGCGATGCGCCCCTGATGCGTGGCGCGTGCGTCGCTCAGGCCAGTCGTTTGGTGGCTTGACACGCCTCTCGGCGTGACCTATCTTTCTGCCGTTGCCGCGTTCGGGTACGATGCTTATCTCGTCATGCCACAACCCAAAGGAGAGCGAGCGATGAAGGTGTTGATCGGTCCGAATTCCTACGGCCTGGAGCGCTGCATCAGCGATTTGACGCCCACCTATCCCGATATCGAGTTCGCCTTCTGTAGTGCGCAGGACGAGCTCAAGGAGGCCATCGCCGATGCGGATGTCTATATGGGGTGGCTGAACCGCGATATCTACCTGGCAGCGAAGAAGCTACGGTGGATCCAGTCTCCGAGCAGCGGTATTAACTATTACCTCGCCATACCTGAGCTGGTCGCTGGCGACGTCCTGCTTACTAGTGCCCGGGGCACCCACGGCGCTTGCCTCGCTGAGCACACGTTTGCCATGATCTTTGCCTTTACGCGCCACATTCGAGAGTTTGTGCAGCATCAGGCGACGCATACGTGGGCGCTGCGCGAGCTGCGACCCAAGATGCTCGAGCTGACGGGAACGACGATGGGCATCATCGGGTTTGGCGCTGTGGGCCGCGCCATTGCCAAGCGCGCTGCGGCCTTTGACATGACCATCATGGCGGTGGACGTGTTTCCCGAGAACCAGCCCGAGTACGTGGCCAGCTTGACGGACCTGGGCGGCCTCGACGCGCTGCTCAGCGCATCGGACTATGTCGTGGTGACGGTGCCGTACACCGAAGAGACCGACAACATGATCGGCGCCGCCGAGATCGCCAAGATGAAATCCTCTGCGATGCTCATCGGCATCTCGCGGGGTGGGATCATCAACGAGGCGGCCCTGGTGTCGGCGCTGCGTGAGGGCCGGCTGGCGGCCGCGGCTCTGGACGTCTTTGCGCAGGAACCGCTGCCGGCCGACAGCGAGCTGTGGGATATCGAGAACTTGCTCATCACGCCACACGTGGCGGGGGGCAGCCAGTACGAGTGCGACTATATCCTGGACATCTTTACGGAGAATCTCGGACGCTTTGTACGGAACGAACTCCCTCTCCGTAACCAGATCGACAAGCAGCGCGGCTTCTAGAGAAGGAGACACCATGTCCACATCGTTCAGTCCGGAGCAGGCACTCAACAACGTCAACACGTACTCCAAGCCCTCACAGCTACGCATCACCGACATGCGCATCGCCATGTTGGACCGGCGCCCGCTGGTCAAGATCTATACCAACCAGGGGCTGGTGGGCTATGGTGAGGTCCGCGACGGCGCCAGCAAAAAGTACGCGCTGATGCTCAAGAGCCGCATCCTCGGCGAGAACCCCTGCCAGATCGA
>DUUT01000165.1 GCA_012841405.1 Chloroflexota bacterium
CCGCCCGGCCAGCGCCTTGCCCGCGTCGTGGAGCAGCGCCGCCATGGCCAGGTCCTGTGGCACGGGCCCCTGGGCGCACAAGTGGGCCAGCACGTCGAGCGCGTGGCGCTGATCGCCGGCGGGCATGCGCCGGAAGAGCGCCAGTGCCTGGCCCGAGAGCACGCGGTGCGCGGGGCCCACATCGAGGGCCGCTGCCCGCGTCACCGTGTGGCGCACGAACTGGCCCACGCGGTACAGGCACCTCATCAGGCGCTCAGGCTCCCACGATCAGGCGGAAGAGCAGGCGCGTCGGTGGGCCGATCAACCAGCCAATGAGGTTGATGCCGACGAACTGGGTCAGGATGATGACAACGATGAGCACCATCGGCCCCTGGCGCCGCAGGGTGAGGATGAACTGCGATACCTGCCATGCGACGCGGCTCTTGCTGAGGCTCAGCAGGCCCAGCAGCACGCTGTGGCCGTCCAGCGGCGGCAGCGGCAACAGGTTGAACATGGCGATGACAATGTTGCTGAGCGCGATGGTGGTGAGCACGCCTCCGAGCCCGCCAAAGGGGGTAGGCATCAGGCGCAACACCAAGCCCAACACCAGAGCCGTGAGCAGGTTCGCCACCGGCCCGGCCAGCGCCACGATGCCGTTCCCCAGCCGCTGGCCAAAGCGCAGGCGGTGCGGCGACACGGGCACCGGCTTGCCCCAGCCGATCCCCACGCCCATCACCATCGTCACTGCCATCATCACCGAGCCCATGGGGTCGAGGTGCACGAGGGGGTTCAGCGAGACGCGCCCCATCAGCCGCGCCGTGGGGTCACCAAGCTGATCCGCCACCCAGGCATGCGCGCACTCGTGCACCGTGATGGCCACCAGCAGCGCCGCAACGGCCGACAGGAGGCCAACCACGCCGAGCCGCATGATACCGTATAACAGAAAAACGCCGCCGACGACAAGCCAGAACGTCTTGTCACGGCCGAAACGTATCCGGGGGAAATAGCGATGTCTCATCATGGGGGTATTATAGCACAGTCGAGGCGACTGACATAAGAATGACCGCCGCTCCCCTCACGCGGCCACCGCCCTGCCGCACGCGGGGTGGGTGCCCGGGCCGGCCCATCGCGATTGACACACCCGCCCTTGCCCACTATACTCTATATCCTACTACACGGGCGAGATAGCGAAGAGATGCAGGTATTTCCTTTCACGGCAATCGTCGGCCAGGAGCGCATGACCCGGGCGCTGGTGCTCAACGCCATCAGCCCACAGATCGGTGGCGTGCTCATTCGCGGCGAGCGCGGCACGGCCAAGTCCACCGCCGCCCGCGCGCTCGCCGCACTGCTGCCTGATATCGAGGTGGTGAGCGACTGTCCATTCCACTGCAACCCCCACCACCTCGACACGTGCTGCGATCGCTGCCGCCAGCGCGCCGCCGCGGGGGAGACGCTGCCCGTCAGCGTGCGGCGAACCCCCTTTGTGGACCTGCCGGTGAGCGCTACCGAGGACCGCGTCGTGGGTACCCTCGATCTCGAGCGCGCCATCAAGACGGGGGAGCGCCACTTTGAGGCGGGAGTTCTCGCGGCCGCCAACCGTGGGCTGCTCTACGTCGATGAGGTGAACCTGCTCGACGATCACGTCGTCGACCTGCTCCTCGACTCGGCGGCGATGGGCGTCAACGTCGTTGAACGCGAGGGCATCTCCTTCTCGCACCCGGCCCGCTTTATCCTCGTGGGCACCATGAACCCCGAGGAGGGCGAGCTCCGGCCCCAGCTCCTCGACCGCTTTGCCCTGTGCGTCGATATCCAGGGCATCCGCGACAAGGACGCGCGCGTCGAGATCCTGCGCCGGCGCGTGCTCTACGAGCAGGACCCCGAGGCGTTCTGCGAGCAGTGGTGCGACGCGGAAGCCAAGCTGTCGCAGCGCATCGTCGCCGCCCAGCTCTTGCTTCCTCAGGTGACGTACACGTCGGACGACCTGTACACCATCGCCGAGCTGACCTCCGAGATGGAGGTCGATGGCCACCGCGCGGATATCGTCATCCTCAAGGCGGCCATCGCTCACGCCGCCTTTGAGCGGCGCCAGGCCGTCCACGAGCTCGATATCCTGCTCGCCGCCGAGCTCGCCCTGCCCCACCGCTTGCGTCGCCAGCCCTTTGAGAACACCCAGGGGCAGATGACCAAGCTCGAGCGGCGCCTCGAGCAGGCGCGCGCCGAGGTGAGCGCGTCGCCGCACAACGCCGAGGGTGCCGAAGAGACTGACGCTAAAAAAAAACGGACGTACTAGTCCGTGAGCCGCTCCCGGACCCCAGCGGGGCGCCCCAGGGCATCCCGCTGCGCGGCCACCACGCCGACGCCCAGTCCCTCAACTCCCCCCATCCGGGCAACACCGCCGCGGCCGTCGGCGAGGCCTTTCGGCCGCGCAAGCTGGCGACGCCCATCGACCGCATGCCGCGCCGCACCGGTGGTC
>DUUT01000166.1 GCA_012841405.1 Chloroflexota bacterium
GCGTAGCAGGTTGGGCGCGTCCTCCTGGAGCGGCGTCCGCCGCCGGTGCGCTCGGAAGCGCGCCGTTCGCCCAGAACTTGACGTGCCTGACGCGTTCCTCAGCGTTTCGCGTAGCGATGCAGCGGCGTCGGGCAACGCTGGTGCGATCACGCGGTACACGGAGTTTCGGCAGGGCGCACGGACTCTTGAGGCTCTGGCCGTCATCGGGAAAGGCAGGTCAGACGGCGCACTTGGCAAAGGCGCACTCTTGAGGGGCGCGCCTTTGCCAGGCCCTGAGGCTCCATGACCGGCGGATGCATCCGAGCGGGCGTGGTGGACGCTCGGACAAGCGATCAGGGCGCCTCGGTGCGGCCGATACGGGTAGCGAGGTAGAGCGTGTAGAGCGCTGCCAGGCCGACGAGGATATAGATGATGCGACTGATGAGGGACAGCTCGCCAAAGATGGCAGCCACAAGGTCAAAGCTGAAGAGCCCCACGAGCAGCCAGTTGAGGCCGCCGATGATGAGGAGGATGAGGGCGATCCAATCCAGAGTCGACAATCGCCTCATGCGAGTACTCCTTCACGACCCCACGGGTCTGTCAATGCCTGCGAAGGAAAAAGAACCGACCTTCTCTTATGCAGTATACCAGACAAGCCTGGATAATGTCAACCAAGTTGATGAGGTAACAAAAATTAAGGCGATGCATCGGGCGATGCTGCGCCAGACAGCCGATGGAGCCGCGGTGCACACGCGTGGGCAGGGCGGTACCGACATACAGCGGTGTTGGTGTGCGGTCCGATCTGGTATAATCGTGGCAGTAGAACGCATACGAGCGGCAGGAGGGCCACATGAGCATATCTGAGGTGAACACCCATCGCCAGAGCGAGGCGCTGTACGAACGCGCTCGTCATGTCATGCCGGGAGGCGTGAACGCCTCAGCGCGGCTGAACCCGGCGCTGGGGCACCCCCTATTCTTTGAGCGAGGGGAGGGTGCCTATCTGTTCGACGTCGACGGCAACCGCTACATCGATTACTGCGTGTCGCATGGCGCCAGCTTGTTGGGGCACGGGCATCCCGCGGTAGTGGCGGCGGTGACGGAGGCGGCGCAGCGCGGGGTACTGTGCGCCTGCGAGACCGAGCTGCAGGTGGAAGTGGCCGAGCGGCTGTTACGGCTCTTCCCGGGGGCCGAGATGGTGCGTTTTGCCTCGTCAGGCACCGAAACGACGTGGCACGCACTGCGCATCGCCCGCGCCTATACGGGCAAGTGGGGCGTCGTCAAGTTTGAGGGCCACTACCACGGTGTGAACGACACGGTGGGCTTTAGCCACTGGCCCCCGTTGGACGAGGCCGGCCCTGCCGAGGCGCCACGGGCAGTACCCGATTCGGCAGGGATCCCACCGGCCAATGGAGAGCTGGTGACGATCTTGCCGTTTAACGACGTCGAGGCGCTGGAGCGCACCCTGCGCGCTCAGGCAGGCACACTGGCGGCCGTCATCATGGAGCCCATCAACTATGATTCGGGGGGGATTCGCCCCACACCCGAGTTCCTCAAAGCGCTGCGCACGCTCTCACGCGAGCTCGACATCGTCCTGGTGTTCGACGAGATCCTGTCGGGTTTTCGCGTGGGCCCAGGGCCGGCGCTGGGAACCGAGGTGCTGCCCGATATGACGGTGTTGGGCAAGGCGGTGGGCGGCGGGATGCCGATCTCGGCGATTCTGGGCAGGCGCGAGATCATGGAGATGTGCTCTCCGGTGGGGCCGGCGCTGCACAGCGGCACGTACAACGCCCATCCTGTGCTGGTGGCCGCGGCGCACGCCTTTCTCATCGAGGTCACGCGACCCGGGTTCTACGAGCATCTGAACGCCCTAGGGGATTGCCTCTATGCCGGAATGCGCGACATCCTTGCGCGGTATGCGACGCCTGCCTGGGTGCAGGGTGTCGGGGCGCGGTTCGGCCTCTTCTTTGGGCTGGACCAGGAGCCGCGCAACTATCGCGATATGGCGAGCCAGGATATGGCCATGATGGCGCAGTTCCACCGCGCGTGCCTCAAGCGCGGTGTGTACCTCCATCACGTCTCGCCACACCATGGGTTCTCAGCGGCGCACGCCCTGAGCGACATTGAGGAGACGCTCGATGCGATGGAGCGGGCCGCCGCCGAAGTGGTGGCAGCCTAGATAGTGTGTGGAAAAAAGGGCCGCAGGCCCGCCGGATGCGCGAGCAGCGATGGTGACCTATGGCATCGGCACGCGGCCCTGTACCTGTACAGTATAGTTGGCCACAGCACCGCCCAGGGCATAGTACTTGAGCTCAAACGGCATCGAGTCCCCCGCGGAGAGCACGCCCCGCGGGACCATGTAGGGGCTCAGTACGCCGACGACCTTGCCGTCGGGCCCATAGAGGGTGCCAGCGACCTTGACGTGGGTGGCCGGGGCGACGCCCTTGTTGCTCAACAGGCCGACGATGCTGCATCGCAGGCCGGCGCGCTCCATCTCTCGAAAGTGGATGCGTTCGACCAGGAGCCCGGTATGCGGCTGTGGCGCGGTGAGGTCCGCAAAGTCGTGTACCTGCCCAGAGACGGTGATGTCATAGCTGGACCAGCCGGGGGGCGGTGTAAGGAAGCGGATGTGGAAGGGGTTTCGCGCTCCCGGCAGGGTCCACTCGAGGCCTACGATATCGGATTCGGCGGCCAGCTCGTTGCCGGCCGCGTCGCGGAGGCGAATGGTGACCTTGATCCACCGCTGCGGCTCGCTTCCGAGGTTGAACACCTCGCCCCAAAAATGCGCGCGATCGCGGTCGTCGCCCGAAAAGGTCACGCCCCCAACATAGAGATCGCTCATGGTGCCTCCTCCGCACAACGCCACCCGTCCTCGAGGGGCCAGATGGAGTGCACGAGAACGCTACTCCAAGCTTACTGTAAAGGCGACCTGCAGGCAAGGCGTGGTGCGGTGGGGGCACCTGGCACAGGGGGATTGACAGGTGGCCCTATTCCGCCATAATGAGTTAAGAGTCTGACGTCAGCCACCAGCGGTGCGCCAGTGCTCGGCGAGGAGCGACCTCTGGCGCGCCGCATAGCGCCTGCGTTCAGTGACGGTGTCGGCGGAGGCGATGGTTCATGTGGAGGGGCGGACGATGTGCCTCAACTGCGGCTGTATGGAGCCAGACAATCGGCACGGTGATGAGCGCCGCATCGTGATGGAGGATGTGGTGGCGGCAGCGCGGGCCACCGGCATGAGCATCGATGACACCATCGACACCATCCGCGAGACCCTCGATCGCATACAGGAGGGTGAGCTGCGCAGCCAAGCGTGGACGCCAGAGTAGCCGCCGGGCTATACCCGCTCATCAGTCAGAGGGCGACACTCCCACCGGGGTGTCGCCCTCTGTGATGAAACGGGTACACCGCTTAAGCAGAGGACAGCCGCGCCGCCAGCGTCGCGACGCGCTCACCCATGTGGCGCGCCGAGCGCAGCTCGCGTTCGGTGGGCATGCCCACGGAGAACGCCCCAAAGCAGGGCGTGGGGCCGCTGGCAAAACCGGGCACGACCATGCCGGACACGAGCATGGCGGTGATGATCGAGAGATTCGTCGTCTCGTGGCCGCTACCGGCGGCGCCTACGGTGGTGAACGCCGCGCCCACCTTGCCCTCCAGTCGCCCATAGATCGAGTTGGAGGCATCGAACATGTGCTTGACGTCGGCTGCCATCTGGCCAAAGTACGTCGGCGAGCCGACGATAATGGCATCGGCGGCCAGCAGGTCATCGTTGGTCACTTCGGCTGCCGCCAGTAGCCGACACGACACGCCCTCGACGGAGCGAGCCCCCTCGATCACGCCATCAGCCAGGGCCCGCGTGTGGCCCGTCACGCTGTGAACAACAACCAGTACGTTCGTCATCTCGCGTCCTCCTGTCATCAAAGGCCAACCTGCGAGGGGCGACGATCGGTCGCCGGGAAACGCCGCACCGGTGGCCAAGGCAGTGTCATCCTGGATGGAGGGCGTCTCCCGGCCAAGGGCCAGGAACGTGTCGAGGCATCGCCGAGCCAGGGCACGGGCGATAGTACGCTCGGGCGCGATGGGTATGCCTCTCCGTGCGGCCTCTAGCTCCAGTCGGGCCGCAGTCTCTCGCGACGGGAGAGATGGCGCTCAATGGCCATGCCGGCAATGGCGCCGTCCGCTGCGGCGATCACCGCTTGACGCAGGTGGGTACAGAGGACATCGCCCACGGCGAACACACCCGGCACGCTCGTCTGCCGCGATTCATCGACCTCTATGCAGCCCGATTCGCTCAACGCGAGCTGGCCCTTGAGGAAATCGGTGATGGGGCGGTTCCCCTGGGTATAGATGAACACACCCGTCACTGCCAGGGTGCGTTCCGAGTCGCCGCGCGGCGCGACGCGCACGCCCGAGACGGCCTGTTCTCCCAGAACCTCGAGCACGCGCACCGGCGGGTGCGCCTCGATCTTGGAGTGCTCGAGGACCTCGGTGACAAGCGCTGTGGGGGCGCGGAACGTGTCGGCAGGGGGTAGCAGGTGGACGCGGCTCGCCCAGCGCGTCAGCAGCAGCGCCTCCTCGAGGGCCTCGGGCGTGTTGCCCACCACGGCGACCTCTTCATCCTTGCAGAAGGCACCATCGCAGGTGGCGCAGTACGAGACCCCACGACCCACCAGGCGCTCCTCCCCGGGGACGGTCTGTGTGCGTCCCATGGAGCCGGTGGCGATGACGACGGTGCGTCCGCGGTAGAGCCCCTCGGTCGTCCACAGGACCTTGGGATCCGAGTCCAGCTCGACCGAGAGGACGCGATCCTGAACGAACTGGGCGCCAAACCCAGCGGCCTGATCGCGCATCCTGCGGAGAAGCTCGGCGCCGGTGACTGTCTCGGGCACTCCGGGATAGCTGGCAATCTTGGTGGTGAGCGCCAGGGCACCGCTCGCCGCGCCCTTGTCGACGACGAGCGTGCTGAGGCCGGCGCGCACGGTATAGATGGCGGTGGATGTGCCCGCCGGTCCCGCGCCGATGATCAATACATCATAGATCTGTTCGCCCGTCGCCTGCACGGGCGTGTCGTCCGTGCCTGGTTCACCCGACAGGGGTCTGCTCGCACTCATGGGATACCTCCGATAGACGTGGCGTCGCCAGGGCACGCAGGATCGGGATGAGGGGGCGACTAGGCAGATATGTGTACAGAGTGTAGCCTGTTGCGGGCTCTGTTGTCCACCGCTACACCGTTGACAGACCCCGAGAGGGCGGTAGAATAAGGGTAGTGCTGGGTATAGCGCCCAGCGCGACAGTGACCCTCGCACGATGCTTCGCGTTCTGCGATCGTCCGCATCCACCTCCCGCAATTTCTCCGCCCTCTGACACCCCCATGCGGAGCCTCTGGCCATGCGAGGGAGGAGGTGGTTCCATGCGCACACGCACCGTTCTGCTCGGCGTGCTCTTGCTGATGTTCCCACTGTTCGGAGGGCCGGTGCAGGCCCAGGGGCTGTGCGGCCCCATCTATACCGTGGTCGAGGGCGATACGCTCTTTTCCATCGCTCGACGGTGTGGGGTGAGCGTGGAGCAGATCCTCGCCGCCAACCCCGGGGTGCCGGACCCCAATCGCATCCTCGTGGGGCAGCGCCTGGTGTTGCCCAGCGGCGGGCCGAACATCTACGTCGTGCGTGAGGGCGAGACGCTCTTTAGCATCGCTCAGCGCTTTGGCACGACGGTGGAGGCGCTCCTGGCCGTCAACCCGGGGATCACCGACCCGAATCGGATTCTGGCCGGGCAGGTGCTGGTGATTCACGACCCAGGGTTCAGGCCGCCGCCGCGCACGCCGACGCCTTTTCCACCGGTGGGTGTGGCCTCTGTTACGCTGTCGCCGAACAGCGGGCCACCGGGAACCGTGGTGCAGGTGTTTGGGGCGGGCCTGACGGGCAATGCGACGGTGAACGTTCTGCTGGGCAGGAGCTTTGGCGAGCTGTCGGTGGTGGCGACGGTGGTCGCCGACGCGCAGGGCCGCGCGCTGGCCCATGTGTCTATCCCCGTGACAGCGCAGCCCGCGGAACGCTGGCTGGTGCTCATGAGCACGGTGGCTCAGCTGCCCATCAGCGCCCTGGCCGAGTTCCTCGTGGTTGGGCAACCGATTCCGCCCACGCCCACGCCGACGCCTACGGCGACGCCAGGCGTGGCCATCGAAGTGCGGCTCTATGCGATTGCTCTGGGCGCGGGCGACATCGGCTGTGGCGATGCGGTGGTTCCCGGGGTGGTGCGCGACATCTTGCCCACGCGCGCGCCGCTGCCTGCGGCCCTCGACGAGCTGCTGGCCTTGGGGCCAGCCATCCCCGACCGGTCTGACCTCTATAACGCGCTGGGGCAGTCGGACCTACGCGTAGAGGCGGTCGATCTGGTCGGTGATACGGCCATCGTGCGTCTCGTGGGGACCCTACAGATCGGTGGGGTCTGCGACGAGCCTCGGGTGCGAGCGCAGCTGGAGAGCACCGTGCTCCAGTTCGCCGCCGTGCGGGACACGATCATCTTTATCAACGGCACGCGCTTGGACGATCTGTTGGGGGGGGCAGGGCTAACTCAGCCCGGGGTGTCGGCCCGATGCGTCGAGGTGGATGCCGTTCTGGCTCGAGGCCGTGTGTCAAGAACGCACCCGACGTAGAAACGATGTCGCCTCGAGCGTAAACGAGGGGCCTCGACGCCCACAAACAAGGTTTCTCGCAGCGCTCAGAACGACGCTGTGGCCCTTTTTCCAAACACGACCTAGGCTGGGCGCACCCCGGCTGTTGCGGGATCTGGCCAATGCTCGGCGGCTCGGCTATACTGATTATGCGTGTATCCGCCGACGCGGTGTCCCCTCATGGCACGGATGGTGAATAGTGAGGAGGTTCCACAGATGACGGATCTCGATCTCATCACCACGGCACAAGAGTTGGTGGCGGAGCGTAAGGGCATTCTGGCGGCCGACGAGAGCACCGGCACGATCACGCGGCGCTTCTCGGCGGTGGGTGTCGAGTCCACGCCCGAGACGCGTCGGGACTATCGCCAGATGCTGTTCACCACGCCGCGCATCGAGACGTTTCTGAGCGGCGTCATTCTGTACGACGAGACGATTCGGCAGTCCACAACGGATGGCGTCCTGCTGCGTGATGTCCTGGTGGGCAAGGGGATCATCCCTGGGATCAAGGTCGACATGGGTACGACCGAGTTGGCCAACTTTCCCGGGGAGGTGGTGACCGAGGGGCTCGACGGCCTCCGCGAGCGCCTGGCCGAGTATCGCGACATGGGGGCGCGGTTCTGCAAATGGCGGGCCGTGATCCGCATCGGCGACGGCACGCCCACGCGCGGGAACCTTGTCGCCAACGCCCACGCCATGGCACGGTACGCCGCGCTGTGCCAGGAGATGGGCCTGATGCCCATCGTCGAGCCCGAGGTGCTGATGGATGGCGATCACACCCTCGAGCGCTGCGAGCGCGTCACCACGGCGACGCTGCACCACACGTTCGAGCAACTCTTTGAGCAGCGGGTGTTGCTGGAGGGGATGCTGCTCAAGCCGAACATGGTGGTGCCCGGCAAGGGCTCCCTGGAGGATATGGACCCCACTGCCGTCGCGGAGGCGACGCTGCGCACGCTGCAGCGAACGGTGCCGGCGGCGGTCCCGGGAGTGGTGTTCCTCTCGGGCGGGCAGACGCCCGAGCAAGCGACCATGAACCTCAACGCCATGAACCAGATGGGCGAGGCACCGTGGGAGCTGACCTTCTCCTTTGCGCGCGCCCTGCAGGGCCCGGCGATGGAGGCCTGGAGCGGCAAGGCGGAGAACGTCCAGATCGCCCAGGAGCTGTTCTACCAGCGAGCGCAGTTGGCCAGCGCCGCGCGCGAGGGCGAGTACTCGGAGACGATGGAACGGGCCACCACACGGCTCAGCGGGTAGAGGCGGGGGGGGAGGTACCCGCCTGCGGCGCGTTGCGCTCATGTCGCGTGCTCGGCGTGCGCGCGGAGAGATCGACACACAATCGGTATTCACACACAGCAACAATACGCACAGGAGTAGAGATGCAAAGGTTACCTCTGAACGGCGTCTGGGAGCTGCGCGCCGCAGGGGAGGAGGAGTGCATCCCCGCCACGGTGCCGGGATGCGTGCACACGGACCTCTTGGCCGCCGGACGGATCGCGGACCCCTACTATCGCGACAACGAGCTACAGCTGCAATGGATTAGCGAGACGGACTGGGTGTATAGCCGTCCGTTTCGCGTGACGGAGGACCTGCTGGCCCGAGACTGCGTCATGTTGCGTTGTGAGGGGCTGGACACCCTGGCCACCGTGCGGCTGAACGGCCAGCTGGTGGGCACGACGGACAACATGTTCCGTACCTGGGAGTTTGACGTCAGGCGCTTGCTGCGGGTCGGCGAGAACGTCATCGAGGTGACGTTCGCTGCGCCGGCGCCGTACCTCCGTGCGAAGGATGCCCAGCGGCGCCTGCCAGCCTGGAGTGTGGGCGACCATCGTAGCTTTGACGGTGGTTGGCTGCGCAAGGAGCCGTGCAGCTTTGGCTGAGACTGGGGCCCGATCCTCACGAGCAGCGGCATTTGGCGCGACATCGCGCTCGTGGCCTTTGACGGTGCCCGGTTGAGCGACGTGCACGTGCTGCAGGATCATGCGACGCCTGGGCGGGTGGACGTGACGGTGCGCGTGGCGGCGGAGCAGGTGACGCCTGCGGCGCTGGAAGCGACGGTGAGCCTCGTGTTCAACGGTGCGACGGTGGCCGAGGCGGCGACGCCCCTCACCGCCGGAGGGGATGACACGGCGCAGGGTGTGGCGCACCTGCGCGCGGACGACCCGCACCTCTGGTGGCCCAACGGCATGGGCGAGCAGCCGCTGTACGAGCTGACGGTGTCGCTGTGCGATGGCCGGGGGCGCGTGCTCGATGCTGATCGGCGGCGCATCGGCCTGCGCACGCTGCGGCTCGATCGGCATCCCGACGAGTGGGGCGAATCCTTCCAGTTCGTCGTCAACGGCGTGCCCTTTTTCGCCAAGGGCGCCAACTGGATCCCGGCGGATACGTTCGTGTCGCGCTTGACGCAAGAGCGCTATGCGCAGCTGCTGACGGATGCCTCCGCAGCGAACATGAACATGCTGCGCGTGTGGGGCGGCGGCATCTATGAGAGCGACGACTTTTATGACCTGTGCGATGAGCTTGGGTTGTGCGTGTGGCAGGATTTCATCTTTTCCTGCGGCACCTACCCCACGTTCGATCGCGCCTTTATGGCGAACGTCCGAGCCGAGGCGGAGGACAACGTCCGCCGACTGCGTCACCATGCCAGCCTCGCCCTGTGGTGCGGCAACAACGAGCTGGAGCAAGGGCTGGTGGGCGATGCGTGGACGGACACGACGATGAGCTGGGAGGACTATGGCCGGCTCTTTGACGAGCTCTTGCCGGAAGTGGTGGCACGGCTCGACCCGGAAACCGACTACTGGCCGGCCAGCCCGCACACGCCCGTGGGCGACCGTGGTGATTTCAACAATCCCGATAGCGGTGATGCGCACCTGTGGAACGTCTGGCACGGCAAGATGCCGTTCGAGTGGTACCGCACCTGTACGCATCGCTTTAACAGCGAGTTCGGCTTCCAGTCGTTCCCCGAGCCCAAGACGGTAGCCACCTACACCCTGTCGCAGGATCGCAACATCACCAGCTATGTGATGGAGCACCACCAGCGCAGTGGCATTGGCAACACCACCATCATGACGTACCTGCTGGACTGGTTCCGCCTGCCCACGGCGTTCGATATGACCCTGTGGCTGAGCCAGATCCTCCAGGGGATGGCGATCAAGTATGCCGTCGAGCACTGGCGCCGCGGCATGCCGCGCGGCATGGGCACCCTCTACTGGCAGCTGAACGACTGCTGGCCGGTGGCGAGCTGGTCGTCCATCGACTCTCTTGGGCGGTGGAAGGCGCTCCACTATATGGCGCGCCACTTCTATGCGCCCGTGCTCGTGTCGGCGGTGGAGGATCGAGGTGCGGGCACGCTCGAGGTGCACGTGACCAACGACACGGGCGAGCGCGTCGCAGGAGAGGTGACCTGGGAGGCCATGTCGGTGACGGGTGAGCGGCTGGACGGCGGCACGCTGCCGGCGGCGGTGAGCGCCCGCGCTACGGGGCCTGTCGCCACGCTGGACCTGCGGGCGCTCCTCCAGGCCTGCGGACCGCGCGAGCTCCTCGTGTGGCTCGAGCTCCGCGTAGGTGGGGAGGTCGTCTCGACCAACCTGGCGACGTATGCCCGGCCCAAGCACCTGGAACTAGCTGACCCACAGATTACTCTCCAGGTGGAGGATGCCGACGCCGACGGCGGCTATCGCGTGCGGCTTGAGGCGGCCCGCCCTGCGCTGTGGGCCTGGATCGCGTTTGCCGACGGCGAGGCGCGCTTCAGCGACAATTTCGTGCATGTGGCGCCCGGGCGCCCGACCGAGATCGTCGTGTACCCCCAGCAGCCCATGACCGTGCAGGCGCTGCGCGGCGCACTGCGCGTGCGCTCATTGGTGGATACGTACCGCACCGAAGAGTGGCCGGCGTAGCGCGTCTCTTGGCGTATAGGAGTGAGCACGTGGTCGCGGGTGTCAGGAGGCAGGTGTCACGGGCCAGCGCATGGCTCTGTCGCTGCCGGTAACCTGACACCCGCGGCCGATCCCCCGTAACCCGGCGATCGATGGAGGCGAGCTCGGCGTGCCCCCACGTCAGAGCAGCACCAGCCCCGCGTGATCATCCCGCCGGCGCCGGGATGATATCCCCAGCACCGCGTCCTCGGGAGCGAATCGTTCACAGTTGTGAACGATTCGTCGCTTTCCCCTGCAAGTTTTTCACTTCTCACGGGGTATATAGAGTAGAAATAGAACAAATGTTCTGATCGTGGGAGGTGCATCATGGCGCTGCGAGACTGGCTCCTCGACCACGTGCTGGCGCGCGACGTCGATGCGCGCGTGCAGGCGGCCCTCAAGGCGGTGGACGATCGCTACTGGCGGAATGTGACCGACGGTCAGCCGCAGGCGTGCCCGTGGCATGAGGTACGTACGACCCTGGAAAAGGTGGCGACGTTGGCGCGCACGAATCCTCTGGCGGCGCGGCTGGTGGCGATGACGACGGATTTCGTTATCGGCGCAGGGGCGCGCTTGGAGGGCCCACCCTGGGCGCATGCCTTCTGGGAGGATCCGCTGAACCGTATTGCCGGGCGAGTGTATCGCTGGTGCGATGAGCTGAGCCGAAGCGGTGAGCTGTTCCTCGTGCTCTCGCGAAATCCCGTCTCCCGCATGTCGTACGTGCGCGAGGTGCCGGCGCTGCTCATCGACCACATCGAGACTGACCCGGACGATCTGGAGCGCGAGCTGCGCTACCACCAGCTGACCGCCGACCCCGAGGGGCGCTGGTGGGCGGGCGTTGCCGGTGACGACGATGCCGACCAGGTTATGCTGCACTATGCCATCAACCGTGGAGCCGGTGACGTCCGTGGGCTGTCGGACCTGGCGCAGATCGCTGTGTGGCTCGATCGCTACACCATGTGGCTGGAGGATCGGGTGCGCATCAACCGCTACAAGGGCGCCTATCTGTGGCACGTCAAGGTAGAGGGGGCGCTGCCGGGGCAGCTCGAGGCGCGTCGCGCCCAGTACAGCCGCATCCCCAGCCCGGGGTCCATCATTGTGACCGATGGCAACGAGACGTGGCATGCGGTGCAACCCCACATCGGCGCGGACGATGTCCAGGCCGATGGCAAGGCGCTCCGGCTGATGATCGCGGCGGGTGCGGGGGTGCCACTGCACTATCTCGCCGAGGGAGAGTCGGCCAACCGGTCCACGGCGCGCGAGATGGGCATCGCCACGCTGCGCCACTTTGCCCACCGACAGCTCGTCTTTCGCCAGATCGTCGAGGACGTGGTGCGCCAGGCGGCCCGTCGCGCGGGCCTGCCCGATATGGACGTGACGGTGACCTTTGAGTCCGTGCTGGCGGAGCGCGACGGGGCGTAGAGGGGTTGGGCATCGGGTGGCGATGGGGTGCCGGCGGCACGAGGTGCCGACGTTCGAGCGGGGAGCCTGGGGGAAACGCACAGGAAAGGAGGATCGATGATCGAAGGGCAGCAGCTGTTGCCGGTGATGCGGGCGGGAGTGGCGAATGGGTTGGCCATTCCCGCCCGCGTGCTTGAGGGCGCTGCCACGCTGTTCGAGGGGGTCGCCTGCTTTGTGGACCACCCTACGGCGCTGGGTGCGGCCAGGGCTGGGGGACGGTCGGTGCGCGATCTCGCGGGGTGCATCCGCGATGTGCGCTATGACCCGGCGGCAGAGCGCCTGGTGGCGCACCTCGAGCTGTACGAGACGGCGCGGTGGATCGGTGGCCTGGCGGCACAGGCAGCGGAGCGGCCCTTCTTGGGGCTATCCGCCGACATGTGGGCGCGCCTGGGGCCAGCCAGCGCAACAGGGAGCGCAGTGAAGGAGGTGGTGCGCATCGATCGGGTGAACTCGGTGGACGTGGTCGTCAACCCGGCGGCCGGTGGGCGGTTGCTGCTGGAGGATGCGAGACAGCACCGTCAAGATGCCGCCGTAGGGCAGCGCGAGCGCTTGGCGCGCAACACAGCAGGGGAGGACACGATCATGGCAGCGACGGAGGGGGATGTGGTGCGAGTGCGTACGGCGATCGTCGACGGTGCGCACGACGACCAAGGGGGGATCGAGGCGCCATCCGGCGCAGAGACTGGCACGGCAGCGGCGACACCGCCCGCTCCCGCAACAGCCCCA
>DUUT01000167.1 GCA_012841405.1 Chloroflexota bacterium
CCGGTGGTCGGCGCAGCTACACGGTAACCACGCGCAAGCGGGGGCGCTACAACCGCGCCCGCCGGGCGCCGGGGGACTATTCTGACATTGCCTTGGATGCCACCGTGCGCCAGGCCGCGCCCAACCAACGCCGACGGCACGCCACCGCCGGCGGTGCGGCCCAGGCGGACGGCCCCGCGGTAGCCATCCGGGATGAGGACCTCCACCGCAAGGTGCGCGTCCGCAAAGCCGCCAACCTCATCGTCTTTGCCGTGGACGCCAGTTGGTCGATGGCCGCCGCTGAGCGCATGGAGGCCACCAAGGGCGCCATCATGTCCCTGCTGGTCGACGCCTACCAAAAGCGCGACCGCGTCTGCCTGGTGAGCTTTCAGAAGGATCGCGCCGCGCTCGTGCTGCCGCCGACCTCCAGCGTCGAGATGGCCCAGGAAGCGCTGCGCGACATCCCCGTGGGGGGCAAGACACCCCTCTCGGCGGGGCTGCTCCTGGCCCACCAGGTGATAGAGCGCGAGCAGCGCCAGAACCCCGAGATCATGCCGCTGCTCATCCTGCTCACCGACGGCGCGGGCAACGTCTCCCTCACGGGGATGCCGCCGCGCGACGAAGCGCTGCTGGTGGCCGACCTCATCGCCAGCAGCAAGACGCGCGCCGTCGTCATCAACACCGAGCACGAATCCCTGGATCGCGGGCTCGCCCAGGAGTTGGCCGATGCCCTCGACGGCAACTGCTACACCCTGGACGAACTGGGCGCCGAAAGCCTCTACCGTACGGTTCGTGGCGAGCTCCAGGGCTAGAATGAGTCACATCGCCATGCCTGATAGCGTATCGATAGGTACCCGCACGCGGCCACAGCGCGCGTCGCAACAACTCGGGGCCGACGCCCTCCTGTTTCTGGTCGCCGTCGTCTGGGGCGGGACCTTTGTGATGGTGAAGGACGCCGTTTCGGCATACCCCGTCTTTCCCTTCCTGACGCTCCGCTTTGCCATGGCGACAGGAGCGCTTCTCGCCATCGGCGGCCGGCGGCTCCGCCGGCTCGGATGGCGGGGGGTGCGCGCCGGCGTCCTCATTGGGCTGTGTCTCTTTGTCGGCTATGCCCTCCAGACCCTCGGGCTGCAGTACACCAGCGCCTCCAAAGCGGGCTTTATCACCGGGCTCTGCGTGGTGCTGGTGCCCATCCTCTCCGCCCTGCTCCTGCGGCGGCGGCCGTCGCCGCCCGCCCTCATCGGCGTCGGCCTCGCGACCGTCGGCCTCGCGCTGCTGACGCTCACCCACGACCTGCACGTGGCCGCGGGGGACCTCATCGTCCTGGGGGGCGCGGTATCCTTTGCGCTGCACATCGTCGCCGTCAGCGCCTATGCCCCGGCGATGGACCCGCTGGCGCTGACCATCGTGCAGGTGGCCACCGTGGGGGTGCTGAGCGCCGGCATCAGCCTCCTGGCGCCGGGGCCCTTTCCCGTGCCGGGTCCATCGGTGCGCTTTGCCGCCGCCTTTACCGGCATCCTAGCGACCGCCGTCGCGTTTGCCGTGCAGACGGCGATGCAGCGCTTTACGACGCCCACGCACACGGCGCTCATCTTTGCCGGCGAGCCCGTGTTCGCGGCGATCTTTGGCGTCCTCTTGGCCGGCGATACGATGACCGCCGCCGCCGTTACCGGCGGCATCCTCATCGTGGTGGGGACCCTGGTGAGCGAGATTCGCTGGTCGCAGCGCACCGCCACGGTGATCTCGCGGTTCCTCAGCCCCCAGTACGTCGTCCTCCCCCTGCTGCTCGTCCTCGGGGTCTACCAGGTCACCCCCTGGTACCGGGGGCTGCTGTGGGTCGGCGGCATCGCGTTGGTCTCGGTGGCGGTGCCGCTGCTGCTCCTGCGCCGCGAGCTGGCGCGTGGCGCCATCAGCGACTGGCACATCTCGGACCGACGCGAGCGCCTGCAGCCCGTGCCGGTGATCGCCTCGGTGATGGCCGTCACCCTGCCCCTCGGCCTGCTGCTCACCCTCGACGGCCCACGCCTGCTGGTCGTCGCCTTTCAGAGCGCGCTGCTCCTCGTGCTCCTGAACCACCTCATCACCATCGGGTGGAAGATCAGCCAGCACGTGTCGAGCATCGCCGCGTCGACGACGCTGCTCACCGCGACGCTGGGCATCGGCGCCGCCCCCCTGTTGCTCCTGGTGCCCCTGGTGGCTTGGGCGCGCGTCAAGGTGGGCGCCCATACCGTGGCGCAGACGGTGATGGGCGCCGTGGCGGGATCGGCGATCACCCTCGGCGTCCTGCGCTGCGCCGGCGTCGTCTAGACCAGCCCCATCCCTCGCCGGCGCCCGCCGTTGCCAGTGCACCTCCGCCGCGCTACAATGGCGCTGTGCCGTTGCATCGCTGTGGGAACCGCGCTGCCGCCCGCGGCGTCTCTAGATCACAGCCCCTACGGATCGTATCCCTGACCCCTGCCGGAAGGAGAGCCGCCATGAAGAGCACGAGGGCCCGCTCCACGCTCGCCACGGTGCTGCTATTGGGCTTGATGCTGATGCTGGCCACATCGGGCCTGGCGCAGACGCGCACGCCGACGCCGGCGCGCTCCACCGAGACCCCCACGCCGCCTGGCACCGCCGAGCCCACCGAGGCCAGCGAGCCCGCGCCCGCCGAGGAGGTGCAGCCAGTGAATGCCCAGGATGTGCAACCGGGCATCGAGTTGACCGTCTACAATCAGAACGTCGGGCTGGTCAAGGAGGTGCGCACGCTGGACCTGGAGGCCGGTGACAACGTCGTGCGCTTTGCCGATGTCGCCGCCATGATCGAGCCCACCAGCGTGAACGTGGTGTCGCTCACCGACCCCGAGGGGATGGCGGTGCTCGAGCAGAATTACGAGTACGACCTGGTGAACAGCAGCCGCCTGCTGCAGCGCTACATCGACGAGGCGATCACCGTGCGCACCACCGAGGGCACCACCATCCGTGGCACCCTCCTCTGGGGCGCCGATGACCTCATCCTGGCCACCGCCGATGGCGTGCGCGTTATCAAGCTCGGCCAGGTTCAGGAGTTCAGCTTCCCAGAGCTGCCCGAGGGGCTCATCACTCGGCCCACGCTGGTCTGGTTGCTGCGCGCGGCGGAGGCCGGCGAGCAGGACGTGCGCGTTACCTACCTCACCCAGGGCATCACCTGGCAGGCGGACTATGTCGCGCTGCTGAACGCCGACGACACCGCCCTGGCGCTCAACGGCTGGGTGACGCTGGATAACCATAGCGGCGCGGCCTATCGCGATGCCCGGCTCAAGCTGGTGGCGGGCGACATCAACCGCGTCGGGCCCGTGGTACAGGATGTCCTCCTGATGGAAAAGGCGGCGGGGCGCCCGGCCGCCACGCCCCAAGTCGAGGAGCGTGCCTTCTTTGAGTATCATCTGTACGAGGTGCAGCGTCCTGTTACTGTACAGGATCGCCAGACGAAACAGATCGAGTTCGCCTCGGCGCCCGAGGTCGAGGCGGAGAAGGTGTTCGTCTACTCGCCCTCACCCCAGTTCTTCCCATGGTATGGCGTCATCAGCGATCCCGGCTATGGCGTACAGAGCGACACCAAGGTGCAGGTGCGCGTCGAGTTCGTCAACGCCGAGGAGAGTGGCCTCGGCCTGCCGCTGCCGCGCGGCACGGTGCGCGTCTACAAAGAGGACGTGGACGGCGGCGCCGAGCTCGTGGGTGAGGACCTGATCGATCATACCCCCAGGGATGAGGAGCTCTCCCTGTACCTGGGCGACGCCTTTGATATCGTCGGCGAGCGGGTGCAGACCAAGTTCCGGCAGATCGGGGAGCGCAGCATCGAGGAGAGCTACGAGATCACCATTCGCAACCACAAGGCGGAACAGGTGGTGGTGCGCGTCATCGAGCACCTCTTCCGGGCCCAAGATGCCGAGATCACGGACAGCTCGGCCAAACCGCTGATGCTGGACGCCACCACCGCGCGCTGGGACCTCACCGTCCCGGCCGATGGTGAGGTCACGCTGACCTATACGGTGCTGTATCGTTGGTAGACTGGTGAACGCGGTCGCTGCGCCGTGGACGGCCCACGGCGCAGCGACCCCAGGCAACGCATCCTCGGATCGACGTATGAACATGCGATAGTGTCACAGCGGCGGGGAGTCCCGCCAGGATAGCCCGCTCGTCTCGAACATCCTTGTGCATCCGTTCGGCCACAACCTCCGGTCACCCTTCCTCAGCCCGGCCCTCTGGCAACGCCACATCGCGCACAACCCCTCCACAGCGCACCATTGTCTGTCTCACCCTTGACGCTACCTTTACGCCGGCTTGATGCCGCCTTTAGGCATCATTCACGGCCCGTTAACTCCATCCCTCCACCCACCTGCTATCCTGAGCACAGATGGACGACCCCGTATGGGAGGGACCGTAGTGGTGAGAGATGCCGGGCGTGCGCGGCTGAGCGTGGTGGCGATCACTGGGATCGTGGTATTCGCCCTGACAATGGTGGTGTTGCCGGTGGTTCGGGCCGAGGAGCCCGCCATCCCGCCGGAGGCGGGGCAGTTCGTGTTGGGCCTCGTGCCCTCCGAGGTCGAGGTGCCCCTCCTCGATACCGCGCACCTCAGCGGCCTGCGATTGCACGCCCTCCCTTCCATGGTGGACCTCAGCGAGCACCTCCCGCCCGTCGGCAACCAGGGCGCCCAGGGGAGCTGCGTCGGTTGGGCCGTCGGGTACTATTACAAGAGCTTTCAGGAGCGCATGGAGCGGGGCTGGAGCGTGATGACGCCTGAACACCAGTTCAGCCCGGCCTTTATCTATAACCAGCGCCCCAGCAGCGACTGCGATCGCGATGCCGGGATGAGCTTTTACAGCGGGTTCGCCATCCTGCGCGACAAGGGCGCCGCCTCGATGGCCGCCTTCCCCTACAATCCGGGCGATACCTGCACCCAGCCATCGTCCGCCGTGCTGCAGGACGCCTGGGACTATCGGCTGGAGAGCTTTGCGCCCATCTACCAGCGCGAGGGGACGGCCGATATCGCCACGCTCAAGGCGCTCCTGGCCGAGGGCAAGCCCTTTGTCATCGCCGTGCCCGTCTACTCGAGCTTTTACCGCGTCACGGCGAGTAACCCGGTGCTCCGCCGCCCGAGCGAGGACGAGACGTTCTACGGTGGCCACGCCATGTTCGTGGTCGGCTATGATGATGCCACGGGCGGCCTCAAGACGGTGAACTCCTGGGGCCCGCACTGGGGGCGTGACGGCTACTGCTACCTGGCGTACGATTTCGTGCAGTACGAGACGTGGGAGGCCTGGACCATGGTCGACCACGTGGAGGCCCCGGAGCCCGCCACCCTCTCGGGCGCGGTGATGCTGAACGGCGTCACGGCGCCGGCGGGCATGACGGTGAACGCCTGGATCGGTGGGGCGATGGTGGCCCAGGCCGCGACGGAGCGCCGGGGCGACGGCAGCCGCTACACCCTGACGGTGCCGGCGGATAACCCCGCCACCCCCCAGCGGGAGGGCGGCGCCACCGGTGATCGCATCGCCTTTACCATCGGCAACGTGACGGCCAGCCAGACCATCACCTGGCAGCCCGGCCTCCGCGTGGAGGTGAACCTCACGGCCACCATCCCCGAGGCCGTCCCCGAGGACCCGGGGCCCATGCCCGAGGCGCGCGTGCTCTGGCTGCCGATGACGCGGCGATAGGCTGCCGTGGGGGTAGACCTGCCGCGGCGGTAGGCTGCCGCGGCGGTAGCCACGACGTTCGACCTCCCCTGTATTCCCTCCTCTTGGCGCAGCCGAGGACCTCGGCTGCGCCCGCTTGCGCCCTGCTACCACCTGTGCTACAATGGGGCTGCTTCGGCGACCGTAGGGCACGCCCCTGCGGCACCAGCTCGTAACCGGTCTCACCGAGCACTACCCATCCCAACGCTGGACGTGACGCCATGACCGGCCCCAGACGCTCGAACCGAGCGAACGCCCTAGACCCCGTTGGCCCCCAGTGTGCCAAGGCCAGGACGGCCCGTGCGCGGAACGCCCCTCAGTAAGGGATGCTTGCCAGGAGCATGGTTGTGGTTGCGCCGACCGCCGACTCTCGTATCCTCCCTAACTCTCCCCCGACTGCTCGTCGTTGTGGGGACGATCAGGACACATGATGCCGATTCGCATTCATCCCACCGCTGACGTATCGCCCCTCGCCACGATTGGCAAGGGCTCATCTATCTGGCACCAAGCCCAGATACGAGAGCATGCCGTCGTTGGACGGGAATGCATCATCAGCAAAGGGGTATATGTCGATACCGGCGTCGTCCTGGGAGATCGGGTCAAGGTCCAGAACTATGTCTCCATCTATCATGGCGTCGAGATCGAAGATGGCGTGTTCTGTGGGCCCCACTGCGTCTTTACGAACGATCACACGCCTCGGGCCGTCGATCCCGACGGTGTGCTCAAATCGAGCGATGACTGGGAGCTGAGTCGCACACGCGTCTGTGCCGGGGCATCCATCGGCGCCAATGCCACCATCGTCTGCGGTGTGACCATCGGACGCTGGGCGATGGTCGGCGCAGGGGCCGTGGTGACCCACAATGTGCCCGACTATGGCCTCGTGATGGGTAACCCCGCGCGTTTGCGCGGTTTTGTGTGTGCCTGTGGGCATCGGTTGCAGGCCCACACGTCCGATGCGAGTGTGGTGACGGCGCGCTGCAGCGCCTGTGCGCGCCTCACGACAATACCCAAGACTGTATGGGAGATGGTTCGGTGATTCCAATCGCGCGCCCCATGATCGGTGATGAGGAGAAGCGAGCCGTCCTCGAGGTGCTCGAATCCGGGATGCTGGCCCAGGGCTCGCGCGTCGAGGCCTTTGAGAAGGCCTTCGCCGAGATGTGCGGCGCCAAGCATGCCATCGCCACGAGCTCGGGCACGACCGCTCTCCATGTCGCGCTCCTGGCCCATGGCATCGGCCCGGGCGACGAGGTCATCACCACGCCGTTCACCTTTATCGCCTCGGCCAACAGCATCCTCTATGTTGGGGCCAAACCCGTCTTTGTGGACATTGACCCGGTCACCTTTAACCTGGACCCCGATGGTGTCGAGCGCGCCATCACTCCGCGAACGCGCGCGATCCTTCCGGTGCACCTGTTCGGCTTGCCCTGTGACATGGCCGCGCTCACCGACATCGCGGCCCGGCACGGCCTCACCATCATCGAGGACGCCTGTCAGGCTCACGGCGCCGAGCACCTCGGCCGCCGCGTCGGCTCGTTCGGTACGGCATGCTTTTCCCTCTATCCGACCAAGAACATCACTTCGGCCGAGGGAGGCATGGTCACCACGCCGGATGACGCCGTGGCGGAGAGTTGTCGGCTCCTACGCCAGCATGGGATGCGCCGCCGCTACTACCACGATGAGATCGGCTACAACTTTCGCATGACGGACGTTCACGCCGCCATCGGCTTGGCACAACTGCGTAAGCTCGAGCGCTTTAACGCCGCACGCGCGGCCAACGCCGCCTTTTACGATGCGCACCTCTGCGGCGTCACGACACCCGTGGCGCCCGCGGGGTACCGCCACGTCTACCATCAGTACACCATCCGCGTGCCCGACGGCAAACGGGACGCACTGGCGGATCACCTCCGGCAACAGGGCGTCGGCACCGGCATCTACTACCCGGTCGCCATCCATCAGCAGACGTACTACACCGAGCAACTTGGGTACCGGCTGCACCTCCCAGAGGCGGAGAGCGCCGCGAGCGAGGTGCTGTCGCTTCCCGTTCACCCGGCCCTCTCGCGCAGTGACCTGGAGACGGTCGTCACAGCCATCAACACCTTTATGGGGAGTTGACCTTGTCCACACTCAAGGCGGCGGTGATTGGCGTCGGCTCGATGGGCCGCAATCACGCCCGGGTCTACCGTGAACTCGAGGAAACACAACTCGTCGCCGTGGCCGATTCGAGCGATGCCGCTCGTACGCGCACGGCGCGCGACAACATGGTCAAGGGCTATGCCGATTACCGGCAGATGTTGGAGGAGGCGCAGCCCGACGTCGTGTCGATCGTCGTGCCGACCGAGGAGCATCACCAGGTCGCGCTGGAGGCGATGGAGGCGGGCTGCGATGTGCTCGTGGAGAAGCCGATCGCCGCCACCGTCGCCCAGGCACTCGAGATGATCGCGTGCGCCCACCGACTCGGCCGCAAGCTGATGGTCGGCCACATCGTCCGCTTTGACGCCGCCGTCCAGCAGTTGCAGCAGCGCCTAGCGAGTGGCGAGCTCGGCCGCGTGTTCGAGGTGCGCAGCAGACGCCTGGGGCCGTTTCCCGCCCGCATTCGCGACGTCGGCGTGATCATCGACCTCGCCACACACGACCTCGACATCACCTCCTACGTCACCGGGCAGCCTATTGTGCGCGTCTATGCCGAGACGGAGCGCCGCATCCATAGCTGCCACGAGGACATCCTCGCCGGCACCGTGCGCCTGCAGGATGGCACCATCGGCCTGCTGGACATCAACTGGCTCACGCCCGCCAAGATTCGCGAGTTGACCGTGACGGGCGAGAAGGGGATGTTCCTCGTCGATTACATGACGCAGGACCTCTACTACTATGAGAACCAGGATGCCGTGCCCATCGCCTGGGACTCGCTGAGTATGCTCAAGGGCGTCAGCGAGGGGCGCATGATTCGCTACCCGGTGGCCAAGACGGAGCCCCTCAAGGTGGAGCTGCAGGCCTTTGCTTGTAGCGTGATCCATGATACGCCGACACCGGTCACCGGTGAGGATGGGGTGGCGGCGCTGAGCGCCGCTCTGGCGCTCGTCCAATCGGGTGCGGAGCACCGCTCCATCGATATTCAACCCATGAATGGCATGGCAACATGCTCACGCAACTAGAGCGATCCATTCTCGCCAAGGAGGCCCGGCTTGGCGTCGTGGGCCTGGGCTACGTCGGCCTTCCCGTGGCGTGCTCGTTCGCCGCCTCCGGCTATGACGTCGTGGGCATCGAGCTGCGGCCCGAGCGCGTCGCGCAGATCAACGCCGGCATCTGCCCCATCCAAGGGCACGAGCCGGGCCTGGCCGAGCTACTGGCGGAGGTCGTGGCGGCGGGCCGCCTGCGGGCATCGACCGACGCGAGCGACCTCGGCGACCGCGACGTGATCCTGGTGAACGTCGAGACGCCTGTCGACGAGGAGCACGTCCCGCAGTATCACGCCCTGCGCGGCGCCTTGGCCTCGGTGGGGCGCGCAATGCGCCGGGGCGCACTGGTGATCGTCGAATCGACCATCGCACCCGGCACCATGCGCGATGTCGCCCTCCCGCTGCTCCAGCAGGCCAGCGGCCTCACGGTGAACGAGGGGTTCTTTCTCGGGCACTGCCCCGAGCGCGTGATGCCCGGCCGCCTCCTCCAGAACCTGCGCTCCGTAAGCCGCACCGTGGGCGGCATGACGCCCGAGACGGCGCGGGCGATGGTGGCCCTGTACCGCCAGATCGTGGCAGCGGACCTCGATCCCACGGACTGCCTGACGGCGGAACTCGTCAAGACGGTGGAAAACGCCTACCGCGACGTGAACATCGCCTTTGCCAACGAGGTGGCGCTCATCTGCGAGGCGATCGGTGGGGATGTGTGGAAAGTGCGCGACCTGGTGAACAAGTCGCCGGGGCGGAACATGCTCCTGCCGGGCGCCGGCGTCGGCGGACACTGCATCCCCAAGGACCCCTGGTTGCTGGTGCACGCCGCCCGGGGTAAAGACGTGCCCGTACGCCTCGTTCCGGCGGCCAGGGCGGTGAACGATGGCATGCCGCACCACGTGACCGACATGGTGGTCGACGCGCTGGCCGAGGCCGGCCTCGCCGTCGCCGGGGCCCGCATCGCCGTGTTGGGCTATGCCTATCTCGAGAACTCGGACGACACGCGCAACACGCCGAGTGAGCCGCTCGTCCAGCGGCTGCGCGCATTGGGCGCCGAGGTGGTCGTCCACGACCCCCATGTGGCTGAGTACGCCGGACCGCTGGATGACGCTCTCCGCGGGGCGGATGCCGTGGTGCTCATGGTGCGGCACGATGCCTACCAGGGGCTGACCCTGGCCCCCGAGAGCGGAGCGGGCAGTCGGCCGGTGATCGTGGATGCGCGCAACGTCGGCCTGGGTGCCGGTGCACCTATCCAGCGCACCATCGGGCGTGGCGCCGGGGTGACGCCAGCTGCGGGCGATGGCGCATGACGGTGGCGGAGGAAGGCTTGCCGGTCGAGGGGACGACGCCAGACGCATCTATGGCGAGGATCGCCGCGACGCATAAGCGGGGTACGTCGTTTGCCGGAGACGTGCTCAAGCTCGTGTCGGGAACGACGCTGGCCCAGGCCATCGGCATGCTCATCACCCCGATCCTCACGCGTATGTACCCCCCCGAGGCGTTCGGGACGTTGGCGCTGTTCACCTCCATCACCGGCATCCTCGGCGTGGTGGCCTGCCTGCGCTACGAGCTGGCCATCATGCTGCCCGAGACGGACGAAGAGGCGGCGAACCTCCTGGCGGTGAGCCTGCTGGCCGTGGTGGCCATCACCGCGCTGACCATCCCGGCGATCACCCTGGGGCGCCCGCTGGTGGTTGGCCTGCTCAAAGCGCCGGACCTGGGGCCCTATCTGTGGCTCGTGCCGGTGGCCGTGTTTTTTGGGGGAGTGTTCCTGGCGACCAACCACTGGAACTCCCGTACCCGAAGCTTTGGGCGCCTGTCCGTTGCTCGCGTCATCAGCGCTACGACGACCTCGGGTGTCCGCGTGGGCGCAGGGGCGATGGGGCACAATACCGGTGGGAGCCTCGTCGGCACAGCTGTCCTCGGGCCGTTGCTGTCGTCCGTAGCGCTCGGGGCCCAAATCTGGCGCGACGATCGTGGCCTGTTCCGGCGAGCGATCCGCTGGAACAGCATGTGGGCCCTGCTGAAAAGATACGGCAAGTTCCCCCTCTACAGCACGTGGTCCTCGCTGCTGAACACGATGTCCTGGCAGTTGCCCCCGTTCCTGCTGTCATACTTTTTCTCCCAGACGGTCGTGGGATATTACGATCTCAGCAACCGCCTGCTGCACCTTCCGATGAGTCTGATCGGTGGCGCCATCGCGCAGGTGTTCTTTCAGCGAGCAGCAGAGGCCAGAACACAGGGACGCCTCGATGAGGTCGTCCGGGGCGTCTATCGGCGCTTGGTGAGCGTTGGGATGTTTCCCTTTATCGTCTTGGCGCTCACCGGCCGCGAAGTCTTTGCCGTCGTCCTGGGGGCCGAGTGGTCTGTCGCCGGGACATATACCCAGATTCTGAGCATCTGGACGTTCTTTTGGTTCGTCTCCTCACCACTGACCCACGTGTTCTCGGTCTTGGAGCGCCCCGACATTAGCCTGCGCTTGAATATCGTCATCTTTATCACGCGTTTCGTCACCCTCGCCGTGGGGGGCGCGTTACGCAGTGTGTACCTTTCTTTGGCGCTCTTTACGCTATCCGGCGTTGTCGTATACGGCTACGTCAACAGCCTGGCGCTGTCTCGGGCAGGCGTGCCCTTTGCGTTCGGCCTCAGGACGGTGGTGAAGCAGTTCTGCGCGGTGATCCCCTTCATGGCGGTCGTCGTCGCGTCCAAGGTGCTCATTCCCTCCCCGGTGATCATCACCGTGGTGTCGATCCTCGCCCTCGGTGCGAACCTCATATACGTCGTGTGGCACGATCCGCAGATGCGCCACATCATCGCAGAGCGTGGAGACCCTGCGCTTCGCCGTATCGCCCAGTACCTGGATAGGAATCAGGCGCAGTGATGGTAGAGCAAGAGGCCCGCGACCAGACGAGACGTTGCCGCGCGTTGCCGGACAGTGTCGCCACGGTCACTCGTCGTGGGTTGTGCATGGGCTGCGGCACCTGCCAAAGCGTCTGCCCATCGGGCGCCGTGGTGATGCAGGTAGAGGCACGGACGGGATGCATCACCCCGCGTATCGATGATCAGCGCTGCACCCACTGTGGCCGATGTATGGCCATCTGCCCCGGCCATAGCCCCTCGCCACGCCGCGCGCCGCAAGAGCCGGGGAGTGCCCGATGGGACGATGTCATCGGGGCGTACCACGCCTGCTATACCGGACATGCAGCGAGCCATGACGTTCGCTACCATGGGGCATCGGGAGGGATCGCCACCGCCCTCCTCGTGCACATGCTGCAGAGCGGCGCCATCGATGGGGCCCTCGTGACGCAGATGTCACCGTCCAACCCGCTACAGACCACCTGGGTGCTGGCCCGCAGCGTCGAGGAGATCGTAGCGGCGAACGGGTCCAAGTACTGCCCCACCGCGCCGAACGCGGGGCTGAGCGAAATCCTCGCCCATGAGGGCCACTATGCCGTGGTGGGACTGCCCTGCCACATGCACGCCATCCGTAGGTGGGGGCAGTCGAACCCCCTGCTCGCCGAGCGGATCGCACTCCATCTCGGCCTCTTTTGTGCGAACAACAACACCTACCTCGGCACCGAGTATTTCCTGTGGCAGCACGGGATCGCGCCGCAGGATGTGGCTGGCATCCGCTATCGTGCGGAGGGCTGGCCCGGCAGGATCGTCGTAACCTTGAGGGACGGGCGGCGCATCGTTGTGCCTCGTGGGTCGAGCGAACGGCGGTGGCATCGCCGGGCCCTCTTTACCTCAGCATTCCACTATCACTTTGCGATACCGCGTTGCCTTCTCTGCGCCGATCAGACCTGTGAGGCCGCCGATCTGTCCCTGGGCGACCCCTGGCTGAGGGAACTCACGGTGACGGAACGCGTGGGGCTCTCGTTGGTGATCGCCCGGAACCCGCAGGGCGAGGCACTTCTGTCTGATGCCGTCGCGGCCGGTGCGATCGTCGTGCAGCCCACGGATATCAGCGTCGTGCGCCGGGCCCAGAACTATGCCTTCAAGCGGGATGTCGGTGGGCGCATCTGGCTTTGCCGCACCCTTGGTCGCGCGGTACCCGAGTATCCGGACAGGGCTCTCCCCGCGTCCATCCGTAGCGTGCTGTCCGGCCTCCGCTATCTGCCCTGTTACGTCTCGCACCACCGCCGCCTCTGGCCACTGCTGCGTGTCCTTGCAGTGGTTGAGGGCGGGTCTCGGTTGTTCATGGCTCGGATCGGGCGCGGCATGCGCCGGCTTTTCGGCGCATCGCCCAAGGACCGCCGTGCTGTCTAGTCATCGTCATCTGGGGGAATCATCCGCAATGCACATTCTCCTCATTGGCGCCAGGCTGTGCCGGAATCTGGGGGGACCATCCCTGTTGGTCGCTACACGTCGCGTCCTCTCGGAACGCTTTCCAGGCGCCCAGTATACGCTTCTCGTTCCAGCCGCTTCAGCCCAAGAAGACAGCGCTCTCGAGGACGTCTACCAGATCCGTTGCGTGCCCTACAGGCCGAGCCCTCTACTGGCAATGGTCGCTGTACTACGCCTGCTTGGCCTCCGCCTCCGCCCGCGCTCGCTGAGCCCCATGCTGGACGTCTTTGAGCGTGCCGACGTCGTCATCGATATCTGGGGCATCGGCTTCTCCGACGCGCTCGGAAGCCGATCGTTCCGCTCACGGTTTGCCTCCGGCCTGCATTTCCTCCTGGCAAAGGCTCTACGGAAGCCGGTGATCAAGTACACGGCCGACTATGGCCCCCTGGCCACCCGTTGGAGCCGTTTCTTCGCCCGGCTGTATCTCGGACGCTGCGTGGATCTGATCCTTGCGAGGGATGCCCAGAGCCGAGACGCTGTGGCATCGCTCGGCATTCGGACGCCCGTATACGTGTGCCCGGACACGGCGTTCATGCTCGAGCCACAGCCGAGCGCCATGGCGATGTCACTCGCCGAGAGGCGCCGCACCCAGCCGATCATCGGGCTGTCGGTCAGCCACCAGATCGATACGCGCTCACGCGGGAACGGGGACTATGTCGGGCTCATGGCGGGCCTCGCGGACCACGTGGTCGCCGCCACGGGAGCCCACGTCGTGCTGATTGCCAACGAGCTCGCACAGGCCGCGTCGGCCGACGATGCCCGCATCGTGCAGGCCGTGCTCGATCGCATGGCGGCCCGCACATCGGCGCAAGCTGTAACGGCGTATCGATCCGCCTCGGAGCTCAAGGGTGTCATCCAGCAGTGCGACGCGGTGGTCGCCGCCCGGTATCACACGCTGGTGGCCGCTCTGTCCATGGGCATCCCCAGTCTGGCCGTCGGTTGGCACCACAAGTATGAGGGCCTCCTGGGGCTGGTTGGCCAGGAGCGGTTCGCATGTGACTATCAGACGCTCAGTCTGTCGGGGTTGACGGCCCTCTTTGATGATCTCTGGGCGAACCGCGAGGCGATCGGCGAGACGATCACCGCGCATCTCCCCGCCATCACGCAGCAGGTGATGGCCGGCGCCGAGCACGCCGCAACGGTCCTGGCATCCAGACGGCAAGGAGCGATGCGGTGAGCGAGTCGAGCGAGACCATGCGTATCGTCGCCATCATCGGCGCCCGGCCCCAGTTCATCAAGGCGGCAGCCGTGAGCCGCGCCATCCGTGCCCACAACGCCGAGGGCGGCCGTCCCATCCAGGAGGTGCTGGTGCACACCGGCCAGCACTATGACTATGGCATGTCCCAGGTCTTTTTCGACGAGCTGGATATCCCTCAACCCGACTATAACCTGGGCATCGGCAGCCTGCCCCACGGCGCCCAGACCGGCCGAATGCTGGAGAGGATCGAAGGGGTGCTCCAGAAGGAGGCGCCTGACTGGGTGCTGGTGTACGGGGACACGAACTCGACCCTCGCCGGCGCGCTGGCGGCGGCCAAGCTCCACATCCCGGTGGCGCACGTGGAAGCGGGGCTGCGCTCGTTCAACCGCCGTATGCCCGAGGAGGTCAATCGGGTGCTGACAGATCACATATCCGATCTGCTCCTCGCCCCCACCGAGACGGCAGTGGCCAACCTGCAGCGTGAGGGGCTGCCACCCGAGCGGATTCACCAGGTGGGCGACGTGATGTACGATGCGGCGCTCTACCACGCCGCCCAAGCCGAGGAGCGCAGCGATATTCTGCAACGCCTGGCGCTGACGCCGAGGTCGTATGTCCTGGCGACGGTGCATCGTGCCGAGAATACGGATGACGCCGGCCGCCTCACGGCCATCTTTGAGGCCCTCTGCGTCGTGGCAGAGGAAACGCCGGTGGTGTTGCCGCTCCACCCGCGCACCCGCGGCGCGCTGGCGCGGGCAGGTCTGTTGGAGACCGTCGAGCAGCATTGTCGCGTCATCGACCCCGTCGGCTACCTCGACATGATTCTGTTGGAAAAGAACGCACGGGTGATCGCCACCGACTCGGGAGGCGTGCAAAAAGAGGCCTACTTTTACTCCGTGCCCTGCGTCACGTTGCGCGAGGAGACCGAGTGGGTCGAGACGGTCGAGGCGGGGTGGAACGTGCTGGTGGGGGCGGACAAAGGCGATCTCATCCGCAGCGTGCAGCACGCTCGTCGTTCCGTGGACGTCGCGCAGAGATCCATTTACGGAGATGGGAACGCGTCGCGACACTGTGTCCATCGTCTCCTAGGATAGGCGCTACGCGGAGACCTGGGTGGACATCGTTGGCGCCAACTCGATAGAGGTTTTGCGTGCAGCATGAAAACCGTTGTCCTGATCACGCAGCACTATCTGTCATCGAAGCGAAAAGCGGGGTTTCACTGGCTGGCTAACGCTTACCACCAGCATGGCTGGGAAGTGGTGTTCTTTACGTGCTACATCAGCCCTATCTCTTTCCTTCGCGGCGAGCGGCGCTTCCCTCGCCCTCTGTTGCGGCAGGTCGCTGGTGAGGCTCGCCAGGTACGCTGGGTCGACGAGCGGCTGGCGAGCTATGTCTGGTTTACGCCATGGCATCCGGCCAATCTCAGGCTTCCGCTCCTCAACGCGATATCGCGACCACTCTTTCGTGCCTATGGCCGGCTTTCGCTCGGTCCGATCGAGCCGATCATACGCCGTGCGTCGCTGTTCATCTTTGAGCCCACGCCGGGCCTGCTGCTGTTCGAACGGTTCAAGCAGCTGAACCCTGGCGCCCGCTTTGTGTACCGAGCGTCCGACGACCTCAAGCTGCTGGGACGTCACCCCGTCGTGCTCGAAGCAGAGGACGCGTACGCGCCCCGCTTTGACATGATCAGCACGCCGTGTGAGTACCTTCATCGGCACTTCTCGCACCTTCCCTCGGCGCAGATCCACTACCACGGGGTCGAGACGCACCTATTCGATGGACCGCATCCGAATCCGTATAGCTCGGACGCGGTGAACGCGGTCTATGTCGGCCATTCGATGGTCGATACCGACTTTTACGCCAGGGCAAGCGCCGCGTTTCCAGACTGGCGATTCCACGTCATTGGGGCGATCGACGGCCTACCGGAGGCCCCCAACATCATCAGGTACGGAGAGATGCCGTTCGCTGCGACGATTCCGTACGTCAAGCATGCCGACGTCGGCCTCCAGACTCGACTCTATTCGCCAGGCGCAGAGTCGCTGACCGATAGTCTCAAGGTACAGCAATACACCTACTGTCGCTTACCCATCGTGGCGCCCGACTTTTTGCGGTGCTCACGGAATAATATGTTCTACTATACGCCCGGGGATGATTCGAGCATCGAATCGGCTCTGAAGGAGGCCATCGCGTTTGACCGCGATCAGACCGATCTGGCCAAGTTGGGCAACTGGCAGACGATGGTCGCGGACCTCGCAGGCGAGTTGTGGGATGCAGGCACAGCGCTCCAGGACACTGGGGCCAGGCACGACGAGACGAACGATGGATAGTGCCACGCCACCAGACGAGTGTGAGCCTACACGAGCCGTCGCCGCTGACGACCTCCGAAGGACGTGCACTCGCATCGTGCGGCCACTCGTCGTGTGTTTGCTGGCGCTCGCTTGGCTCTCCTCGGGTTTCCTGCCCTCCGGAGTGGCCTGGAACCACGGCCGCCTGCGCTATGCCCATGTGCTTCTCGGGGCACATACCGGCCTATTGCCCGGATTGCTCGCCCCCGACGAACCCAGCCCCGCGGCAGGGATCGATGCTTGCATGGCAGGGAATCTCGCTTCGGTGCATGGCGAAGCAGAGCGCGCCGAGGCGCTGTGGTCCCGGGTCGATGGCAACTGCCAGCGGATCGTCCCCGTCGGGGAGGGCGTCACCGAGCTCAGGCCGACGTGGTTTTCCGGACCTGCCGTGGAGAGGCTTGATGCTGGTAGCCTGTTCTTCCGTCGCAACGCCCGGGTGTGGCAAGCCCTCTTTGTCACCGAGCCCGGTGAATACCGTCTGACCGTGCGGGGTCAGTGCAAAGGGCCTGAGCCGGCGCTGATGCGGGTGAGAGTCCATGCATCGGACGATCTGCTCGAGTTCGGTAGCGACCCCACCGAGCGATCCGAGACGATATCGCTGGTTCCCGGCCTCAATGTGCTCATCGCCGATTTCGTGAACGACTCGGTCAGCGAGCTTGGCGATAGGAACCTGGAGATTCTGGAGATCCGCGTTGAACGCCTATCCAGCTAACCGCAAGTGGATCACCCCTCCTATATGGCTCCTCGTCAGCATCTGCGCGGGTTCGGTTGTTGCGGCGGTGCTCGCGACCGCCTCGGCGGGGTCCTTCTGGATGGCGGGACTCGTCGCCGCAGGCGTGATCTTTTCGATCGCTGTGTTCTGTTGCCCCGACCTCGGTATCATCTCCGCGCTCATCATTGCCGGTGTGGGAGGACAACTGCTACGCGCCGTGGGACTCGCCACCAGCAGCGATGGTGACATCAGCTTGGCGAGCATAGGCGCGCTGGGTGTTCTGGCCGTGACGCTCGTGGCCATATGGGTTCGTCCGGCCGCTCGGGCGCGTGCCCGTGCGTTGGTCAGGTATTCGCTTCCGGCCTGGGGAGCGCTGGGCCTCGTCGTCTGGAACGCACTCGTTGCCCTGTTCGGATGGAGACAACACGGTCTCTTTGCCGCCCTCACCGACGCGGACTGGGTTCTGTGGATCGGGTTCTGGTTCGCGGTGTGCCTGTCTCCCTCGCGGCGGCTTGCCATGCGTAGCGTGAGCACCGTGTACATCCTGGCCACCTGGTTGGCGACCAGTGGGTTTGTGCGCTTGGTTCAGGATAGCGGGAGTTTCCTCAGCACGGGAGGCTCTCGGTACGTTCCAGGATCCGCCTCATTGATTATTGCGGCCGGCCTTGTCGCCTCGGCCTCGATGTTGCTCGAGAAGCGTGCCCGCTGGAAACCCCTCATCGCCGTCATCGCGGCCGCGCAACTCGGTGGAGTGCTCATCTCGTTCAACCGGCAGACCTGGGTCGCCCTGCTCGCGGCCGGGGTGTTTGGCTTCTTTACCCTGTATCGAGGCAAGCGCATGGTCTCCGTTACCATGGCGGTTCTTGCCGGCATCCTCCTCATCGGCCTGTGGACGAGCGGGCTACTTCCAGCTCAGCTCCAGGACACGCTCTACAAGCGCGTCGGCGGAGGCAGTATCGAGACGCTGTTGCGGGACCCCTCCGTTCAGTACCGCCTATCCGCATGGAAAACGGCCATCGAGGGGACCCTGGCCAGTCCTATCATCGGGCAGGGATGGGGATCCCCGTTCTGGTTCACGCGGATAACGGGTACCGGGCACATCCAGTGGGTGAATGTGTCGCCTCACAACACATACTTGTGGCTCGCGTTCAAGTCGGGTCTGCCGTCGCTCGTGGTTTTTGTGACCCTGAACGCCATCCTGCTCCTGCGGGCCGTCTCGGCACACCGAAGGGCGCTACCTGTCGACGCGAGTTTGTCAATGCTGCTCAAGGCAACCATAATGGCGCAGGTCGTCTTTCTCGTCGGGGCCCTTTGGTGGGACTATCTGTCGATCATGTACCTGTCCGTACCGATCTGGGTGAACAGTGCCCTCCTGGCAGTGCTCGCCGGCACCACGCCACAACCCCACGATGAGAATAGGCGTCACCCAACTGCAACGATAGCATAGATCGAGCGCCATCCCGACCGGCGCCAATCAGGAGATCAGCGTGCGCATCGCGATCAGCACCATCACTACGCCAGCACAACCCATGGGCATCGGGCGCTATCTGGTGTGCCTACTCGAGTCTCTTCAGGAAATCGACCATTCAAACGAGTATCTGATCTACACCGCCCAGGACAACCACTCCCTGTTTCGTCTGCACCAGCCGAATTTCAGAGAGATCCGCACGCCCTTTTCGCACAACCCTCGCTGGCTGATGCGTCCTGGCTACTTTGCATGGCAGAACACCTGGCTGCAGTGTGAGCTCCATGCGCGGCGTGTCGACGTCCTCCACCTCCCCAATCTGCTGCCGGTGCTCATCTCCGGCATACCAACGGTTGTGACCATTCCAGATCTGGGCGAGTATCGCGTCGAGCACAAGTATGGTGTCTTGCGACAGTGGTACCGCAAGAGCATCCTCCCCATCACGGTACGGAATGCGTCGCGCATCATCGCGATCTCGTCCTGCACCAAGAATGACCTCGTGAGCCTTATCGACGTCCCCGAGTCCAAGGTCGATGTGGTCCATCTCGGAACCAGCGCATTACCCTCTGTGACAGCGTCGGAAGAGGCTGCAGTCCTTGCAAAGCACGTCACGGGACCGTATCTGTTGTATGTGGGGGCCATGTTTCGACACAAGAACCTGGAGCGCCTCATTACAGCATACAAGCGTTTTCGCGAATCCACCGGCCTGACACATGAGCTACTGATTGTGGGCAAGATATCCAAAGAGCACGCGGAGCTGTCAGGCCTGGTCACGACACTAGGGCTCGATGGTTGTGTGCGGTTTACCGGTTACTTGACGGATGCCGAGGTCGGCTGTCTCTATCGCCATGCCAGTGCCTTCGTCTATGTCCCGCTGAACGAGGGCTTTGGATTGCCGGTACTCGAAGCCATGGCGTGTGAGACCCCCGTCGTGACATCGAACACCTCCTCCCTTCCCGAGGTGGCGGGAGATGCCGCGCTATTGGTTGATCCACTGAGCATCAACGAGATCAGTGCCGGGATACATCGTGTGCTCTCTGATGCCGCCCTTCGTTCACGCTTGGTCACGGCCGGGATTGAGCGCGCCGACGCCTTTTCCTGGCGACGCTGCGCAGAGCTTACCATGGAGACCTATGAGCGAGCGCTTCGGAACTGATTCTGTGGCTGTGCCGGACAGCCTTAATAACGGGTTACGCCCGCGCATCATCGACTTCCTGATGCGTTATTCGGCATCCGAGAGTCCCGATACGCTCGAGCAGCGCCAGCTGTCGGGTGAGTTCGGCCTCTACGCTGGTGCCACCACGCCAGACCTCTACGGCATGACCGACGCCGTCTACGTTCTGCATACCGTCGGACAACTCGACAGCCTCACATCGCGAGAGAGCAGGTGCACGTGGGCCGAGCGCATCCTTGCTTGCCAAGGAGATGACGGCTGGTTCACCCGCCTCAACCACCGAGGTCACCCCAAAGAACATGCCACCGCCTATGCACTCGGTGCACTGGCCCTCCTCGCGCGCGAACCCGACGAGGGCTATTTGGCCAATGTGCGACCGATTGGTCCGTTGCTGCCTCTCCTTACCAGCAGGCAGCATTTTACCCACTGGATCGAGAAGCTGGGCTTTGTGCCTACACTTCGCGGTATCCTGGGCAAGAACCTGGGTTGGCACTACATCTGGCGAAGCTCGCACATCGGGGGAGGCGTTCCGGCAATCATCGCCACGGCGGCCCCCCTGTTCTCTCAATGGTGGCCCGATGCACCCATCGACTCCGAGCAGTGGTTCAGGTGGTACTTTGAATGGCTGGATGGACATATCAATCCGAACTCGGGTTACTGGCAGCGTGCTATCTGGAACCGTGTCTACCACAAGCCAACACACATCGACATGGGTGGAGCGGTCCACTTTTACTGGATTTATGATGCCCTCGGTAGACCCTTCCCTTATCCGGAGGCCGTGATCAAGAGTACCATAGGCCTCCAGAGGCCCGATGGTCTGTACGCGGATCACCCGTTCTGCATCGACCTGGATGCCGACTTTTGTATCGTCCGTTCCTTCCTGCAACTACCCGAATCGTTACAGGTCGAATACCAGGAGATCGTTCACCGGGCTATCGAGCGGAACTTTGAGGCCATTGTGAGTGCCCTGACAGAGCAACCATTGGAGGGCATCTATTCCGACTCACACGGGCTTCCCGGAGCACTCGCCGCACTGGTTGAATGCGGAAAGCTTCCGGGCTTTCGCCACGCCGCTGCCCTGGCAGATTGGCAGCATCCCCTCGATAAGGTATGTTGGCTATGATCAGCACCCTGCATCGCAGCACCGCCACTGCCAACCTCCTGGGTGTGCGCTTTGCCATCCTCGGTAGTGACGATCTGCTCCAGCTGATCGCGAACTCGGTCGGGCGCCTGAGATCGGTGATCCTATCGGGAAACGTTCACGCGTTCAATCTGGCGTTTCGTTCCCCATGGCTTTGCCGCTGGCTCAATCAGGCCACGGCGGTACGCATCGATGGCGTGGGCGTCAGACTTGGGCTTGGCGTGCTGGGTTATTCCTCTCCTCCCCGCGCCACCTGGGCCGATTTTGCTTGGCAGCTCGCCGCCTTTGCCGAGCCGCGCGGCTTTACCTTCTACTTTCTCGGCGGACGCCCCGGCGTCGCGGAGAAAGCGGCCGCCCGCCTCAAGGAGCGCCACCCCAACCTCCGGATCGTCGGCACCCACCACGGCTACTTTGACAAGGCGCCCGGGAGCCCTGAGAACGAGGCGGTCGTTGAAGCCATTAGCGCTGTCAAGCCCAACATCCTGATCGTCGGCTTTGGCATGCCGCTCCAAGAGCACTGGCTCCTGGAGAACTGGGAGCGCCTCGACGCCAACGTAGCACTCACCGCTGGCGCGGCGTTCGACTATATTTCGGGCGAGCTGCGCCGCGGCCCTCGCTGGATGACGGACAACGGCCTGGAATGGTTGGCCCGGCTCATCATTGAGCCCCGTCGCCTTTGGAGGCGTTACCTCATCGGCAACCCCCTCTTTCTCTGGCGCGTGCTGAAGCAGCGCTTGGGTTTGCTGCGGTTGCCGGAGGAGGCCTAGTCACCGCAGTGTGCGCTTGACCGCACCTCGTCGGCTATGGTAACCTCAGCGCATTGTGCCGCATCGGAGCATACATCCATCACACCATGATCAAACGCTTCAGCCTCAACTATGCCCTCCTATCCCTGGCCCTCGACGCGGCCCTCACCGTCGCGGCGCTGGCCATCGCCCATACCTACCGCACCGTGTGGCTCGGCTGGGTCTGGCCGGAGGCCTGGCTCCCGGGCCGCGCCCAGGCCCAGGCCATCCCGCCCAACCTCTGGCTATGGGTCGTCCTCCTCTGGCAGGGGGTCTTTGCCGTCACCTCCGTCTATGACCCGCGACGCAACTACCGCGCCGTGGACGAGTTCCAGACCGTCGCCCTCGCCGAGGTCGTCGCCTGCCTGGCCCTCGCCGGGCTGCTCTACCTCTCGGAGCGCGCCGTGGCGCGCTGGCTGTTCGTCTTTTACCTCGTGCTGAACGTCGTGTTCCTCCTGGGCTGGCGCGTCATCGCCCGCATCGCTTTTCGCCTGCTCCGCGGCGGCGCCACCCCCCAGCGGGTGCTCATCGTCGGCGCTGGTGAGGTGGGCCAGCGCGTCGCCGAGACCATCGCCGCCCACGGCTGGACCGGCCTCACCCTCGTGGGCTACCTGGACGACGACCCCGCCAAGCGCGACAACGGGCTGCCCGTCCTGGGCACCATCGAGGACGCCCCGCGCCTCGTCGCCGAGCACGCCATCGACGAGGTGGTCATCGCCCTGCCCCAGCGCGCCTGGGCCCGGCTGAACCAGCTCGTCGTCGCGCTCCACGCCATGCCGGTGCACCTGCGCATCGTGCCCGACTATTTCGCCCTCACGCTGCACCGCGCCGAGGCGGAGGATTTCGCCGGCATCCCCATGATCGACCTGCG
>DUUT01000168.1 GCA_012841405.1 Chloroflexota bacterium
GCGGGTCGATGGCTTCGGCCACGGCCAGCGCCGTGAACTCGCCGAGGCTGTGCCCGGCGACGTAGGCCGTCCGCTGGCGCAGGCCATCGAGGCGCGGCGCCAGCGCCCGCCACAGGGCGAGCGAGGTGGCATAGATCGCCGGCTGGGTGTTCGCCGTGTCGTTCAGCGCCTCCGCCGGCCCGGCGAACGCCAGTGTGGAGAGGCTGAAACCCAAGGTGCGGTCGGCGTCATCGAACACCGTGCGCGCCTCGGGGTAGGCGGCGGCCACATCGGCACCCATGCCCACCGCCTGGCACCCCTGCCCGGGGAATACGATGGCCCAATCCTTCGTTGCCTGCACCCTGTCCTCCCTTCGTGGCGCGTTGGTTAGCGGTGGGCGGCTCAGCGCCCCCGCAGGGCGTTCAGGCGGTCGAGCGCCGCCTCCGCCTCGGCCACCGTACGCCGCACGAGCTCGGCCGCCGGGACGATGTCGTGCACCAGGCCGGCGACCTGGCCAGCCATCACCGAGCCACTGGCCACGTCGCCCTCCACCACCGCCCGCCGCAGGCGCCCCGTGCCAAAGGCGATGATCTCCTCATCCGTCGCGCCGCCCTGCTCGAGCTCCTCGAAAGCGCGCGCCATGGGGTTGCGCAGGCAGCGCACCGGATGCCCGATGGAGGCGCCCGTCACCATGGTGCTCCGCTCGTTCGCCTTGATGATGGCCGCTTTGTAGTTGCTGTGGGCGATGCACTCGCAGGTGCAGATAAAGCGCGTGCCCATCTGCACCCCCGCCGCCCCCAGCGCCAGCGCCGCCGCCAGCCCGCGGCCATCGCCGACCCCCCCAGCGGCGATCACCGGCACGGTGACGGCATCGACCACCAGGGGGACCAGCGCCATGGTGCTCACCGAACCGATGTGGCCACCGGATTCCTCGCCTTCGGCGATGACGGCGTCGGCGCCGGAGCGCACCAGGCGTTTCGCCAGGGCCCCCGAGGCCACCACGGGGATGACGATGGCTCCCGCCTCCTTCAGCGGCCCGATGTAGGGGGTGGGGTTACCGGCGCCGGTGGTGACCACCGGCACGCGCTCCGCGATGCACAGCGCCACCACCTCCTCCACGAACGGGCTAAAGAGAGGCACGTTGAGGCCAAAGGGACGCGTGGTGTGCGCCTTGAGGCTCCGAATCTGCCCGCGCACCCAGTCGACGGGGGCACTGCCCGCGCCCAGGATACCCAACCCGCCCCCCTCCGACACGGCGGCGGCCAGCTCCCACGTAGCCACCCAGGCCATACCGCCCTGCACGATCGGATGAGGGATTCCCAAGAGTTCGGTCAATGCCGTTGTGAGCATCGTCGAGGCGACCTCCGCTGTGTGGACGTTGCCGCGTCGCCGGCGGCGCGATCAGCGTCGGGGCGTATCCGCGTGGCGCGCTGTCGCACGCCGTGCGCGCCACGCGTGGTGGGCATCGCAACGTGCCCAACGCTGTAACACCGGCATGGCGGCGAGGTTGCGCACCGTGCCGGATTGCTGGATTCGGCGCGAGGGCGGGCCCGGGATGGCAACTCGCCGGGCCCAACGGTGTTACAGCCTTGGGCAGATGGAACGGACCGTGCACCGCGCATGCCGTGCGCTGGGGCCGCGCTGCGGCCCGCACCGCAGCGAACGCCACGGCGCGCGCTACCCTCACCAGGAGGCATCCGATGTCGAGACGCGTCGTAATCACAGGGATGGGCGCCATCACGCCCCTGGGCCACGATCTGCCCTCCACCTGGGAGGCGATCGTCGCCGGGCGCTCCGGCGTCGCCCAGATTACCAAGTTTGATACCACCGGCTACCGCAGCACCATCGCCGCCGAGATCAAGGGATTCAAGGCCAGCGACCACTTTCCGCCGAAGGAGGCCCGGCGCACGGACGAGTTCGTCCAGTACGCCCTGGTGGCCGCCCGCGAGGCGGTGCGTGACGCCGCCCTCCCCCGGGAGGCCGGCGTCGGCGAACGCACCGCCGTCATCATCGGCTCGGGGATCGGCGGCATCCGCACCACCACGCAGCAGACCCTGATTCTGGCGGAGCGGGGCCCCCACCGCGTGAGCCCCTTCCTCATCCCGATGATCCTGCCGGACACCGCCGCCGGCATGGTGGCCATCGAGTTCGGCCTCAAGGGGCCCAACATGGCCGTCACCTCTGCCTGCGCCAGCGGCGCCAACGCCATCGGCGAGGCGTACGAAATCGTACGACGCGGCGCCGCCGACGTGGCGCTGTGCGGCGGCACCGAGGCGGGCATCGTGCCCATCGCTCTGGCGGGGTTCGCCGTGATGGGCGCCCTCTCGGAGCGCACCGAGGCCCCCGAGCGCGCCTCGCGCCCCTTCGACCGCGGGCGCGATGGGTTCGTCATCGGTGAGGGTGCCGCCATCCTCGTCCTCGAGGAGCGCGAGCATGCCCTCGCCCGGGGCGCCACCATCCGTGCCGAGCTGCTGGGCTACGGGGCCACCGATGACGCCTTTCACATCGCCGCCCCCGACGAGAACGGCGACGGCGCCATCGCCTGCATGCGCCAGGCGCTGGCGTCGGCGGGACTCGCCCCCGAGGAGATCGATTACATCAACGCCCATGGCACGAGCACGCCGCTGAACGATGTCATCGAGACGCGGGCCATCAAAGCGGTGTTCGGCGACCATGCCCGCCGCCTCGCCGTGAGCTCGACGAAATCGATGACCGGGCACCTCTTGGGGGCCGCCGGGGCGCTCGAGGTGGTCCTCAGTGTGCGCGCCCTGGAGACGCAGTGCATCCCCCCCACCATCAACCTCGATGACCCCGATCCCGAGTGCGACCTGGACTATGTGCCGCACACGGCGCGCCCCGCGCCCCTCCGCGCGGTGCTGTCCAACTCGTTCGGCTTTGGCGGCCACAACGCCTGCCTGGTGATCGGGCGAGCAGGGCAGGGCACGGCATGAGGTCCGCACCGCCACGGGCGCGTCGCGCAGAGATCATCGGCTGGGGCATGTGTGTGCCCACACGGGTCGTGACGAACGACGACCTGGCGCAGATGCTGGACACGTCGGACGACTGGATCCGCAGCCGCACCGGCATCGCCCAGCGGCACATCGCCGGGGAGCACGAGTCGAGCGCCCAGTTGGCCATCGCGGCAGCGCGGGCGGCGCTGGAGGTGGCCGACGCCAACCCGCGGGAGATCGATCTCGTCATCGTGGGCACGACGACGCCTGACCACGTCTTTCCCTCCACCGCCTGCCAGGTCCAGGCGGCCCTCGGCGCCACGCACGCCGGTGCATTCGACCTGAGCGCCGCCTGCTCGGGGTTCGTCTATGCGCTGGCTACGGCGCACCAGGCCATCGCCTCGGGCGAGCACGATGTGGTGCTCGTCATCGGTGTCGATTGCCTCTCGCGCCGGCTGAACTGGGAGGATCGCAGCACCTGCGTCCTCTTTGGCGACGGCGCCGGCGCGGTGCTCCTCCGCGCCACGGAGGGCCCCGCCGGCATCCTCGCTACCGTGCTGGGCGCCGATGGATCGGGCGGCGACGTGCTCATCATCCCGGCCGGGGGGTGCGCCATGCCCCTCACCGCCGAGACGCTGGAGCAGAATCTCCACACCCTGCACATGAACGGCCAGGAGGTGTACCGCTTTGCCACACGCGTGCTGCCCGCCGCCACGGAGCAGGTCGTCCACAAAGCGGGGCTGACGCTCCACGACGTCGACGTCATCATCCCGCACCAGGCGAACCGGCGCATCGTCGAGACGGCCTCCAAGCGCCTCAAGGTGCCGCTGGAGCGCTTTGTCATCAACATCGCCACGTATGGCAACACGTCGGCGGGCTCGATCCCCATCGCGCTGTGCGAGGCCATCGCCCAAGGGCGCATCGCACCGGGCAGCACCATCGTCCTGGTGGGGTTTGGCGCGGGGCTCACCTGGGGGGCGGTGGCCATCAAGTGGGGGGCGCCATCGGCCGAGGCGGCCGCGCCATTCTACCGCCACTGGTGGCGCCGGTTGCTCTACCGGTGGGCGGCGCTGCGTGGGGGGTGGCTGCGCACGAGCCGCGCCGTCACCGTATGGCTTATTCGGCGCACCACGCGCCGCGACACATACCCCAAGAACCTGGGATGAGCCGGAGCGCGGATGCAGCGTCAACCGCAGGGAGCGCAGAGGACGCCGAGAACACAGCGCAGAGGGCTGCTGGCTATCCGCCCTGGCGTGCCCTCTGTGCCCCCTACGATCTCGGCGCTCTCTGCGGTTATCCGTTTCCGGGGGCTAGGCCGTGTTTCGAAAATGCACCCGACGCCGTAACGATGTCGCCCCGAGCGTAAGCGAGGGGCCTTGACACCCATCGCCAAGGTTTCTCGCTTTCGCTCAGAACGACGCTGTGGCCCTTTTTCCAGACACGCCCTAGGCGTCGTCGGGGCGGCTGCGCATGAGCAGCGTCCAGTCGCCCTCCTGCACCACCGCACCGTGCTGGTTCCGCACCTCCATGGCAAACACCACCATGCCGCCCCCCATGCTCGGCATGGGGCGCAGCTTGGAGACCGTCGCCCGCAGGTGGATGGTATCCCCGATGAGCACGGGGGCCTTGAACTTGGTCGTCAAGCCGACGAACGCCTGCGTCGTGCCCTCGATGAACCCCGCCCGCGCCGCGAGGCCCGAGGCCACCGCCACCCCCAGCAGGCCGTGGGCGATGCGCTGCCCATAGGGCGTCTCGCGGGCGAACTCGACATCGGTGTGCAGCGGGTTATAGTCCCCCGAGAGCCCGGCAAAAGCCACCACGTCCGCCTCGGTGATGGTGCGTCCGGGGCTGGTGATCACCTGTCCTGGCACGAACTCTTCAAAGTACAATCCCCGTGGTCGGGGCCTATCCATGGCGCCTCCTTCGGTGGTGGTGAACGTCGCGACCGCCGGCGGCGGTGGGTGTCGCTCCCTACAACCCCCACCGCCTCGGCGCGATGCGCGCCCTCACGACGGGCACCGACCCGTCAGGCGGCGCCTGCGAGCTGGCGGCCGAGCTCCCGGCACGCCGCCAGCGCGGCCTCGTCCGGCGCCCGGATGACGTCCACCGTCTCGCCCACCTGGGTGCCCATGCGGCGGAACAGCTCCTCGAACGGGCCCCGCGCCCGCCCCCCCGTGCCGTGGGAAAAGAACAGCCCGTAGGGCTTGTTCTCCAGCCCTTCGGGGTTCGTCTTGCGGGCGATGTACCAGTCGTCGAGGAACATCTTGAGGCCGCCGGCGATATAGCTGTAATAGTCGGGGGTGCCAAAGGCGACGGCGTCAAAGCGTCGGTAGGCCTCGATGTCCATGCGCGTCTCGTTCGTGTTGACCAGGGTCACCTCCGCGCCCGCTGCGCGTGCGCCCTCGGCGATGGCCTCGGCCATCGCCGCCGTGTTGCCGTACTCCTGCGAGTGGAAGAGGATGAGAAGGGTCGTCATCGTGATGCTCCTTGCTCTAGATGGATCGAGTGGACGTACGGAGAGCGGCTAGGCCGCCGGCAGGTCCAGCGGATAGCGGCCATAGCGCTCCACGACCTCGAGCATAGCGCAATAGTTCTCCTCGGGCCACAGCATCCCCTGGTCGGGGCCCAGGATGTAGCCTCCGCCGGGACCAAGGACGCGCAGCACGCGCAGCGTCTCGCGGCGCACCTCCTCCGGTGTGCCCATGACGAGCAGGTGCGAATCGATGCCGCCTTGCAGCGCCATACCACCCGCCACGGCATCGCGCTTGACGCGCGCCAGGTCGTTGGCCCGCGCCTGCACGGGGTTCAGGACCGTCACTCCGATTCCGGCGAGGTCCGCCACAATGTCCGTGATGCAGCCGCACGAGTGGAAATGCACCGCCACGCCCGCCGCCAACACCGGGGCGAAACAGCGCGCGTACTGGGGCAGCAGGAACGTGCGAAAGGTCTGGGGCGACATCATCAGCGCCCGCTGGGTGCCCAGGTCCTCGGAGAAGCCGATGGCGTCGACACCCAGCTCGAGGTAGCGCGCGAACACCGCCATGTTATAGTCGGTGATGGCGCTCAGGAGGGCATGCATCTCCTGCGGGTGGGTGTGGAACGCCATGAGGCACGCGTCCATGCCCATGAGCGCCCAGGCACGCTCAAAGAGGAGGTAGGTCAGCTGGCCGGTGATATAGAGGCGCTCGCGATCGGGGCGCGCCAGCACAGCGCGCATCTCCTCGCCGACGGTGAGATCGCTCGGGTTCGGCAGGCGATAGTCCGCCAGCTGCTCAAGGCTCGGCAGGGGGTTCACCTTGGGAAAGGGCACGTACTCGGCCAACGTCACGCGCCACCCCACGCCCCAGCCATCCGTCCAATCCCGCCGGCAGAAGTTGCCATCGAACTGCACCGTGACGCGAAAATCCTCCCCGGCGTGGGGCACCCAGGCGGGATCCGCATAGTGGATCGCCCGTAGCAGATTCTCCTTGGGATCCATGGCGCTGCACCTCCCCGCTGGACGCCGCCATAGAGTGGCGGCCC
>DUUT01000169.1 GCA_012841405.1 Chloroflexota bacterium
CGCGAGCTCCGCTGCCTTCGCTACGCCTGGCGGTCGTAGACGGGATCCACGCCCACCCAGCGGCCGGGAGCCACCGCCGGAATCGCCTCGCGCTCCTCGGGCGTCAGGGCGATGCCGAGCCCCTGGACGGTGTCGTTCAGCTGCTCGAGGTTGCGGGCGCCGATGATGGGGCAGGTGACGCGCGGCTCGGCGAGCACCCAGGCCAAGGCCAACTGGGCCGGCGTGACCCCCCGCTCCTGCGCCGCGGCGACGAACGCCTCGACGATGTCCAGCGCCTGCTCGGTGTGGTAGCGCTGGTAATACACCTCCAGCTCCTTCAGGCGCGCGTTCACGGGCAGCTCTTGCCCGCGTCGGTACTTGCCGGTGAGCATGCCGCCCGCCAGAGGGTTGTAGCTGATCACCCCGAGCCCCTGCTCCTCGCACAGCGGCAGCACCTCCGACTCGATGCTGCGGTTGATGGCGTTATAGATCGGTTGCACGCTGATAAAGCGCGACCAGTGAGCCATGTGGGAGAGGTGCAGGTACTTGCTGAGTTGCCAGGCAGCGAGGTTCGAGCAGCCGATGTAACGCACCTTGCCCTGGCGCACCAGGTCGTTAAGCGCTTCCAGCGTCTCCTCTGCCGGCGTAGCGAAATCCCAGCGGTGGATCTGATAGAGGTCGATGACATCGGTCTGCAGGCGCCGAAGGCTCGCCTCGACCGCCTGCTGGATGTGCAGGCGTGACAGCCCGCCGTCGTTCGGCCCCGGGCCCATGGGGCTATAGACCTTGGTGGCCAACACGATACGGTCGCGGCAGCGGCGCTCCTTCATCCAGCGCCCCACGATTTCCTCCGAGCCGCCCAAAGAATAGGCGTCGGCCGTATCCACAAAGGTGCCGCCGAGATCGATAAAGCGATCCATCATGGCGAACGACGCCTCCTCGTCCGCCTCGCGGCCGAACGTCATCGTGCCGAGGCACAGGCGCGATACCTTGAGCCCAGACCGCCCCAGGTGGACCTGTTCCATCGCGTTTTCCTCCTCTATGCGTTCGTTGAGCGCCATTTAAGCACAGCCGAGGGCCATGGGCAAGGCCGCCGGCTTGCTTTGACCGTAGAAGGGGCTATGATCTCTCGCTGTAGGGGAGCGCGGCGCCCCCCTACAGCGCACAGCGAGGTGATGGGTGATGAGGGAACTCGAGGCGTGGGACATCGGGCGGGTCGCCACCATCTCTCCCACGCCGTCGGGCGCGGGAAGGACCTGGTTCATCCGCACGACGGAGGGGCCGGAGTACGTGCTCAAGGCCATCGATGCGGAGCGCGCAGCGGTAGAGTACGCCCTGCTCGCTGCCCTGTCGCAGACGGGCGTGCCCGTAGCCGTGCCCCTCGTCCCTAGCACCGGGGCGCCGGGCATCTGGGGCCACGATGGCGCCTACTACTGCCTGTACCCGCGGCTTCCAGGCGCGATTATCACGGAGCACTTTACCGGCGACGCCGTGGAGCGCGCGCAGCGATTCGGGGCGGCCGTCGTCCAGCTGCACATCGGCCTCCAGGAGTGCAGCGACGTGGCCGTGCCGCCGCAGCCCGAGCTGATCGACCGCATCACCGAGGGCATCCTCCCATCCATCCGCCAGCGGGCGACGACGGCGGACGCGGACACCATCGAGGGCATCTGGCGCGAAACGGCATCCGAGCTCGCCCCCCTCTATGGCGCCCTCCCCCAGCAGCTGATCCACCGTGACGCCCACGTGGCGAACATGCTCTTTGTGGGGGATCGCCTCACGGGTTGGCTCGACTTTGAGATGGTATGCCGGGGCCTGCGCATCTTTGACGTGTGCTACTGCGCCGGCAGCATCCTCATCGAGGGGCTCGGTGACCCGGAGAAGGAGCGCACCTGGTGCGATCTGTTCCCTGCGCTGGTACGGGGCTATGCCGCGTTGTGCCCCCTGACGGCCACGGAGCGGCAAGCGACGTACGGCATCTTTATCATGATCGAGCTGTTGTTCATTGCCTTCTTTATGGACCGCGGCGCGACGGAGGCGACGCGGCGAAGCATCCAGGCGCTACGCTGGCTGGCGGCGCATCGCGATGAGCTGCTCGCCTAGCGCCCCTCAGGGAAGGAGCACACGATGACCGCGCACACGCAACCCAATGTGATCGTTTTCTTTACCGATCAGCAGCGCTGGGATACGGTGGGGTGCTACGGCAACACCTTGGGCCTGACGCCACACCTCGACGCCATGGCGGCCGAGGGGGTGCGCTTTGACCTGGCGTTCACCGCCCAGCCGGTGTGTGGCCCGGCACGCGCCTGCCTGCAGACGGGGCTCTACCCCACGGCGACGGGCTGCTTCCGCAACGGCATCCCCCTCCCCGACGACGCCACCACCCTGGCGCACCACTTTGCGGGGGCGGGGTACGAGGTGGGCTACATCGGCAAGTGGCACCTGGCGGGCACGGGCGACCTGCCGGTGCCGCTGGAGCGTCGCGGCGGCTACACCGACTACTGGCTAGCGGCGGACCTCCTCGAGTTCACCTCATCGCCATACGGCGGCGGGTACTATGACGCCGATAACCGCTTCGTCGCCTTTGAGGGCTATCGCGTCGATTCACAGACCGACCACGTGCTCGAGTATCTGCGTACACGCCGGGGCGATCGGCCCTTCTTCCTGTTCCTCTCCTACCTGGAGCCGCACCACCAGAACAACCTCAACCGGTACGTGGCGCCCCACGGCTATGCCGAACGGTACGCCGGGTGCCCGCCACCTCAGGACCTCGTCGGGCATGCGGGGGATTGGCAAGAGAACCTGCCCGACTACTGGGGCATCTGTGCGCGTATCGATGAGAACCTGGGGCGGGTGCGCGCTACCCTCGAACAGCTGGGGATCGCCGAGAACACGCTGATCCTGTTCACCAGCGACCACGGCAGCCACTTCCGCACCCGGAACAACGAGTACAAGCGCTCCTGCCACGAGGCGGCGATCCGTATCCCCATGGTGGCGTGCGGACCGGGCTTTACCGGCGGGCGGGTGGTGGATGAGCTGGTGAGCCTGGTGGATGTGCCCCCCACCCTGCTCGATGCCGCCGGCATTCCCGTGCCTTCGACGTTCCACGGGCGGAGCATGGCGCCCTTGGCGCGTGGCGAACGGATCGCCTGGCCCGATGACGTGTTCGTGCAGATCAGCGAATCCCAGGTGGGGCGAGCGGTGCGCACGCGGCGCTGGAAGTATGGGGTGGATGCACCCGACCGCGACGGCTGGAGCGCCATGGACAGCCCCTCCTACGTGGAGCAGTACCTGTACGACCTGGAAGCCGATCCCCATGAGCAGGAGAACCTGGCGGGCCGGCCCGAGTACCGGCAGGTGGCCGACGAGCTCGCCGACCGGTTGGTAGCCCGGATGGTGGCCGTGGGCGAGCCAGCCCCCGCAATTGCCCAAATGTAGATCTCGGCCTACAATAGAAGTAACCGAACAAGAGAACGACAACGTATTGCCGTACTTGCAGAGCCGCCTGGCACCATCGCATCCATCGGTGGGTAGAGGGCGGCTCGTGTCTTTGGCGCCCGATCATGCGACGTGCGAACCGCGCGCCGACCGCTGCAGCACGCATCCCTCCGTACTCTCTCCACACCACCCGACGTGCACATCCCGATCGCGGTAGTAAGCCCTGTACACCATCCCAGCGATGTCCCCGCGCGCCCGCGCGTGTGGGCGGTATCTGAGCGGTGGGAGCGGCCACGGTCGGCGGCGGGCACACCACCCCAAAGAGCACAGACGTATTGAAAACGGGGTGATGATTTGATGCGCCACGCGGATGGGTCTATCATTTAGGGATGCGTTTGGTACGCGGGCACGTCGGCACCGTCGACCCTGCCCGATTGAGGGGTAACATGGAATCACTGAGCAAGCGCACCGCGCACCTGGAAGGCGTGGAAGAAGAGGGGCTACGCGAGGTCCTGGCGATCGAACGGCAGGCGCAGAGCATCCTCCGTGACGCCGAGGCCGAGGCGCAGCGTATCGTCAGCGATGCCCAGCAGCGCGCC
>DUUT01000019.1 GCA_012841405.1 Chloroflexota bacterium
CCCCGAGAAGCCGGACTCGCCGAGGCCGTAGAGGCCCTCGTCCGTCTCCACCTTGACGACGAGCTGGTTGCGATGCCCCACCCAGATGGGGTAGCTCTTGATATCGGTGATCTTCATGCTGCTCCTTCGTTTCGTTGTGTTCGCGATTCCGGCTACGTCACGCAGTGACGCCTCACCGCATCGTCACCTACAAGACGATGTGCCGTTCCTCGCCGTTGAGGCAGCGCACCGTTACGCTACGTCCCCCCGCTGGATCAATAACCGCGATCGTCCGGCGTCCACGAGGCGGCAGGTCAAAATAGTTGTCGCCGAATACGCCGCCACTCACTCCCTCCATCTCCAAGCACACCTGCCGAGCAAAGACATTGGTGCTCACCTCGATCCCACCCTGCACTGCTCGAACGCCCAGCTGCGCAGGCGGCAGGACGAGATACCGTTCACCCGAGAGCAGATAGGTCGCCTCGAGGACACCCATCCGCGCCTCGAGGAACTCGCGCCGCCGATCGATGGGCCCCAGCCCCTCAGTCGATAGCGCACGCCGCGATTCGGCGGGACCGACCTGGACCTCCGTCGCCACTTCGCCCTTGGTGGTGCCGTCGAACCCCACCCGTCGCACCACCAGTCGCCCACGAACCGGCTCATCGGAATCGTTGACGACCCAGACGTTCAGCGCGTCGTTCGTGTGCTCGAAGGAGAGCAACACCGGCGCGTAGGCACGCCGTACATAGTAGTAGGCGATCTTGGGCTCCAGGTAATAGTCGACGAGGCTCGAACTGATGGCAGGCCAGGGATCATTGAGCCGCCATACCATGTTGCCCCAGCAGCGCCGCCCCCGATCGGGAGAGCCATCAGGCACACCGCGGCGCTGCCGCTCGATACGCTCCTGTAGGTAGGCGCCATGGGCAGTACCCAGCATCCGGACGAGGTCCTCCGGGCCGGTGGGTTCGGCGTAGCCCTCGATGGCGCCAATCGCTTCCCAGGCACCCTCTGCGGCATGGCTGCCCCATGCGGGAGGCCACAGCGCCCCTCCAGGCGCACGTTGCGCAGCGTTGTGGTCGGCGGGCCAAAGCACATCTTCCTCGACAAACCGCCTCAGGTGGTGCACCGCCGGCGCGCTCACCCGGCCAGTCTCCGAGACAAACAGGGGCACCGAGGATCCGTGCGAAAAGATCCGGGCGCTATCATCGTGCCAATCGCCTTCCAGGGGCCAATTCGGGTCACGCCCCCCGTAGGGCGAGTTCGGATGCCTGGTCCGCTCCGGGTCCAGCCACTCACACACCTCTGGCACGACCTCTTCCAGGATGCGCCGCCCAATCGGGAGCGTCCCGCCCTGGACAGGATCGTGCCCCACATAGTTCTCGTGGCCCCCCACCCACAAGAGGATGCAGGGGTGATTGCGCAGACGCCGGACGATCCCCTCTACTTCGGCGCGCACGTTATCCACAAAGGCGCGGTCGCTGTCGGGGTACGCGCCATTCGCGAACATAAACTCCTGCCATACCAGGATCCCTTGGCGATCACAGGCATCATAAAAGGCATCGCTTGGCAGATCGCCGTCGCCTCGGATCCGCAGGAGGTTCATGCCAGCACCCTCGGCCAACGCGACAAGGCGTTGAGCGCGCTCAGGGCGCCAGCAATGCGTCATCGCCTCGAGCGGAGCGAGACCTGCTCCCTGCAACCAGATCGGGCGACCGTTGATGGAGAAGCGAAAGCGCGTCTCGCCGGTATCGATGTCGTGCCCCTCGAACTGCACCTCACGGATCCCGACGCATACCGAGCGCTGGTCGGTTACGGCGCCCTCCTGCTCCAGCTCAACGAGCAAGGTGTAGAGGTTCGGGCGCCCATGGGTATGGGGCCACCAGAGGAGCGGACGCCGCACGTCAACGCTAAAGCCACCCTCGATAGGATCGCCCTCGCCCTGTGCAACGGCCTGACCCAGGGGATCCGAAAGCGTCCACCGCAAGACGGCATCCGAGCCAGCGCCCTGGCTCTCGACCTGTACCCAGAGGTTGGCGCGCTCATGCCCGGGCTCCAGATCGACGCGTACCCAGACATCATCGAGCCATGCCGTATCGACGAGATCGAGAATCACGTCGTCAAAGATGCCCAACGGTGTCACGCGGGGGCGCGCTCCTGAGGGCGCCCAGTCGAGTAGTGACTTGCGCAGATACTTCCACTTTGGTACGACGCTCACATGGGTGGTGGGCTGCTGAACGGCCTCCATGGCGCGCAGGGGAGAAGCAACGTGCACCAACAGAACGTTCTGCTGCCCCGTTGACGCCAACCGCCCCGTCACATCGACCACCCATTCGCGAAACTGGTTGTCAAACGCCCCGATGCGTTCGCCGTTCAAATACGCCGTACACAGCGTGTCCAGCCCCCTGAAGCGCAGCATGGCCTGACCCTCGGCCAAGTCGGGTGTGGCGAAACGGCAAGCATAGACCCAGTCAGTCTCGGCCACCCAAGCGCATTCGGCGGCGTTCTCCCCGATGCGCGGGTCCGGAATGCGCCCATGTTCCAGCAGCACGTCGTGCACCTGCGCCGGCATCCGAGCAGCGAGCCACTCGGGTCCACGCCCAGCCAAGCGTGTCCATGCGGCCACATCCAAAGAGCCCTCATCGAGCTGGCGGATGAACCAGTTGTCGCTGAGGATGTGCTGGCGCCTCACGTCTGCCACTCCCTCCATGGATCGATATGAACCTTCGGTGCTCGGCCGCCATAGCAGGCCTCACAGGTGCCCACGCAAGCCTACCCGCGGCGGGCTCTGGCGTCAAGCGCCCCGCATGCCGCCTCTACGAAAGCCGCCTGTCTGCCTATCGTCAGGGAGAGTTACGAGGGGCCCACCGTGTCGTTTCGCGTCACCAGGGGCACGTCGTACACCGCGCCGCTATCGCGCTGCTGTCGACCGCAGTCCGCTGCGTAGCGCAGGGCGGCCCAGCGGCGCCGCAGGCTCAAGCCTGGCGCTGAGATGACCAAGCCCGCCTGCGCGGGCTGCCGAGAGCTGGCCCCATGCGATGGGACGCGCTCACCTCCGCGTCGGCGACGACCTCTTGCCTCTGCAGCGCCTACTCCTCAGCCGCTTGACTCCTCGGTGTCCTCAAGCGTGGCGCGGATGCGCCGCAGCCCCGCACCAATCCCCTCTTCTTTGATGATGCGAAAACGCCCCAACGCGCCGGTGTGCTCCACGTGCGGCCCACCACAGACCTCGAGCGAAAAGTCCCCGACAGCGTACACGCGCACCACCTCGCCATAACGCCCCTCAAAGAGGCCTATGGCGCCGGCCTCCCGCGCCTCTTCCAGGGTCATCTCACGCCAGGTAACGGGCAGGTCTCGCGCGATCTGCTCGTTCACCAGCGCTTCGACGGCCTGCAGCTCCTCGGGCGTCACGCGGGTCGGGTGCGTAAAGTCAAACCGCAGCCGCTCGACCGTGATGTTGCTCCCCCGCTGCTCCACGTGATCGCCAAGCACGCGGCGTAGCGCCGCTTGCAGCAGGTACGTGGCCGTATGCAGCCGCGTCGTCTGTGGAGAGCGCTCCACCAGCCCTCCCTTGAAGCGCGCCGCCGCTCCCCGTCGCGAGCGCTCTTGGTGCTCGGCAAAGGCGCGGCGATACCCCTCCATGTCGGCGCTGAGGCCCTCGCGCCGCGCCATCTCTTCCGTGAGCTCTGGCGGATACCCATAGGTGTCATAGAGCCGGAACACCATCGCCCCAGGTAACTCGTTCTGGTCGGCAGCGCGAGCCTGCGTCACCGCCTTGATAAACTCGCGCTCCCCCCGATCGAGGGTGCGCTGAAAGCGCGTCTCTTCCTCGTGCAGTGCCGACACGATGTGATCGCGATGTTCCATGAGCTCCGGATAGGCGTCTCCCATGATCTGTACGACAACCTCGGCGAGTTCACCGAGAAAGTGCCCCCGAATCCCCATCTCACGCCCATACCGCACGGCGCGTCGGATCAACCGACGCGCCACGTAGGGCTGATCCAGGTTGCCGGGAGAGATCCCCTCTGCGAGGATGAACGTGGCCGCACGGGTGTGGTCGGCCACCACCCGCAACGCGTAGGGATCCGCCGCACGCGCCAGCGACTGCGCCCGCTCGATGATGGGGGCAAACAGCTCGGTATCAAACACCGACGATGCCCCGGTCAGCGCCGCCAGCGTGCGCTCCAGGCCCATCCCCGTATCCACGTTGCGCTGCCGCAGGGGGATATAGCTACCGTCGGGCTGCTTGTCGAACTCCATAAAGACGTCGTTCCATACCTCCCAGAAGCGCTCCTGGTTGGCGGCCGGCGTCTCGCCGATCGGGCCATCGGGTTGCATGTCGTAAAACATCTCGGTATCCGGACCGCACGGCCCGAGGGCGCCCACCGGACCCCACCAGTTGTCCTTCTTGGGCACGAACGTAATGCGCGCCTCTGGTATTCCCAGATCGCGCCACACCATCGCGGCCTCGTCATCACGGGGGGCGTCGGCGTCGCCCGCGAAACAGGTGACGTGAAGGCGTTCGGCATCGAACCCCAGGCGCTCCGTCAGGAACTCGTAGCTCCAGCGAATGGCCTCATCCTTCCAGTAATCGCCCAGCGACCAGTTCCCCAGCATCTCAAAAAACGTCAGATGCACCCGATCCCCGACCTCGAGGATGTCGTCGGTTCGGACACACTTTTGATAGTTCGTCAGCCGTCTGCCCGCGGGGTGCGGTTCACCGAGAAGGAAGGGCACCAGGGGATGCATTCCTGCGGTGGTAAAAAGCACGCTCGGGTCGTGCTCGGGGATCAGCGAGGCGCCGCCGATGACGGCATGGCCGCGCTCCTGGAAGAACTCGAGATAGACGCGGCGCAAGGCGTATGCATCCATGGCCCTGCCTCCTAGCGCGTGCATGCGGTGAACCAGGCCGTATGTGGAAGCCCCACCGACGTAGAAAGGATGTCGCCCCGAGCGCAAGCGAGGGCTCTTGACGCCCACCGCCCAGGCGTCTCGGCGCGCTCAGAACGACGGTGTGGACCCGTTTCCAAACCCTACCTAGATATCGAGGACGACGACGGCGCGCCATCCGAAATCGGTCCGTTCGACGAGGAAGCGGTGCAGCGTCACCGCCTTGACGTCCACAAGCAGGTCGTGCCGGGCCGGATCCAGCATCTCCCCGTACGCCTCGGCGTTCAGCGCGTAGGCGCCATCCCGTTCATCGATGGTGACATGGGGCACCCGCAGCAGCAGGCGCTCGGCATCCTTGCGGTAGACGAGTTCCTCCAGCAGGGCGTAGAGCAGCATGTCCGGCTCTGCAGCCTGCACAGCGATGGGGCGGCGAACGCGATCGATAATGCTGTCCAGATCGTCGACCATGACGTTCATGGTGGCGTCTGCCGCCGCCACCATGAGGTCTTCTAGCGTATCGCCGCGCGCCTCAAAGGCAATATCAGCCGTGGCAATGTTCTCAAGATAGCGATAGGATGGCATGTCATGCCTCGGCATCATGCAGGTCGGACAGGATCGCGTCGCGCAACGCGCCGACGCCGCGTCCGATAAACACCAGCTCGGTGGCTGCGGCCTCGTGCGGGGTCAGCTCGGTCCGCCCCGCAACAAAGTTGAACAGGTGGCCACCGTCGTCCAGCCGCACAAACCCCTTTGCGCGAAAGACCTCCTGCGGCAGCCTCTGCACCACCTGCTCGAACCGCGCCCGGCGGAGGATACGCTCGCTGGTGTAGTCAAACGTCTCCAAGCCGTGTTCGGCAGCAGGCATCTGATGCGCCTTGGGACGCCCGGCATCCAGCCCAAACAGGAGGTCTATGTCGATGTCGCAGCGTATCGTGCGCACGATGGGCGCACTGGCGTTGTAGCCGCGCACCCGCTCCTCCACAGCGTGGAGGTCATCCGGCGACACGAGATCCGCCTTGTTCAGGAGGACGATGTCGGCCACCTCGAGTTGGTTGCGGGCCGCATAGTCGACGGCAGGATACCTGAGACTGGCATCAGCGTCAACGATATAGATGACGCTATCAAGCCGGGCGCGCGGCAGGTCCTCCTCGACCATGTACACGAGGGAATCCGCCTCCGCCACTCCCGTTGCCTCCATGACGATCATCTCGGGCCGCATCCGCTCAATGATCTCGTCTACCGCTGCCGCAAACTCGCCTGCCAGGGCACAGCAAGCGCACCCTCCGGCGAGCTCGACGATGCGTACATGCTCCCCTTCGATCACGGCTGTCGATGGAAATCTCGCCAAACTCGTTCATCAGCACTGCCAGGCGGTGCTGATTGGCCTTTCGATCCAGCACCCGCCGCAGCAGCGTCGTCTTGCCACTCCCCAAGGACCCAGTGATGAGCGCGATGGGTGTCTTGTCTACCATTCGTCTCAGCCCTTTACGTTGCCTATCGGTGCCAGCCGGACGACGCGCCTGCTCACGCCGGCCAGCTCGGTGGCCATGATGACCTCATCGATGTCCTTGTACGCGCCGCCGGCCTCCTCGGCCAGACCCGCAAAGGAGGTCGTGCGCACATAGATGCCGCGCTCTTCCATCTCATGCTGCAGCGTCTTTCCGTGGAACTGCCGCTTTGCCTGGCGACGGCTCATGGTGCGTCCGCTGCCGTGGGCGGTCGAGTAAAAGGTCTGATGGCCACTCTCCACCCCAGTCAGAAGGTATGAGCCGGTCTCCATGCTCCCACCAATGATCACCGGCTGCCCCACGGGCTTGTACTCCTCGGGCAGGTTGTCGGCGCCGGGAGGCAGGGCACGCGTCGCTCCCTTGCGGTGCACCAGTACCTCCCGTTCCTCACCATCGACGAGGTGTCGCTCGAGCGACGCGGTGTTATGGGCGACGTCGTACACTTGGTGCATCCCGAGATCCGCGGGATCACGCCCGAACACGTCCGAGAATACCTCACGAACGCGGTGCAGGATCACCTGGCGGTTGGCATAGGCCATGTTCATGGCGCACTTCATGGCCGCGAAATAGTCCTGCCCCTCGGGAGACTGGAATGGCGCGCAGGCCAACTCGCGATCCGGGACCGCGATGCCATATTTGCTCTCCATCACGGTGAGAAAGCGCCGCAAATAGTCTGTGGCTACCTGATGCCCAAAGCCCCGGCTGCCGCAGTGAAACATCACTACCACCTGGTTTGGCAGGGTGATGTCAAAGGCCCGTGCCAGCTCCGGGTCGATGACCTCGTCGGGGCGTGCCACCTGAACCTCCAGGTAGTGGTTGCCCGATCCCAAGGTGCCAAGCTGATCATACCCACGGTTGACGGCGCGCTCGCTGATTTTCGTGGCGTCGGCCCCGGCGATTGCACCCCCCTCCTCGGTCCGCTCTAGATCCTCCTCCCAGCCGTATCCCTGCTCGACGCACCAGCGCGCCCCGCGCACCACGACCTCGCGAAAGGTATCGGGCGATATCTTGATGAACCCCGAGCTACCGACACCCGCAGGCACGCGCTCGAACAACCGATCGACGAGCTCGCGCAGGCGAGGTCGCACCTCCTCCTCGGTGAGGTTCGTACGTACGAGGCGCATGCCACAGTTCACATCGAACCCGATCCCACCGGGTGAGATGACGCCCGTGGCCGCGTCCATCCCGGCCACGCCACCGATAGGGAACCCATAGCCCCAGTGCCCATCGGGCATGCAATAGGCATGGTTCAGGATCCCCGGAAGCATCGCCACGTTCGTCACTTGGTCGAATACGCCCTCATTCATCGCCTCGAGCAGCGAGGCCGTGGCATAGATGCGCGCCGGGACGCGCATACCTTCTTTATAGCTCACTGGCAACTGCCAGATCGTGTCCGAAATGCGTTCGATCTCTGCAGGTGGCATCCTTCTGTCCCCCTGATTACGCCCAGCCTGTGGTCAGCCGACCCTCACGCGAGGCTCCCGCACCGGTAGGGACACGCGCAGCAAGCCCGGCTCGACCTCGATCACCTCGGTGCCAAACTCGGCGGACAGCGCCGCAATGCGCTCGACCGCCACGCGGTAGTCATCACCCGTGGCGCGATTCACCTGGAGATTGGCGATGCGCACGGGGATCAACTCGAGCGTCTCGACTCCCCGACGACCGACCTGCGCCAGAAAGAGGAAGGAGAGGTCGTTACGCAGTCTCGGGTCGACGGCATAATCGTCGATGAAATCGCCCGTGTCATAGAGGATTACGCCGCTGCCGCGCACCTCGATCCCCTGGAACACGTGGGCACTGTGCCCGTGGAGCACGGCTGCGCCGGCATCGATCACCACGTGGGCCAAGCGCTGGAACGCCTGCGATGGCCGCATGCGCATGTTCGGCCCCCAGTGGAGTGAAACGATGACCACATCGGCCCGCTCCCGCAAGGCGCGAACGTCCGCCGCGACGCTGGGCACGTCATTCTCCACGCCAATGACGCGTGTTCCCGGTCGGTCCCTCTCTGCTGCCCACTCTGGCATGTTGTCTGTGTAGCCCAGAACGCCGACCGTGACGCCCAAGCGCTCCACGGCGACGGGCGCACGGGCCTCCTCAGCAGTCCGTCCAGCACCAACGTGGTGGATGCCCACCGAATCGAGCGCCTCTACCGTCTCGATCAACCCGGAGACGCCGAAATCCAGGGTGTGGTTGTTCGCCAGGTTGCACACGTCGATGCGCGCCTCTCGCAGCACCTCCACCCGGTCAGGCGCCGCCCTAAAGGTAAAGATCTTGTCCGCCGCTTCATCACTGGTGGTGAGGGTTGTCTCGAGGTTTGCTACGTTGAGGTCGGTGCGGCGGAGGACGTCGCGCAGGTTGCCCCAGAGGTAGGTATACCCTACGGAGGATATCGCCTCGTCTACCAGGCGCCCCAGCATCACATCGCCCATCAAACCGATGCGGAGGCTGTTGCGCGGCGCCTCGTGAGTTGCCGCCATGCCGGCCTCCCTCTACCGCCAGCTTGTAGGCACCATAGGAGTATCTTAGTATCTCGCTACACTTTGGTCAATTTGGGGTAGAGGGAGGGGTGTGTCCAGGATTCTGGGCGTTCAGCTCGGTGAGCGCGGTGGCGCGCCGTTCTCCCAGAGCTCCGGACAGGCGTCAATAGAGGGGATCGCCCCATGGTATGCGGGGCCGGCGCGAGGCCGCCGGCCCCAGCCGAGCTCTGATAACGGCAGGGCCTCCGCCGAGGATCGAAGGTCCCGCCCCAACACCCCATTAGAAGGTCGCGTCCGCGTCGAATGGGTAGAGCGGGCGGCGAATGCGGCGCCACGGGAGGGACATGAGATCAGACGTCGAGGGGCCCGGTGAGGCCACGATGATGGCCTCGTCCATGAACGCGCCATAGGCGGCGCGAAACGCCGCCGGCGACTTGACCTGAACGGCTCGCGCGTCGGACGGCTCCTCGCCCACGCTGCGATACAGCTCGGGATCCCACTGGGATACGGCGCGCTCCATCACCACGAGGTGGATCTCGCCACGCGTGAGCACCACCGCCCGACCCATCGACTGCACCGTGCCACGCGCGCCCGGGCCTTTGAACCAAAACACGCCATCCGAGATCGTCTTGACGTAGCCGGTAAACGTGACCGGCTCAAAGAACGCTGGCGCCAGTCGCCCGCCAACCCGTACTCTCACGTTGGCCCCGACGCCCGCCGCCACGGCGCGGCTCACCGCAGGCGCATCAACGGCGTTGAGCAGCACGCGCCCAGACAGCGGCTCAGCAGCGAGGGCTGCGCGGAGGATGACGTTGCTATCGCCCGTAGCGCCAGAGGTTGGCGAATCCGCCGAGTCGCAGAGTACCACCGTGCCCGCGGGGCGCTCCAAAGCGCGGCGCAGCGCCTCATCAGCGGGGACAAGGTCGACGCCAAAGGCCGCCCGTCGCTCCCAGAACGCCCGTCCGAGGCGTTCAGCGTGCCGCTCGGCGGCCCCCACATCGCCATCGGTCACAACAACCACTGAACAGCCCACGTCGCTGATGTCGAGCCAGGGCTGTACGGGATAGACGCCGCCATGCAAGATGGCGCCCTGCTCCTCGAGCTCGCGCGCCATGCCGATCACCTCGGACAGCGGGCCATCCGTATGGCGCGCATTCTCGGAGGGCACGATCATTGGCAGTCGCCTCAGCGCCATGCGCGGGCGCACGCGCCCATCCACCGTCGCTAGCAGGATCCGTGCCGCTGCCTCACCGGTCTCGAACATATCCACATGGGGGGCAGTGTGGTAGCCAATCAGCGCATCGGCACAGGCGACCATTTGCGCCGTCACGTTGGCGTGCAGATCGAGGGTGCCCACGATGGGCACATCCGGCCCGACCACGCGCCGCACCTCTCGGAGGATCACGCCGGTGGCATCCTCCTCGTCCGTCGACATCATGGCACCGTGGAGCACCAGCAAGACGCCGTCGAGGGGCAGAGCGGCACTCAGGCGCTGCAAGAGCTCATCGAGCAGCGCATGGAACGTATCCGCTTGGACGGGAGCGCCTGATAGCGCCGAGGCCAGCAGCGTGGGAATGACCTCACAGTCGGACCGTTCGGTCAAAACAGCCAGCGCCCCCGCCCGCTCCGTGTTGGTGCCGGCCACGCCCTCAAACAGGGCCTCTCCCCGTACAACGCTGCGAGAGGCAAAGTCGTTCCATGTCGTCGGTTTGGGGCAGAACGTGTTCGCCTCATGACTCAGGCCTCCGATTGCGATGCGCATTGGTGCTCCTCCTCTGGATTCGCGGCGCCGGCCACGCGCACTGTCGCCTCGCCAAGCGCTGCCGGCCGTATTACCCTGAGCGAACCGAACGCCCGTCCTCGACAGTCGGACTCACAGCCCCAGCCGCTAGACCGCCTCGGGCTGCCTGTCGCGGGACAGCGCCCTAGTGATGGAACAGGCGCAGCCCTGTAAACGCCATCACCATGTCGTACTCGTTGCACGCCGCGATGACGTCTTGGTCGTTCACCGAGCCCCCCGGTTGGGCCACATACCCCACGCCACTCCGCTGCGCCCGGTCGATGGAATCTCGGAAGGGAAAGAAGGCGTCAGAGCTCAAGGCGACGCCCCCAAAGCGCGCCAGCCAGTCCGCCTTGGCCTCGGGTGTGAGCCGCTCCGGAACAACGGCGAACGACTTTTCCCAGGCCACCTGCTCCGCGGGCGTCAGCTCGTCATTGAAAAAGAGATCGATCGCGTTGTTGCGCTGCGCGCGGGGCAACCCCTCGGCGAATTGCAGGCTCAACACCACCGGATGCTGCCGCAAGAACCAGAGATCCGATTTGTTCGCCGCCAACCGAGTGCAGTGCACCCGGGACTGCTGGCCGGCGCCTACCCCCGTGGTTTGTCCATTGTACGCAAAGCAGACCGAGTTGGACTGGGTGTACCGCAGCGTAATCGTGGCCACGAGCAGATCACGCATGGCGTCGGCAGGGATCTCTTGTCGCGCCGTCACGCGATTGGCAAACAGATCGGGCGTGATCGCCACATCGTTGCGGCGCTGCTCCAGCGTCACACCGAACACCTGACGCCGCTCGATCTCGGCAGGCTCGTAATCCCGATCGATACGAAGGACGCGATAGCCGCCATCGCGCTTTTTCCGCAGCATCTCTAGCGCGCGCGGTTCATAATCGGGAGCGATAACGCCATCGGACACCTCACGCCGGATGATGCGCGCCGTAGCCACATCACACGGCTCGCTGAGAGCGATCCAGTCGCCAAACGACGACATGCGATCGGCCCCCCGGGCGCGCGCATAGGCAGTGGCAATCGATGACAGCTCCAGGTCCTCAACGAAACATGCCACCCGTTCCTCAGGGCTGAGCTCGACGCCCAGAGCGGCCCCCGCCGGACTCACATGCTTGAACGACGCCGCCGCCGGCAGGCCCGTAGCCTGGGCGAGTTCCCGCACAAGCTGCCAGGCATTTAGTGCATCGAGAAGGTTGATATAGCCCGGGTTTCCGCTCAACACCTCGAACGGAAGGTCGCCCTGCTCCACGTACACCCGCGCTGGCTTTTGATGCGGGTTCATCCCATAGCGAAGCATCAGCTCGTTTGAAGGCATCTCGTATCATCCTTTAGTAGTGTCACCTATGGGAGGCGGCCGCGGCCGCCCTGCACCGACGAGGCCCGCCTCATCGCACGGAGCGACGAACCGCCAGCCCACTCGAACGCCCATCGTACCCTGCCTGTAGCCCACCGTCAACCGCCATTCACCACGCGTCTCCAGCACCTCGGACTCTACACCGCGAGGGCATGGGAGCGCTTTTGACAGCAGCAGAAAAGCATGGTACCCTTGGCATCAATTCGGACTATTTCACTATTCTTGCTATACTATACCGGTCTCGATGCGTATCCCGTTGCACCACAGCGCACAGCAGTCCGTCATGCGCGTATCGCGGCGGTAGGTACGCAGCACGCGGTCACTGGCTGATAGACAGCCACCCTTCGGAGGGGCAACGCATGGCAACCGTAATCGCACCCGATCCAGCATCACGGCTCGCAAGGGCCGATGCACCCCACGTTCTCAAGGTCTCCTCAACATCCCGGCCAACGGCAGTTGCCGGAGCGATCGCCGGTATCGTTCGTGAGAGCGGCCACACCGAGCTCCAGGCCATCGGTGCGGGGGCCGTGAACCAGGCCACCAAGGCGATTGCCATCGCCCGACGGTACCTGGCGCCAGAAGGTATCGACATCGTCAGCATCCCCGATCTGACCACGGTGGTAGTCGCCGATCAGGATAGGACAGCCGTCCGCCTCATCGTAGAGACGCGGTAGCCCACGGCGAAACACACATGGTCCGACGGCGCATGCCCCACACGAGAGGGGGTAGGCAGGGCCGCCTACCCCCCTTGCTGTCCCTCATACGACACCAATCTTTGTACCAAAATGCACGAATGATTTGACAGGACGGCTTCGTGCTGCTATATTGTGAAAAAGAGCACAAAGTCTCTGCCGGGAGGGGCTCATGGCCGAGTGGGTGATCTCCACGAATCTCGCGCGGTGCCGAGACTGCTACCGCTGTGTGCGGACATGCCCGGTCAAGGCGGTGCGCGTCCAGCATGGACAAGCCCAAATCGTGGCAGAGCTCTGCATCGCCTGCGCGAGCTGTGTGCGCGTGTGCCCACAAGAGGCCAAAGCTGTGCGCGACGATCGCCCGGCAGTGCTTCAGGCCATCGCCAAGGGGCGCACCGTCGTCGCCAGTGTTGCTCCATCGGCGCCCGCCTACTTTGGGATGACCGTCTTTTCGCAGATCGAAGAGGCGCTCCAGGCCCTCGGCTTTACCGCCGCGGGAGAGACGGCCTTTGGTGCCGAGATGGTGGGCCAGGCACACCGCAGCTTGCTCGACCAGGCGCCCGCTCACCAGCCGGTGATCGCCTCGGCGTGCCCGGTGGTGGTGAATCTTGTCGAGCGCTACTACCCGGACCTGATCCCGCACCTCGCGCCGTTGGTCTCGCCGATGGTGGCCCACGGCCGTTGGTTGCACCGCGTGTACGGCCCGGACAGCATGGTCGTGTTCATCGGCCCGTGCATCGCCAAAAAGGCCGAGGCGCTAGACACCGCCGTCGAGGGCGCCGTGGATGCCGTCTTGACCTTCTCTGAGCTGGCCGAGTGGCTCCACGAGGAGGCGGTAGACGTAGCCTTTGATCAGCAGCCCCCTACACAGACCGTGCCGCGCTCGCACGCGCGCCTGTTCCCGGTGGAGGGTGGTCTGGTGGGCACGGCCGACCTGGAGACCGACCTGTTGACGAGCCACGTCGTGACTGCGTCGGGCATCGAGGCGTGTGAAGATGTCCTCCGTGGCATCCGCTCAGGGCTGCTCAGTGCCAGTCTGGTCGAACTCATGGCATGTGAGGGAGGCTGTATCAACGGGCCGGCCATGGATGAGCTGGGTGAGTGGGGCGCGGAGGGGCGCGACCATAGCACCTATGTGGCGCGGCAACGCGTCATCGAGTATGCCACGCGCCGGCAGCCGCAGTCTCTCCCGACATGCGCCGACTGGCCAGAGCTCCAGCGGACCTATGGGAACCGCCATGTGGCCGTGCCCACGTTCTCCGACGAGCAAATTGAAGAAGTCCTTCGGCGGGTCGACAAGTACACGCCCGAGGACGAGCTGAACTGCGGCGCGTGTGGCTATGCAACGTGCCGTGAGAAGGCGGTCGCGACCCTGCGCGGGATGGCTGAGGCAACCATGTGCATGCCCTACATGCGCCGACGGGCCGAATCCTTGCGCCAGGTGGTGATGGATGTCACCCCGAACGCCATCGTGATTCTCGATACGCGGCTCTACATCCAAGACATGTCGCCCTCCGCGGAGCGCTTGCTCGACTGCCACCTATCGCACGTTGTCGGCAGGCCTTTCCAGAGCATCGTGCCGGCGATCGACCTCTTTGCGCAGGTGCGCGACACGGGCGAGCCCGTGGTCAATCAGAGGGTCCGCTTGCGGCCCGATCTCGTCGTCGAAGAGACCATCGTGCCCGTCGAAGGGCAGAGCCTTCTCGTGGGCATCTTGCGCGATATCACCGAGCGCGAGCGCAACCGCGCCGAGTTGGATCTCATCCGTACCGAGACGGTGGCCCGTACCCAGGAAGTGATCCAGAACCAGATGCGCGTCGCCCACGAGATCGCCCAGTTGCTCGGCGAGACCACCGCCGAGACCAAGGTGATGCTTGACAAGCTCGCCCGCCTCGTCGAAGAGGGCAAGGCGACATGAAGCAGTTCGTCGAGTACTCGTGGGAGTGCTTGGCCAAGCACGGAGAAGAGCTGTGCGGTGATCATGTCGAGATCGCCTCAACACCCACCTCGCTCATCACGGTGCTCTCCGATGGTCTAGGGAGCGGGGTCAAGGCCAACATTCTGGCGACACTCACCGCCAAGATCGCTAGCACCATGTTCATCCAGGGCGCCTCCGTCGAGGAAGTGATGGAAACGCTCATCAATACGCTCCCCGAGTGTGCCGTGCGCAAGGTCGCCTATGCAACCTTTCAGGTGCTCATGGTTCAACAGGGCCGTGACGCCTATCTCGTCGAGTACGACTGTCCGCCGCTCATCCTGATCCGTAATAACGAGATTGTTAGTCTGCCAGTCGTCGAACGAGTGGTGAACGGGCGGACGGTGCGCGAGGCCCGCTTCACGCTGCACAAGGGTGACTATATGGTACTCATTAGTGATGGATACGAGCATGCCGGCGTCGGTGGCCTCTATCGACTCGGCTGGGGATGGGAGAACATTGCCATTTCAGCCAAGCGTTGGTGCCAGACGGGGGTAGGCGCGTACGGCCTCACGCAGGCACTCACCCGCACGTGCCTCAAGCTGTATAATGGTCGGCCCGGCGACGACGCCACGGCCATCGGGATGCACGTGCGTGACGCCGTCAAGGTTACTATCTGGACGGGCCCCCCCGCTGACAGGGAGCAGGACGCCATCGCCGTCGAGCGGCTGATGGCCGCCGAAGGGACCAAAGTGATCTGTGGCGGCACCACCGCCCAGATCGCGGCGCGAGTGCTCGGGCAGGACCTTGTGGTCGAGTGGGTACCTCCGAGCAAGCGCCCCAAGGGCACGGGGCGGCGCAAGGGAACCCCACCGGTGGCGCGTCTCGATGGCGTTGATCTCGTCACCGAAGGCATTCTGACGCTCGGGCAGGCGGTCGAGCTCCTCGAGACGGCCGAGTCGATCCACGATCTGCCGCCCGACGACGACGCCGCGACGCGCCTGGCGCGTATCTTGCTCTCGGCAGACGAGATCCACCTGTTGGTGGGTACGGCGATTAACCCGAACCAGGTGGCCGACGTTGTCCGGGGAGAGACGATGCGTATGGTTTATGTCAAGGAACTCGTAAGGGAACTCGAGCGTCGTAAGAAGCAAGTATGCGTCGAACGGATCTAGGCAGTGATCGGTCAAGCGAGCGATCGATTGTCCGCCCCGAGTCCAGCGGCCGAGTCGGTTACGCCACGCGCCGTAGCAGCTCCGCCGGGTACCCGGCATGAGGACATCAGACGGCAACGGATCGCTCAAACAACTAATAGAGGAGCATCTCATGCAGACGGAACGGACTCTTAATCGTACCAATACTCTGCTCGACGTCACGCGGCTGGTGGGCCTGATGGCGCTCGGTCTGGCGATTCCCGCCATCGGCCTGCCGCAGTGGCTTACTGGCCCGCTCGTCAATGCCCTCCTCCTTTTGACGGTGGAGTGGGTCGGCGTGAATCAGGCGATCCTGGTCGGCATGGTAACGCCGCTGAGCGCTGCCATGAGCGGCGTGCTGCCGTTGCCGCTTCTGGCCATGATCCCCTTCATCGCCATGGGCAACGCGACGCTGGTGAGCGTCTATGGCGCGCTCCGTGCCCGCAACCGCTGGCTGGCACTCGGCGGCGGCGCCGTACTCAAGTTCGCTCTGCTGGCCACCGTGGTTACCCTGCTCGTGGCCCGGCCCCTGAGCGTGGTCATCGCCGGGCAGGCGCAGCCTCTCGCCCTTCCTGTGGCTATCGTCGAGATGATGCGCTGGCCGCAGTTGGCCACGGCGCTGGCCGGTGGGCTCATCGCCTTTGGTGCCACCGCCCTGGCCCGGCGCAACTCCCGCGAGGGATAGCCTGTTACGTGCTCACCGCGTGGGGCGAGTCACAGTGACTTGCCCCACGTTCCCTAGTCCATCGATAGTCGGTCTCGTGCAGGAACGTTACCACTCGCGATTGTGTCGGGAGGTGTGGGGGGGGCCGGCTACACCGCGCCGAACCCCGTGGGCAAGATGCTTGTGCCATAGCGCACAATGTGATAATCTGCCGCCGGTCATCCCAGAGCAAGAAGCACAGCGACCAGGGAGGTTAGCTCATGCAAGAGAAGAGTGGCATTCCTCTTCCAAGCCTGCGCCGCCTTCCCTTCTATTACCGTCGCCTCGCTGAGGCCCTCCAACAAGGTCTCGCGGTGGTCTCGTCGGAGGAGTTGGGCGCAGCGGCGGGCGTTGCTGGCGCCCAAGTCCGCCGGGATCTGAGCTACATCAGGGAAGAGGGGCGCCCGGGCATCGGGTACGACGCGCGAGCGCTTGCCTCACGCCTGGAAGAGTTCCTTGGCCTGGTGAACGCCAAGGAAGCCGTCCTGGTGGGGGTGGGCAACCTCGGCCGCGCGCTGGCCTCTTACTCCGGGTTTGAGCGGTATGGGCTGCACATCGTGGCGCTGTTCGATCAGGATCCCGCCAAGGTCGGCATGACCGTTGGCGATCGCCAGGTGTTGCCTATGACCAAGCTCACCAGCCTCATCGCGCGCCTTCGCATCCAGATGGGCATCATCACCGTCCCATCATGCGCCGCTCAAGATGTGGCTGATCTCATGGTCGGCGGGGGTATCCGCATCATCTGGAACTTTGCCCCCTGCCGCCTGGTACTACCCGAGTCCATTCTCGTCAAGAACGAGGACCTGGCCGCCGAGCTGGCGACCTTGTCTCACCATATCACACACCGCACCCAGATGTCGCACTGATTCGGACGCGAATCGTTCCCAAGGCCTCAGGGCGCTGCCCCTGCATTCGCGGGGCGGAGTGCCTGAGCAATATAGGTGCCAGTCCAACAGGGGGGCATGCCGGCACACCTCCCTGCCGCCCTTACTTTCGCCTCCGGCACAGCATCTCGATGGAGAGGTCGATGCTCACGATCGTCATCTGTGTGGGGAGTTCGTGTCACGTTCGCGGCTCGGATGAGGTAGCAGCAGCCTTGGAGGCCATCATCGAGAGTGAAAAGCTCACCGACCAGGTTGAGCTTATCGGGGCGTTCTGCATGGATCACTGCTCGATGGGAGTCTCGATCCGCGTCGGTGACACCATCCATAGTGGCGTCTTGCCGAGTGAGGCGGCCATATTCTTCGACCGGGAGATCAGACCACTGCTCACGGGTAGCGCGCCCCAATAGGCACAGCGACGTCCCGATCGCTGGATCCAGTACCACCCAACCGCGCCGGCCTCGTACGAGCCGTACGAGTGTCCGCTATTTGCGCACCAGGAACACGAGCTCGGTCTCGAACAGGAAGCGTTTGACCCGCCATGGGCGTTCCGCCGTCAGCGCGCGCATGTGTGCGTCATAGTGGGCGATCATGCCCCTGTCACGACCTCCGAGGCTGGCGACGGTGAACGACACCAGCAGATGCCGAGCGTTCAGCTCGTCGAGGAGCCTGCGCCCAGCCTTCGTGTCGAGCTGCTCGAGGCACGGTATTGCCTTGAGGAGCAACGCCAGATCCACTTCATCGTCCGGCGGATCGCCCACTACATCGCGCCACGCCGCGATTCCCCTCACCCCCAGCAAGCCCATCACCGGCTCGAGAAACGCCATGAGGTCACGAAACACGTCGCAGGCCGTGTAGCGGGCGCCTGGCGCCAGTGGCATCCAGGGGATAGCTAACGGGTTCAGGCCACAGGCCACGTCCAGTACCGAACGCGGCGGCTCGATCCCCTCCAGCGTGGTCGCGTAAAAGGCGTCGAGCACGGGCAGCCGCTCACGCGTCGAGGCGTGCCGTCCCATCACCTCACGGAGGGCGCGCCGCAGCGCCTCCTCACTCTCTTGGCGTGCCGCCACGCTCTCTGCGAGCCACGCGTCATACCACATCCGCCCTCCGAGGTATGACGCCGCCACCTGGTGCAGCTTGCTCCGGGTGGCCTTGTCCGCCTCTTTCGGCGTTCGGCCCGCCGCCAGCTCGCGCCGCACAATGGCCCGCACCAGGTTTGGAAGGATCTGGCGATACTTACCGCTCGCCAGCACCTTAGTCATCACGGCATCGATCTGTGCGCCCTGCGCGCCCTGCGCGTCATCCACCATGAGGCCCACCCTCGGCGCGAATGCGCGCCATGAGACGCGTCATGAAGCGCAGATTGTGGATCGTCGCGAGCCGGTCGTAGAGCCCGTCCTCTACTCTGAACAGATGGTGCAGGTATGCCCGCGAGTAGTGGCGACAGGTATGGCAGTCACACGACTCGGACAGGGGGCGCCCATCGCGCCTATGGCGCTCGTCCTGGATGTAGAGGTACTGCCACCAATCTGTGCCGAGGGGCACCTGCGCGTCGCCCTCTGCCTTCATGATCGCCAGCCGCCCACGGCGCGCGTCGCGGGTCGGCAGCGAGCTATCGAACGTTGTGTACCCCATCCGCGCGCAGGTGAGAACATGGTCTGGGTGCCCCACGCCCAAGGCATGCATCGGATACTCTGCCGGCACGAGCTCTCGGATGAAGCCAATGATATCGGTCAGCAAGTTGCCCGCGCTATCGAGCGGCCAGCCTCCCAGCCCATAGCCATCAAAGCCGATCTCGAGCAGCGCCTCAGCGCACTGGCGGCGCAGGTCGCGCTCGTTCCCCCCCTGGATCACACCCAGGATCAGGGGGCGCGGGCCATCCTCGGCACGGTTTGCCATCAAGGCGTCAAATGTCTCCCTGCAGCGCCGAGCCCAGAGGATGGTGCGCCGCACCGCCTCTTGCTGCGTCTCGTAGGGCGCATCGGCGTGGGTGCAGTCGTCGAGGCACACCACGACATCGCCTCCATAGCTCATCTGCAGCTGGATGCTCTTCTCCGGCGTGAGGATGACCTTGCGCGCTGTCCCCTCGGGCCGGAAGACGATCCCCCGGTCGGTGATACTGCCCCGTCGTGGGTTCTGTCGGATGAGCGAGTATGCCTGGAATCCGCCCGAGTCCGTGAGGATGGGGCGCTCCCAGGAAAAGGCGCGATGGAGCCCGCCGAGGCTCCGAATCACCGTAGACCCCGGGCGCTGCATGAGGTGAAAGACGTTCATCTCCACCGCCTGCACGCCCGCCCCTTCCAGATCCTGCGAGTCGACAGTGCGCACCGTGCCGTAGGTGGCATCGGGCAAGAACGCGGGCACCGCCACACGCCCGTGGGGCAGCACCAGCGAACGATGATCGCGATCCATGGTACTCACACCACTCGCCTTTCAGGGGAACAGCCACCTCAAGGGCACAGCGATTTCCACTCCAGCTTGGAGGGCGACACGCGAGGAGGGTGGGCACCTGTGACGATCCGCCAAACCATGCTGCGGGCCATGGTACTGAGGAGCCCCCCGGCGCCCTACGCACTCGGCTTGTTTGCGGTCCAAGCTGCTGCTAGGGCACACAGGAGGGTGGAACCGGCGGGTTCGGGAGGATGGTGCGTGCGTCCGAGGCGTGCGTCCACACGGTGGTGTATGGGCTGGCCGCCCTTTCACCCACGGGCAACAGGCTCACCACAAAGTGCGTCGCGTGGGCGGGGTTCACCGGCACATCGTTGAATACCCACCGGGCATAGTCGATCGCGTTCGCCGTCTGCGTGATCACCTCAGCCGTGCGTAGCACCGGTTCCAGCGCCCCGTTTCCGTCCGCCTTGAGCAGAGTCAACCGAAAGGGGTAGCTGCCAGTGGCATCGGGTATAACGGCGTCAAAGGTATCATGCGCAAAGACATCCACCGCCACATTGACATAGGTGGCCTCTTCCACCGGCGTGTGGTTGCCCTTGCCATCGTGTGGCCACACGACCTGAATACGCGCATCGTAGCCACCCGCAGGGCGAGGCGAATGGGCCAAACCCAGAGGCAGCACCGGCCCCGGAAGTATCGTCCGCGGATCGGCGGCGTGAATCCATACATTCCCCGCAAAGTCCTGGCGCGTAGGCTCCACGGCGCCATAGGTCAGCAACCGGTACTGGACGGTACGGTCGCCGGCGAGGTTCGCCTCGATATCGTTATATTCGAGCGCTGGGAACGTCACCGCGCCAACAGAGCGAGTCACCGGCTCGCCCGCCACCGCGGCAACCCGAGCGATGCCGTTCTGCCTGGCCACCATCAGCTGGAAGCGTGCCTCCGTACTGCAGCGCACTTGGTCCGCCGGCCACACGCTGACGTTGATGGCTCGCGACTCCTCGACGCTGGTCGCGGCGCCCTGCCCATCGTGCGGCCAGACGATGGCGATCTGGGGCTGCCACGTCATCGTCTGCTGGCTCGCCGCGGGCGTACTGCGCCTGGCGTGGGGAGGGTCCGCCAGCACCAGCCCTGGCGAAACGGCTATCATGGCCAATGCTACCCCAAGTGTTAGCAGGCATCGCTTCATAATCTCTGGTCGTCCCTTGTTCCTGCTTGTAGAGCCTGGCGCCTGCACGACACCTGCTCAATCCTCGACCGCATTATAGGCGCCCCGCGAGGAGCAGGTCAAAGCCTCACACCGGCCGCCCATCCTATGCCGGCATACCCGGCGCCACGCGCTTTTCAGCGGACGGCTCTTCGAGGCCGCCGCTCTTGAGCAGCCAGAAGAACAGGACGCCACCCAGCATGCGCCCCGCTCCCGAAGCGGCCGCCACTGCGTCGAAACCCCATTGGGCATAGATCCAACTCGCGGGAAGCGGGCCCAGCACCGTCGCCAGACCGTTGATCGTGTTGAAAATGGCCACGTACCGCGACCGCTGCTCAGCTGGCGTCAACATGAGCAGCAGTGGCGTGGCGGCTACACGGAACCCCGACCAGGCGAGGTTGCCGTAGGACTGCACCAGACCCGCGTGGAGCGGTGTTCGCACCAAGATCCACAGCACGGGCATGAGCGGTACGAGGAGCATACTGATGGCCGTCATCTCCGCCGCCCCCTTGCGGTCCACCAGGCCACCTACAGCACGGTAGGCCACGACGTTCACGACGGTTGCCACCGTAGCCAGGAGCGCGATGGTATCTACGCCAAAGCCAAGATCCGAGGCCATGCGCACGGTGATAAAGGGACCCGCCAGCTGTACCCCGAAATTCCACACAAAGTTCGTGGCACAGAACAACACAAAGCGCCGGTCGGCGATAAACACGCGCCACGATTCGCGCAGGCCGCCGGCGCCCGCCTCCGCCTCGCGCCCCTCCACCGATGCCGGTTCGGGGATAGCCGCATAGAACCCGGTGGCCACAAACCCGGTGAGCGCAGCGACAAACCAGGCCACCTGGTAGCCCTCCACCCCTCCGACCTGCTTGACGAGCCAGCCCGCGAGCGGCACGCACGCCATACGCACCACGTTGGTCACCATCATCTGAGCGCCCAGGTAGCGTCCTCGGATCGCTACGGGCACAACGTCCGCCAGAAGCGAGTTCGCGGCGGGGACGCTTACGGTATTGCCAAAGGCCTGGATCGCCGCCAAAGCAACAAAGGTGCCGACCGCGGCATTACCCGACAGGAGAAATGGTACGGCGGCCATGGCCAACAGCATCACCCGTGACAGGCCACCGCCCCCGAGGAGCACCCAGCGCTTGCGCCGTCCCGAACGCTCGACGAGCCACGCGCCGATGAGGGGCGCCGCCAGAGACGCCGCACTGTTGATAGAGGTGCGCACACCAATGCTGGCCGCACTGGCCCCCAGGGCCAGCATGTACATCACCAAAAAGTCTGTATAGAACGCGCCGCTAAGCGCCGAGACGATGCTGTCCCACCACAACATCAGCATGCCCCGCCGCTGCTCGCTGGTGCTCCCATCCGTGGGGTAAAGCGTCGTCATTCGCTTCCCCCGCGCCCAGAGCCGGCGCAAGCCGCTCGACATGACAGAGACCTCCACGAGTCGAATGACATGACACGAAATGCCGGGGCAGTGGTCCCCCGGCCGGTGCGAGCGGGTGCGCCTCAGGGGCGAGGCCACACTCCGTAGGGCTCTCTCGCACGTTGTGTCGAGCCATCCGCGCCTACGGGTGGTGCGCGCTGGCAACGGACGGCTCCAGCAGTATAGCACGCTCGCTCGGGGGCACCAATAACGTACGCCCGGACGGGAGATGCGCCCGTCCGTCACCGCTGGCTATCGGAGATGCATCGACTGTGGCCTAGCGGGTGGTTGCCTGCGGACGCACGCCACCGCGCATGGTGGGGTGCGCCGCGCGCAGGATGGTTCGGCGCCATAGAGGCGGCGTCGGGAGGCAGAGCCCGCTCTTCGAGGCGATGCTTCCTCCACTTGACGGCCACCGGCAAGTCGTCTAATATCGCCGCTGAGCATCGGCTAGCGCATCGCACCGAAAACCCGCTGTGAGTGCCCCGTCGCGCTCCATCACCAGTCTCCCTCTCCGCATCGCACGACACCGCTTAGCATCGCTCATCGGGCCCTCGCACCGTGCCCGCCCCCCTCGGAGCATCCCCTTCGAGCGGAGGCGAGGAGGTGAAAGGCTCTGTGGTGAAGCGTTGGCTCTGCGCCGGCCTGCCCGTGGCACTGTGTTGCGCCCTCCTGCTGACGTGCACGGTCGTGACGGCCGACCCGCCGGAGGCGAGGCCGCGCCCCTCGATCCCCAACGAAGAGCGCCCCTCCCCCCACTATGCGTCGATCCGTTATGCCGACATTGTCCCCACCCTCACCACCCTGGCTCAGGCAAGCCCACGCCTGCGGCTGGAGCAGCTCGCCCGCTCCGCTGGCGGGCTCCCGCTGGTGCTCGTCACAGTGTCCTCCGCCGAGAATCTCGCCCGCCTCGACGCCATCCGTGCCCAACGACAGGACATGGTGCAAGCGTCCGCTGCAGACGCCAGCACAGCAGAGGCCGAGGCCTTCTCCGACGGAACTGCCGATAACCGCCTGCCCATCATCGTGCTCCTCAACGTGGGGTGGCAGGGTAACCTCTACGCTGGCGTCGACGCCGCCCTGGCTGTGATCCACCACCTGGCTACCGACGCGTCAGCGCCTACCCAGCGCATCCTCGAGAACGTCGTCCTGCTGGTCAACGTCGTTCCCAACCCCGATGGCCGTGTCAGTGGCAGCCCAGGGAACGCGACGGACCTCCTGCTAGCGAGCGATCTTGTTCCGCAGACACAACCCGAGACACGCGCCGTCATCGCCCTCCTCTCTGCCTGGAACCCCATGGTGGTCCTCGATGTCGAGGCTTTTGGCAGTCCGATGGCCATTCGCCCGTCAGCGCCGCCAACCCACCCCCCAGTGGGGATCTCTATAGCGCCTGGTCGGTTGACATCGCTCATGCCATGGCCGCCGCGGTGCATACCGACAGCGGGCACCCCCCGGATGCGTTAGGGCCCGAACACGCTGAGCGCTGGCCGCACCTGTCCCTCGCCACGTACGCCGCACTCTATGGTGCCCACGGCTTTGGCCTGACGGTGCCTACACGGGACGGCAGCGGTGTAGACGCCGTCGAGGCCGCGGTGCGGGGCGCGCTGTCCTTTATCGCCGAGCATCGCGCAGCCCTCATCCGCGACCACTCGCGCCTCCTGTCGGAAGGCATGCTGCGCGGCCTCGCTCCCGTAGCGAGCACGCAGCCTCCGAACAGCCCCTACACCCTGAACACCTATCCCGCTCGTCCCACCACTGTCGCCTACCTCATCCCTGCCGATGGCGAGTACCAACAAAACCGTCACGAGGCCGCCGCGCTGGTGAACCACCTCGTCACCAATGGTGTGCGCATCGAGCGCACGCGCGAGGAACTCACCGTCTCGGGGCAGGCGTATCCTACGGGCTCGTACCTGATTCGACTGGACCAGCCCCGTGGCGCTCTCGCCGCTGCCTTGCTTTGGTCTCCGGCTGCGGGCGGCGCAGCGGACCCGCGTGCGACCTCCGGCTGGAGCCTGCCCCTCGCATGGGGCGTCGCCTGCGTGCCCCTCGACTACATGCCCACTATCGCCACAGAGCCCGTACACGATGCCAGCCTGCCCAAAGGCACGGCGGAGGATGGTCAGCCCAGAGCGTACGCCTATACTGCGCTGACGCGCTCCGCCGTCCAGGCGACGAACGCCCTGATCGCCGAGGGCATCCCCATCCACTGGGCGCCCTCGGCGCTTGCGGGGTGCGAGCACGACCTCCCGGCCGGG
>DUUT01000170.1 GCA_012841405.1 Chloroflexota bacterium
AGCCGAGCTGGGCCTGCAGCCGGGCGCGCTGGAGCGCGCCGTGTTCGGCAGCCGCGTGTGGGACCTGGCCAGCACCGGGCGTTGCGGTGCCGACGAGGCCTGGGCCGCCATCGCCGCCGACCTCGGCGTCGCCCCCGAGGGGATCGACGCCTTTGTGGAGCGCTTTTTCGCCGGCGACCGCGTCGATGCGACGCTGGTGGCCCTCATCCGGCGCCTGCGCGAGGCGCGGGTGCGCGTGGGGCTGCTCTCCAACGCCCCGCCGAGCCGCACGACGGGCACGTCCACCGCGGCGCGCTGGGGGATGGAAGGCCTGTTCGACGTCCAGGTGTTCTCCTACGCGGTGGGTGCCCTCAAGCCGGACCCGCGCACCTACCGCGCCGCCCTGCGGGCGCTCCAGGCGGCGCCCAAGGAGACGCTGTTCATCGACGACGCCCCCGCCAACGTCGTCGCCGCGCAGGCTTTGGGGATCGACGCCGTCCTCTTCCGCGGGGTGCCGGCGCTGCTGGACGCCATGCGCAAGCGCGGGCTGCCGGTGGGGCGCCGGTAGGCTAGGCGGCGCCCCCCGCCTCCACCAGCACCCGGTGGTGCGCCAGCAGGTTCTCATGGGGTGTGTCCGCGGGGATCTCGCACCCCGCACTGACGATGAGGCGCGCGTCCCCCGCGGCGAGGCATTCCCGCACGGCCGCCGCCACCTCCTCTGGCGTGCTGTCGCGCATCACCGCCACGGGATTCATGTTACCGCTCACCGCCGCGGCCCCGCCGATGGTCCGCACTCCCTCCGCGAGGTCCACCATCCAGTCAAGGTCGATGATATCGGCGCCGCTGGTGGCCATGTCGGCCAGGTGGCGCGTCGTGTTGCCGCAGATGTGCAGCTTGACGCGGCCCCCGGCGTCGTGCACGGCGCGGATGATGCGCTGCTCGTAGGGCAGGGCAAAGGTGCGGTAGGCCCGCGGGCTCATCAGCGAGGCCACGGCGTCGCCGATGCCGATGAAATCGGCTCCCGCCTCCACCTGGGCCACGGCGAAGCGGATGGCCGCCTGCGTACAGACCTCGAGCAGCGCGTGCGCCCGCTCGGGCTCCAGGGCCGTGTCCTCGAGGAACTGGCTCACCCCCCGCAGGTCGGCGGCCTCGGCGGCGGCGCCCTCCACCCAGCCGCAGATGGGGTAGTGGCCGCCCACACGCCGGCGATACTCCTGGATGGCCAGCAGGCGGTCGCGCGGGCGCTCCGCCTCCCAGGGGTCCCACGGTTGCAGGCGGTCGAGGTCGAATACCTCGGCCAGCGGCGGCGCGGGACACATGGGCACGGCGTCGTAGGGGAATACCACCGGCGCGCCAAAGGCGGACGCCTCGCGCAGCGGGTCCGAGATGGCACTCACCATGTCGATGCCAAAGGCCTCGCAGGCGCGCAGGTTCCCCTCGACGAGCACGCGATAGTCCTGCGCCAGCCGGTCGTACGTCGAGCCGATGTAGCGCGCGGCGAAGGCCATAAGGATGTTCTGGTTCGGGGCGCGATCCACCGGCTCGCCGGCGAGGCGACGGTTGGTGCGTTCCAGCGGCGTGAGCTCCATGGGCAGGCTCCTCTGAGTGGTGTGCGGGGGGTGGCGCGGCGTGGCCCGCAACCCCCGTGCTTTGACAGCCCCCGCCGCCGGAGTACCATAGGGACGCTCACCTATGGCCGGTAGAGGGGGATGGCGGTGTACGTTCTGGGCATCGATTTGGGTACGCAAGGGGCACGGGCCATCATAACGGACCTTGCGGGGCGCGTCAACGCCGAGGGCGCCTGTGCCCTGCCCGCTGACGCGGTGACGGCCACGGGCGCCGCGCCGGGGCGCTTTGAGCAGGACCCGCGGCAGTGGCGTGTCGCCGTCTTTGGCGCC
>DUUT01000171.1 GCA_012841405.1 Chloroflexota bacterium
CCCAGCGAGCCGCCGCTTCGGTGGCGGCGGCTCGCCGGGGAGCGCCATCCTTTCGCGCCTCTCGCGTTGTCTCGCTCTGGGGCCCGTGGGGCTCCCTTCGCTAGCCCGTCATCTCGGGGAAGCGTTCGGCAAGGAACGCGCCGATGAACGCCAGCGAGTTCACCGCGCCATGGAGGATGATGCACGGCCAGATGGAGCGCGTGCGCTCATAGAGGATCACGAAAATGAGCGCCATCACCATGATGGGCGGCAGCACGCCCGGAGTGACGTGTACGAGGGCAAAGACGACCGAGGAGGCGATAGCGCCCCAAACCACCCCCCAGCGGCTCCGGGCCCCGGCATAGAGATAGCCTCGGAAGAACACCTCCTCAGCGATGGGCGCTACCACACCCCCCAAGAAGAGGGCCAGCGCGAGCCCCCCGACGCCCTCGCCAAAGATCGGTAAAAAGTCGGGCTGGCCCGGCCAGCCCAGCCGCTGCCGGATGCCCTCCCAGACGACATTGATCGCCAGGATGGCCACCAACCCACCGATGACCCAGGCGAGGCCCCGGAGGGGCGCAAACGGGCGCAGCCCCAGCCGATCCCATCCCCCGCCGTGTTTGCCCGGCCCCCAGATCCACGCTGGGACGATGAGCAGCGCTTCGAGTCCAAAGATGAGGAACACCTGTACGCCCGGAGAGAGCCCTGGAAGCCCCAATCCGCTCCACGCAACCGCCACCACCAAAGCTACAACGACACCAACGATGACCAGCCCAATGGTCGCCAGGCCCGCCACCACCATGTCGCGCAGCCCCCACGGAGCGCCAGCGGGGGGTTCTTGGTACTCGAGCGCACTATCTGCCATAGCAGGACCGCCTTTCCGTCAAGACCAAGAATCGGGCCTCCTGGGTGCGTTGGCCCGATCCCTCGTGCTGATTGTAGAATACGGCCACAGCGGCGTCAATTCACGGCGGGGTGCTAGGGTAACCAGGATGCTGCGTGTGCAGGCGAGCGAGCTCGCTTCTGAGCAGCGCGCCGCTGACTGAGCTCTGGCCGCACCCCGGCGGCCACAAGTCGCGTTGACATTCGGCCTGCCCTGGCTATACTCTATGGAACGATGAACAAGCCCAAGAGAATCGATCTACACACCCACTCACTCCTGAGCGACGGCGCGCTCCTGCCTTCCGAGCTGCTGCGCCGGTGCGCCGTGTCCGGCCACGAGGCGGTGGCCATCACCGACCACGCCGACGCCAGCAACCTGGAGGGCATCATCGAGGCCCTGCAACGCGTGGTGGACCTCCAGGGCGATGACTTTGGCGTCCGCCTGATCATCGGTGTCGAGTTGACCCACGTTGCTCCTGGCAGTATCGACCGCCTGGCGCGGCGAGCCAAGACCCTCGGCGCCGAGATCGTGGTGGTACACGGTGAAACCATCGTCGAGCCGGTGGCGCCGGGCACGAATCGCGCCGCCGTCGAGTGCGATGCCGTCGATATCCTGGCGCACCCAGGTTTCCTTACGCTGCAGGAGGCCCGCCGCGCCGCCGAGCGCGGGTGCTATGTCGAGCTTACCACACGCAGGGGCCACTCGCTGACGAACGGGCACGTAGCCCAGGTCTGCCAGCAGGTGGATGCCCCCATGGTGGTGAACACCGATAGCCACGAGCCCGGCGACTTGGTAGACCTGGCCTTTGCCCAGCGCGTGGCTGCGGGCGCTGGCCTGAGCGAGTCGCAGGTGCGAGACGCCACGTTGACCAACCCGCGTGCCATCGTAGCGCGGCTCCTGGCGGCGCGCGCGCAGGGCCGGTAGCGACTCGCGGCCGCGCCACCATCTGGGCTCGAGGCCCCGAACAGATAGGAACGAGGGAGAACCAATATGCCCTTTGCCCCCATGCCCACCCCGATCCGCTGCCCGCAGTGCAGCACCTCGTTTGTCGTCGAGGTGCGTACGATTATCGACGTGGGCGACGAACCCGAGCTCAAGGAGGAGTTCCTCCGCGGCCAGATCAACTATGCGCGCTGCCCCAACTGCGGTGCCGGTGGCATGCTCAGCTCGCCGCTCCTCTACCACGACCCCGAGAAGGAGCTGCTCATCTCGTACATCCCGGCAGAGATGGGCTATACCGCCGATCAGCAGGAACAAGTGATCGGCGGGCTCGTCAACGCTGTGATGAACCAGCTCCCTGCAGAGCAGCGCCGTGGGTACTTTTTGCAGCCCCGCACCGCCCTCACCCTCGATGGGCTGTTCGACGCGATCCTCGAGGCCGACGGCGTCAGCCGTGAGGTGCTCGAAGGACAGCGCGCCAAGCTGCGCCTGATCAACGAGCTGTTGGCGGCGGTGGAGGATGATGAGACGCTCAATGCCCTCATCGAGGAGCACCGCGACGAGCTCGATTACGAGTTCCTGCTGCTGCTCAGCAACCTCATCGATGCCGATGAGGCCAATGCGCAGGACGAGCACATTATGGGGTTGGAGCAGCTCCGCGAAAAACTGCTCGAGCGCGTCAGCCCGGCGATGCCGCGCACAGCGCCCCAAGACGCCAGCTATGACGAGCTGATCGACATGTTGGCAGCGGAGGATGCCGCCAAGACGTGGCGCACCACCATTGCCCTCAACCGTCAGCGCCTTGACTATGGCTTTTTCCAGGCGCTCACCGCGCGCATCGATGCCGCCCGCAGTGCCGGCGACGAAGAGAATGCCGAGGCGCTCACCGCGCTTCGCCAGCGCATCCTGGACGAGTTGGACGCCCAGAACCGCATGGTGCGCGAAGCGGAGGATGAGGCCAGCCTGCTCGTCATGCAGCTGCTCGAGGCGGAGGACCTCCGAGCCGCCATCCGCGAGCATCGTGATGAGATCGACGACGTCTTTCTCATGGTGGTGGCGCGCCTCCAGGCTGCCGCGGCGCGTAAGGACGAGGCGCGGGCAGCCAAGCTAGGGGCCATCCTCGAGGCGGCGCTCGAGATGATCGAGGAGAACCTACCACCAGCGGAGCGCCTCATGAACCGCTTGCTGCGCACCAGCACCCTCGACCAAGCCGACACCATCCTCGATGAGTCTCGTGGGCTGCTGAACGATGCGTTCCTCGCGCTGTTTGACGAGTATGTGGCCGAGCTCGAGCGGCGCGGCCAAGACGCCCCCCTCCTCGACTACCTCCGTCAAATGCGCGGGCGCATCCAGGCCAAGGTCACCATCCTTCGGCCCTAAGAACGGGTACAGCGCCATTTGGCGCACTGGGAACAGAACGGTCGCCGCGTGAGGGCACGGACACCACCACGCGGCGACCGTGTGCTGTGCCACCGCCCGAGGCCGTGTTTGGAAAACGCACCCGCCGTGGAAACCATGTCGTCCCGAGCGTAAGCGCGGGGCCTTGATGCCCATCGACACGGTGTCTCGCCACACTCAGAACGACGCTGTGGGCCTCTTTCCAGACACTACCTAGCGCAAAAAGGCAGCGAACACGCGATTACCCAACAGCCGCCCCCGTCGCGAGAGACGGATCCCCCGGGCGTCTGCGACCAAGAGGCCGTTGACGGTCATTTCGGCAATGGCGGCCCCGTACACCTCCCGAAGGTCGGTACCAAAGCGCTGCGCAAAGGACGCATAGTCGACTCCCTCGATGAGGCGCAGCCCCAGCATCATCGTCTCGTCCATGCGTTGATCGCGATCGGGGCACTCGACCACGTCCTCCGGGTCGCGCCCGGCCTCCACCCTAGCGATGTACTCCGCCGGCGAGGACACGTTGCCCCGCCGACAGCGCCCGTCGTACGAGTGGGCGGCCGAGCCCACCCCCAGGTAGGGCTCGTTGCGCCAATACTTGAGGTTGTGCTGAGACGCCAGGGCCGGAAAGCCGGGAGAGACATCATGCGGGCTGCGGCGGGCCCAGTTCGAAATCTCGTAATGGGCATAGCCCGCTTGTTCGAGGAGGTCCTCGGCCAGCTCGTACATCTCGGCAGCCGCCTCGTCATCCGGCGCGGGGAGCTCCCCCCGAGCGATGCACACCTCCAGCGGCGTGCCCTCCTCCACCAACAGGGCGTACAGGGAGAGATGCTCGGGACCCAGGTCCAAGGCGCGCTCGAGTGACTCACGCCACTGAGATACGCGCTGCCGCGGCAGCCCATAGATCAGATCGAGGTTCACGTTCGTGAATCCCGCCTCGCGGGCCCAACGAAAGGCCTTCCGGGCTTCCTCGATGGTGTGGACCCGCCCCAGAAGGCGCAGTTCATCCGCGCGCAGGCTCTGCACCCCCAAGCTGAGCCGGTTATAGCCCGCCCTGCGCAGCGCCGTCAGATCCGTTGGGGTGAGGGTGCCGGGGTTGGCCTCGAGGCTCACCTCGGCGGTGCGTGGCACGCCGAGGTGCTCGTGACACGTCTGCAGCAAACGCGTAAGGGCCCCTGCGCGGAGAACGGTGGGCGTACCACCGCCGACAAAGAGGGTGTCGAATCCTCGCTGGAGCCAGTGCGCGGGCGTGGCCGCCAAGTGGCGCAGGAGGGCAGCCACATAGCGATCATGGAGCGCTTCCAGGCCGGCGAACGAAGCGAAATCACAGTAGGCACACTTGGCGCGGCAAAAGGGGATGTGGATGTAGAGGCCAGCCGACCCCGTGGGCCCCCCCGGCGCACCATCATCCGCTTGCGTCGCCATCGCCCGCGGCATCGCTTGCCATAGCCGCCCCCAGCGCCTGATCGTAGCACCTCTGTGCGAGACCCACGGTCGTGGCGCGCACCTCGGTGCGCGAGGCCTCATCAACGCCCATGGCATCGGTGCCGGCGGCCGCCACGAGGCGCGCCAAGCGCTCGCGCGTGTCGGGTTCGCCGACTGGTGCGTCCGTCAGGGCCTCCTCAGCGGGCCGCACGTGCATAGGGATCCCCACCGGCGACCCGATCGCCACCGAGCCCCACCGCACGGTGGCGTGATCGGAGGATAGGCAGAGCGCCAACGCCACGATGAGGGGCGACGGCTGCCCTGGCTCCGGCCGCTCGATCCAGCCCATCGCTGTGCCCACGCCAGGCCCCGTCCGTGGGAAGCGCACCGCGGTGACGATCTCGGAGGTGCTGTCTACCCGTGAGACGCCGCTCCGCACATAGAGGGCATCCACCGGCATCCACTGGGAACCTGTCAGGTTGTCGATCTGTGCTTCTGCGTCCAGCGCCACGAGCGCTACGGCCACGGGTGCACTCCCCTCCGCGGCCACGATGTGGCCCACAAGGGTCGCCATGGCGCGCACGCTCTCCCCTTCCACCGCGAGGGCGGCATCGCGTAGGACCGGAGCCTCGGCACAGATGATGGGGTTCTCGGCGAGCTTGGCCAGCGTCACAGAGCCGCCGATGACGACATGCCGCTCATCCTGGACGATGCGCTGCATCGAGCAGACGCGCGACACGTCGACCAGAAAAGTGGCATCGCACACGCCACGCTCGATGAGCGGCATGAGCTGCGTGCCACCGGCGATGAGCCGCGCATTCCCGCGATGCGCCGCGAGATACGCCAACGCCTCGTCCACCGAGGCGACCACATGGATTCCGTCCACCTGGAGCCCGCTTTTTCCGGTTTCTGTCATGTCCGTATCGCTGAGTCCTTTGTCCAGAATGCGGGAATGCCCTCGGCCTGCCATGGCCGAGGGGAGTGGGCGTAAGGAATCGCTGCGCTGGGGGGGGGCGCCATGGGGCTGCGGTTCCATCAGCTCTGGGAGCAGCCGACCGGCGCACGCGCAGATATAAGCGGCGATGCCCCGTTGCCAGGCGACGAACTGGCGCGATCGGCGGCCACGCCGTTCAGGGCCTGCCGTAGAATACCTGGGCGGCCATGTACCGTACCTATCGCCATCCGTGGAGGCGCCGATAAAGCGTCGAGAGCCCTCGGACTGCGGCCTCCGGCGCGGCCACTCCGCGGTGCTCTGCGCGGCCGAGGCGTCATCGCCGACGCTGCGCCGAGCGAATCTCTGTGTACACGCGCTCGACGTTCTCCCGGCGACGGCGCTTGATGCGTGCCGCTTGACTCTCCGGCACGGGATAGTAGTCCAGCATGCCGGCGCGATCAACCGACTCGCGACGCGTCGCGCCGGCGGCGAACAGCTCGGCCACGCGCTGGCGCATCTCGGTGATGTACCCGATCAAGGGCGCGATGACTTCTTTGCCGCACGGCTCGCCCACCCCTGGGATGAGCACGTCCACATCCATCGCTTCAATGCGATGCAGCGTATCGATCCACGCCAGGGTGTTGGCCTGCACCATCGTGGGGTGCTCATTGTTCACAATGTTGTCGCCGGCGAAAAGGATCCGCTCCTCCGGCAGGTAGACGCCGAGGGAGGCCGGCGTATGCCCGGGTAGGTGCAGCAGCTGCACCTCACGATCGCCCAGGTGCAGCGTGACCCGCTTGCCCACCGAGAGCTCGGGCGGATAGATCTCGAGCTGCGCGATCTCTTCGGCCAGTGCCGGGTGCTCCTTCCGAACCGAGGCGGCCACCTGGTCGAGCGTAGAGGTCTTGTACTTGGCGATCTGCCGAGCACCGGCATCGTGGCCCCACACGCGGGTCGGCATAAAGGCGGCATTGCCGATAAAGTGCTCCGGGTGGTAATCCGTGTTGACGACACCATAGATCGTATCGCCGTCGAGGGAGGCCACCGTGGAGCGCCACGCCCTGGCCTCGGGAGGCAGCATGGGGGTGTCGACCACCACGGCGCCCCGCTCCGAGATGATGGCGCCCACATTGCCGCCCACGAACCCCGTCTCGAGATAGACTCCTCGCGCCAGTTCACGCAACGCAGTACACTCCCGTTCGCTAGGCCGCCGCCTGCACACGCGCCACCGCCGCATCGAGCACAGCGGAGAGGTCGTCCGCTGCGACACCACCGCCCTGCGCCATGTGCGGCTGCCCGCCCCCACGCCCGCCAAAGCCGCTGGCGGCCTCGCGCAACAGCCGCGCTGCATCGAGGGGCACGTCCTGCGAGCGCGCAAAGCAGAGCTGCGGTGAGGGCTCGCGCACGGCGAACAGCACGACAGTCCCCGGCTCTTCGATGAGGTGCTGCGCCAGATAGCGCATGGCGGGCGCATCGAGACCCTCCAGGGCGCCATGCACCAATCGCCACGCACCGACGGGTTGGCCGGCGCTCCGCCAACGCGCCAGCTCGCTATCGAGTACCCGGCGCTGCAGCGCCTGAACCTGTCGTCGCGCTTCGGCTTCCGATGCGGCCAGGCGCGCGATGGCCTCCGGGAGATCGGGGTTCCCGACACTCAGCAGGGCCGTCGCCTCCTGGAGGAGGATGCTCTGCCGACGGTGGTCGTGCAGCGCCCGCCAGCCACAGAGAAACTCGACGCGGACCTGCCCCCGCCGGCGCTCCCAGCGGCGCACATGGATGGCCCCCACCTCGCCCGTGGCGCGCACGTGGGTGCCGCCACAAGCACAGGCGTCATAGTCCCCGATACGCACCACCCGCACGGGCCCGTCCACCTCGGGCACGCGACGCAGCGCCACCCCAGAGAGCGCCGCATGGTCATACGCATCCACCGTGACGGGCACATCCGCCATGACGATGGCATTGGCCTCGTCCTCGACGCGGGCCACAGCGTCGCGGTCGAGCGCGGGGACGTCCAGGTCGATGGTGCTCGCCTCGCCTCCGAGGTGAAACGACACCGTCTCGGCACCCAGGGTACGATCGAACGCCTGCGATAGGATGTGCTGGCCCGTATGCTGCTGCATATGGTCAACGCGGCGCGCCCAATCCACCTCGCCAGATACGGGCCCCGGCGCAAGGGCACTCGCCAGCACGTGCAGGATGTCGCCATCACGCTCGAGCACGTCCTCAACGGCGACACCGTTCAGCGTACCGACGTCATGGGGTTGCCCCCCCGAGGTGGGATAGAATGCTGTCGCGTCCAGCCGCACCGCGGGCCGCCCCGCGTACTCGAGCGCTTCCACAATGGTGGCCTCAAAGCGGCGGCAGTAGGCATCGATGTGGTAGAGTCGGATGGTGGTCACCGCATCCCTTTCAAGCGCCTGAGCTATAGCGGCGATTATAGCACAACCCCGGGGGCACTACCAGCGCGAAGCGCATGGCCATAGGCCACATGTGCCGGACCGCATGGTGGGGTGTCGCCATACCAGAACGAGGGCGACCCTTCGGGCCGCCCTCGCTGTGCATCGTCGGATCCTCGCACGACCTAGAACGGGATCTCTTCCTCGTCGAGGGTCTCTGGGCCTCCAGCGGCCACGTCCTCGCCAAAGCCCGAACCGCCCGTATCACCGCGCCCACCAAGGAACTTGACGGCGTTCGCGGTGACGTCCAACGACGCGCGCCATTCGCCGTCGCGGCTCTGGTATGGCCGCGGCTCGGTCAACTCACCCTCGACCATCACGAGGCGTCCCTTGGTCAGGTACTGATTGCAGGTCTCGGCAAGCCGGCGCCACGCCGTCACACGGAACCACACCGTGCGCGACTGCTGCTGGCCGTTCGCATCCGTCCAGCGGCGATCCGTCGCCACGCTAAAGCTGGTGACGGGGGTGCCGTCCGGCGTGTAGCGCATCTCGGGGTCGTGTCCGAGCCTCCCGATGATTATGAGCTTTTGGTACATTGGTGCCTCCCTGGCAATCCATCCTGCCGCAATAACGTGATTATAGCATAAAGATCCTAAATCGCAACCGGAAAAGACAGTGACAACCGTTGCAAGAGCGGTCACCTTGGTCTATAATGGGCTCGACCTGCAAAACAGTTCCAAGATTGTGCGGGCACACTACGCTGGATGCTGGGCAGAGGAGTTAACTATGATCAGTCGGACCGTGCAGCTACTGGTAGTACTAGGCCTCATCGTAGGCGTCATTGGGTGTGCTCCCCCTGAAACACCGATGCCTACGGCAACGCCGCAATCCCTAGCAGCACCGGTGGCCGCGGCCCAGTCTGAGCCGACGGAAGCTCCGCCCACCGAGACGCCCATCGCCGTCGACACGGCGACGCCCGCCGTCATCGAGGTCGTCGTGACGGCCACGCCCGAGACTGCGGACGAGGAAGGCCCCGAGCTGCTGGCCCCGCCCGATGGCTTGGAAGCCTCGCTGTTCGACCTGATGTGGGAGTGGGAGCCGGGGTTGGAGGACGACGAGTGGTACGAGTTGCAGGTCTGGCCCAACACCCCCGACGCCGAGCCCTCTGTCTTTACCTGGCTCAAAGAGACCACGCGGCGCATCACCGCCGCCCACCTGCTGCCAGGCGAGTACCGCTGGCGTGTGGTGGTCGTCGAAGGCTATGACGACACCCGCGGCGACGAGACGAGCCCATTCAGCCAAGAGCGCGCGTTCATCATGACGCGCCCGTCCACGATATCCACCGTCGAGCTGCCCATCATCCCGACGCGCACGCCGACGCCGCGCACCATCATCATCGTGGTGACGGCCACGCCGACGGCAACGACAGAGGCGACGATTCCAACACCCACCGAGACGGTTCCGGCGCCCACCGCCACCTCCACGGTGCCCAACACGCCGACCACCGTCGCCACCGTACCGCCAGCGACGGTGGCCCCGCCCACAGCCTACCCTGGCCCCTGACCGCAGGGGACCGATCGCGGGCGGCCCGGCGCCACGTGGGCCCGTTCGCCACTGGACACGACCTCACAGCGGGGTAGCTCCTGAGAGCTACCCCGCTACTGTCTCGCGGAGCGGGCCTCTTGGTGCCTCCCTGCCCCCGTGGTAGAATGGCGGGCAGCATAGGTGCACGAAACCTGAACGCCCGAGGCGATGCCCGTGATCCGTCTGGCCGATATCCTCACAGCAACGGGGGGGCGCCTGGTTGGCCCCACCCGTGTCAAGACCTTTACCGATTTCTCCTACGACTCGCGCATCGTCGAGCCGGGGCAGCTCTTTGTCGCTGTGGTGACCGAGACCGGCAACGGGCACGATTTCGTGATGGATGCCTGCCGGGCCGGCGCCGCCGGCGTCCTCTGCCAATACCCTCCAGCGGAGCCCCTCCCCGCCACCTGCATCGTGGTGGACGATACCCAGCAGGCCCTGCTCGCGTATGCCGCCTACATCCTGCGAGCCCGCGCCTTGCCCGTGATCGGGGTGACCGGGAGTGTGGGCAAGACGAGCACCAAAGAAGCGGTGGCCTCTGTCCTTGGTGAGCGCTATGCCATCTTCCGCAACCATGGCAGCTATAACGGGCGCTTTGGCCTGCCCATCTCCCTCGGACGCCTCGACGACAAGGCATGCATGGCCGTGCTCGAGATGGCCTGCGACGGCCTGGGCGAGATCCGCGTCCTCGCCGAAGCGACACAACCCGTCATCGGCGTGGTGACCCAGATAAGCCACAGTCACACCCAGTACCTCGGCACACCGGACGACATTGCCCGCGAGAAAGGGTGCCTCATCGCGGCGCTTCCCTCCCACGGTACGGCGGTGCTGAACGCTGATGACCCCCGCGTGCGCGCCATGGCCGCCCGCACCAGCGCTCGGGTCATCACCTACGGCCTGGAGCTCGGCGCCGACCTCGTGGGGCGGGGCATCGAGGTCTCGCCGCAAGGCACCCGTCTCGAGGTGTGCTGGCGCGGCGAGACGATCCCCCTCGCCATCCCCCTCATCGGCGCCCATCACGCCTACACCGCTCTGGCAGCCGCGGCCGTTGGCCTGGCCTGTGACCTCTCGTGGGACGAGATCGCCCGCGGCCTCGCCAAGGTGGCGCCCATGCCGGGGCGAACCCGCCTCCTCGACGGCATCAACGGTAGCCGCATCCTCGATGACAGCTATAACGCCAGCCCGGCATCGTCGCTGGCGGCCCTCGAAGCGCTGTGCGCGCTCCCCGCACGGCGGCGCCTCGTGCTGCTCGGCGACATGGCCGAGCTCGGCAGCTATGCGCAGGAGGGGCATCGCCGTGTGGGACAGCGTTGCGCCGCCGTGGCGGACTATTTGGTCACCAAGGGGGATCTGGCGCAGCTCGCCGCCGAGGCGGCACTGCAGGCGGGCATACCACCCGAGCGTGTCCGCGTGACCCATACCGCCTCCGACGCGGCGCGCGCCCTCGCCGCCCTGGCAGAGCCTGAGGACCTCATCCTCATCAAGGGGAGCGCTGAGGCACGCCTCGAGTTCATCACCCGCGAGCTGCTGCGCCGGCCCCAGGAGGCGCCGACGGTCCTCCCACGGCAGACGCGCGGCTGGCGGCACGTGCGCCTCGGGCGCCCCGGCCGCCCTGCCTGGGTCGATGTCGACCTCGAGGCGGTGGCGGGCAACGTGCGGGCCATCGTCGAGCGCGTGGGGCCGGATGTGGAGGTGCTGGCAGTACTCAAGGCCGACGCCTATGGCCACGGCGCCGCCCGCGTGGCGCATACGGCGCTGAACAATGGCGCCACATGGCTCGGGGTGGCCTGCTTGGGCGAGGCCATCGCGCTGCGCCGGGCAGGGATCGCCGCGCCCATCCTGACGCTGGGCTACACGCCTCCATGGCAGGCGCGTGAGGCGGTGGCCACGCGCGATGCCGGCGCCGATGTCGCGACCACCCTGTTCTCACTGGAGGTCGCTCACGCCCTCTCCCGTGCGGCGGTGGACCTGGGGCGGACGGCAAGGGTGCACATCAAGGTGGACACCGGCATGGGGCGCCTGGGGCTCCTCCCGGACGACGTCCTGCCCTTTGTGCGCGCGGTGGCCCAGCTCCCCGGCCTCGTGGTGGACGGCATCTTTACCCATATGGCGGCGGCCGACGACGCCGATCCCTCCTACACCCTGTGGCAGCTCGAGTGCTTTGAGGCGGTGCTCGCGGCGCTCGACCGGGAGGGCCTCCGCCCACCACGGGTGCACGCCGCAAACAGCGCCGCCATCCTGCGCTTCCCCCAGAGCCACTACTCCATGGTGCGGCTCGGGTTGGCCATGTACGGCCTGAACCCCTCGCTCCATGTCGCACTCCCTGCGGGGTTTCGCCCCGCGCTGCGCTTTGCCTGCCAGATCGCCCAGGTGAAGGAGCTGCCACCGGGCAGTGCCATCAGCTATGGCTGCACCTTTCGCACCACGCGTCCCTCGCGCATTGCGGTGATTCCCGTCGGTTACGCCGACGGCTTTCGACGCGCCCCCGCCCACTGGGGCCACGTGCTCGTGCACGGTCAGCGCGCCCCCATCGTTGGGCGGGTATGCATGGACCAGACCATGATCGACGTGACCGACATCCCCGGCGTGCGGCCCGGCGACGAGGTGGTGCTGATCGGCTCGCAGGGCGCAGACGCCATCACCGTGGACGAGGTCGCCGAGCACCTCGGCACCATCAACTATGAGGTCATCTCCGAGATCCTCGCCCGAGTCCCCCGCATGGTGTAGCTAGGGCGCGTCGCGCGCAAATCGCGCAGCATCCCCCGTCTCCGCCGACCGGCACCATCGCACGGTGCCCCGACTGAGGTCGAGGCATGAGCCGAACGCGCACACAGGGTCCCTCTGCCCGCGCCAGCCCACGGACCCCCATTGACGCTATAGAACGTTTGTGCTATGATGCAGATGCTGTTTTTCTCACACGGGATCCCGCACTGTGGGGGTATGCGATGGAGATCGAGCAGAAGATTGACCTGCTCGGTGAGGCCGCGCAGTATGACGTATGTCGTGCCTGCGGCACACACAGCGGGCGTATGCGCGATGACCTGGGACGCTGGGTCTATCCCGCCGTGCGCCCGGATGGCACCCGTGTATCTTTGCTCAAGGTGCTCCAGACGAACGTCTGCGAGCGCGACTGTGCCTACTGCGCCAATCGCAGCCAGCGTGACGCGCCGCGCACATCCTTCAAACCCGAAGAGCTGGCCGCCACCTTTGACCGCATGGTGCGCCGGGGGCTGTGTCAGGGCCTCTTTTTGAGCTCGGGCGTCTCTGACAACGTGGCGCGCGCCTCCGCACAGATGCTGGCGACGGTAGAGCTCGTGCGCAAGCGCTACGCGTTTCGCGGCTACGTCCACCTCAAGATCCTGCCCGGCGCCGATGACGCCACCATCGAGGCCTCGGTACGCCTCGCCGACCGCGTGTCGGTCAATCTGGAAGCGCCCAACGCCGAGCGCCTATTCGCGCTGAGCCGGTCCAAGGCTTTCGCTACCGAGCTGCTCGCGTCCCTGCGACAGGCCGACCGCATCCGGCGAAAGGTGGGCCCCGCGGTGAGCCTCACCACCCAGTTCGTCGTCGGCGCGGCGGGTGAGACGGACCGCGAGATCCTCGCCACCGCCACCGCGCTCTACCGCGACCTCGGCCTGGCCCGCGCCTACTACAGTGCCTTCCAGCCGGTGCGCGACACCCCGCTGGAAGAGCTCTCCCCGACGCCCACGTGGCGCGAACAGCGCCTCTATCAGGTGGACATGCTCCTGCGGCGCTACGGCTATTGCTTTGACGAGCTGTGCTTCAATGCTCAGGGCAACCTGCCGCGAGAGGCCGATCCCAAACAGGTATGGGCCTGGCGCCATCCCGAGTTCTTTCCCGTGGAGGTGAACACGGCAAACCGGGAGGCATTGCTGCGGGTGCCGGGCATCGGCCCTATCACGGCGCAGCGGATCATAAGCCGCCGGCGCGTAGCCACCTTGCGCGACCTGCGCGACCTCGGCATGGGCGCGGCAAGCGCTCGGCGTGCCGCCCCCTATATCCTGCTGGACGGCCGTGCGCCCACCCGGCAGCTCGGGCTGTGGGAGGGGGTGGGAGAAGCGGTGGCGGCACTCGACGCCGCCTCGTAGCACGAGGTTGCCCCATGATAGTGAGGTCACCGCATCGCCACGAGGCCGCCTCATGGCAATGCGGTCGTCCCATCGCCAGGCTACTCCTCCTGGCTGGGGCGCTTGAGGAGGGAAGCGCGGGTGATGGCGGCCTGGCCGTAGCGCTCGCGGATGGCGTCGAGGGTGCGGTTCAGGCGCGTACGCCGCTGGTCGCTGCGGTCAAAGAGGTCGAGCTGGTAACCCGCGTGCTGTCGCAGGCCGCTCACCCCGACGCCGAGGAGCCGTAGCTGCTGCCCCTCACGCCAGTTCGCGCGGAAGAGCTGCAGCGCGGCGGCATAGATCACCTGGCCCTGATCCGTGGGCCG
>DUUT01000172.1 GCA_012841405.1 Chloroflexota bacterium
CGCCGCGGCGACCGAGCCCGTCTCGCGGCGCACGCCGCGGACGACGACGGCCAGCGTGAGGGCGCCACACAGCGCGGAGAGGGCGTTCACCCGCCAGGCGGCGTCGCCCCAGGGGAGCAGCGTCGCGGTGTGGGCCAGGAGGGTGTAGAGCGGGTAGCCGGGGGGGTGGGCGATCCCCAGCACGGCGCCCACCAGTTGGAACTCGCCGGCATCGGCGGGCAGCACCGACGGCGCGAGCGTCGCCAGGTAGACGGCGAGCGCGCCGGCGAATACGGCGCCCTCGAGTAGCCCCCCTCGCCCCATGCGCCCCTCACCCTGCCCCTCTCCCTGCCTATGAAGAGGGGCAGCATACTGGCGGTTCCCATCCTCTCCCCGCTTGCGGGGAGAGGATGGGGGTGAGGGGTGTCCCCGGTCTGAGGAGTGGGGTGAGGGGCCTGCACGCCCCTCCGCGTTCCAGACGACGAGGCTCACCGACCCCGCCAGCGCGACGCCCGCCGCCAGGGCGCCCGTCGTGTGCGGCCAGATGACATACACCCCGAGGATAGCGAGGGGGAGCGGATCCCAGCGGAGGGCGCGCAGCAGACGCACGACCAGCCACCCCACGCCGAGCCCGGCCACCACCACTATTGCCAGCGCCCAGCCGGGCCAGGGCTGCGTGGAGGTCTCGGCCGCCACCCGCCCCACGTAGAGTCCCAGGAGGAGTGTCGGCAACGAGCGGCGTGGATGGGTGCGCTGGATCACGGGGGTCACGGTGGGCATCGTCCTCTCGTCGGGGTAGCGTCGCCGGGGACATTGTAGCCGCGAGGCGCCCTGTGCCCAAACGGCCGCCTGCACCGCGGCCCCGTCTCTCGGGCGAAGCCCCGGGGTTCCAGAGATGGGGGCGGCGCGTCGTGCCGCGGAGCCGGCACGCCATCAGCCCCCTGCCGCGTCCCGGTAGGCCTGTAGCGTCTCGCGGGCGGTACGCTCCCAGGAGAAGCGGGCGGCGTGGCGGAGGCCGGCACGACCGAGCTCTGCCCGACGGCGATCGTCGGTCGCCAGCGTCACCAGCGCTCTGGCCAGCGCCTCGACGTCGTAGCCCGGCACGGCGATACCGCCCGGCCCCACGACCTCTTCCAGTGAGCTCCCCGTTCCGACGATGGCCGGGGTGCCGCAGGAGATGGCCTCGAGGGGCGGCAGGCCAAACCCCTCGTAGCGCGAGGGGAACACGAACGCTAGCGCCCCGGCGTAGAGTGCCGGCTTGTCCGCCTCGGCCACGTGGCCGAGGAACTGCACCGCATCCGCGATGCCCAACTCGCGCACGATACGCCGCGGATCGGGGGTAAAGGGCGTGTCGCGCGCGGGTAGGCGCCCCGCCACCACCAGCCGGGCGCCCTCCAGAAGAAAGCGCGCGCGGACCATGGCGCGCAGGAGGGCCGGGACGTTCTTGCGCCGGTCGAACCCCCCGAGATAGAGGAGGTAGCGCGATGGCAGTGCCAGCCGCTCGATGACGGGCCGGCACTCGGCGGGCGTCTGCGGGCGATAGCGCGGATGCGCGGCGAGGTAGATGACGCGGATCCGCTCCCGAGGGATGCCGAGGATGCGCTCGATGTCGCGCGCCGAGGCCTGCGAATCCGTCAACACCAGTGCGGCGCGGCGGGTCCCTGCCGACACCAGGCGCGTATAGAGGCGGTACAGCGCCGAGCCGCGGTACTCCGGCAGGACGATGGGAATGAGGTCGTGCACGGTGACGACGACCGGCGCCGGGGAGCGCAGGGGCGGCGCAAAGTAGGGCACGTGCGCGACGTCGGCCCGCAGGCGCCGGCAGGCGCGGGGAAAGGCGACCTGCTCAAAGGACACCTTGGCGAGATTCGCGCCGCAGCGGTCCAAGGGGGTGGACACCCGGTGGACGCCCCAGGGCGGTGTGAGCTCTGGCGGCGGCACGTCGAGGGCGGCGGGCAGCACGAGGTCCACGGTGGTCGGGGTGCCCAGCTGGGCCATGGCGGGCAGCAGCGCCATGAGGTACTGGCCGCTGCCGGTGGTGTCCATGCCCCAGAAGGCGCCATTGACGGCGATACGCATGGCTCAGCCCCCGCTCAAGCGGCGGGCGGTGCCGTCGCCGCGGCCGAGGCGCTGCGCGCGGGCATCGCCGGAGGTTGGGCCCCCATCGACCCCCCAGGTGTGCGTTGTGCGCGCCGTGTAGCGCCATATCGCTGCCATGCGGTGTGCCCCCTCTGCGCGTCCATCGGAGTGTGCACGTCGCGCGGATGCGTGTCAAGCGCCGGGGGTGGGTGTCCAGAACTCGGAACGGCGCGCCACCGCGTGTCCGCCACTGCCCCCTCCCCCTCTCCCCGCACGCGGCGAGGAGAGGGAATCTTGACGCCGCAGCCGTTCCTGTCGCGGCAAAAGCCCGGCGCTAGGAGCGCCAGGCCAGCCTGCCGCACGTGGCGCACAGGCGGGATTGCTCTTGCGCGCCGAGAGTCCTGGACACACCCGGCGGGCCGCCATCGAGGGCGCGGAAGCATCTTGTCGCCGCTAGGTGCTTGTGCTAAGCTGGGGTAACTCGCTGGAGGAGGCGCTATGGAACTCCCCGCTGGGCCCTATCGGCAACAGGTGATCGATGTCCTGCGCGACCTCGTGCGCATCGACACGACGAATCCGCCGGGCAACGAGACGGCGTGCGCTCGCTACCTGGCGGATCTGCTGCGCCCCGCCGGCATCGAAACGCGCATCCTTGAAGCGGCGCCGGGACGCGGCAACCTCGTGGCGCGCTTGCGTGGCTCGGGGGAGGCCAGGCCCATCATGCTCATGGGCCATACGGATGTCGTCGCGGCCAACCCCGAGGAGTGGCAGTACCCCCCCTTTGGGGCCGAGATGCATGCCGGCTACATCTGGGGCCGTGGCGCAACCGATATGAAGCAGATGGTGGCTGTCAACGCTGTGACCCTGTTGGCGCTCGCGGCCAGTGGGCTCCCCCTCAAGCGCGATGTCATCCTGGCGGCTACCGCCGATGAGGAGCATGGTGGGCGCCTGGGGATGGGCTGGCTGGTGCGCAACCTGCCCGAGATCCTCGAGGCCGAGTGTGCCATCAACGAGGGGGGTGGTGGCGCGACCAGCGTCGGGGGACGCCTCTTCTATACGTGTCAGACGGCAGAGAAGGGGGTGTGCCGCCTCGTCGTGACCGCCCGCGCCGAGGGACGTCACGCCTCGCAGCCCCGTCGCGACATCGCCACGCTCAAGCTGGCGCGCGCTATCAGCCGGCTCGGCGATGGCTACCTGCAGGCGCACGCCATCCCCACCATGCGCGCCGCGCTGCACACCGTGGCGGCGGCCCAGTCCTCCTATGCGGCGCAGCGCGTCGACGCCATGCTGGACGAGGGGCGCATCGACGAGGCGCTGGCAGCCGCCGGCCTGGACGCCGAGGGCGTGCGGCGCATGCGCCCCCTGTTCTACGATACCGCCGCCGTCACCGGCCTCGCGGCGGGCGACCCTGAGAGCATCAACGTGATCCCTGCCAGCGCGGTGGCCTACATCGACGGTCGCATCCTCCCTGGGCAAACGCGCGAGGGCTTTGTCAATCTCGTGCAGAGCCACCTGGGGAACGACGTGCAGGTGGAGGTCTTTCGCAACCAGTACTCGACGGGGCTCGAATCCCCCTTTGACGCGCCGATCTACTCCCTCATCGAGGAGGTGGTGGCGGAGCGCTGCGACGGCGCCGCGCTCATCCCCTGGCAGTGTGCCGGGTCCACCGATGCCAAGCACCTCATCCCACGTGGACTGCCCGTGTTCGGTTTCATTCCCTCCAAGCCTCTGCCGCCGCGAATGAGCGAAGCGGGCGCGCACGCCAACAACGAGCGCATCTGGATCGAGAACGTACCGTTTGCCCTGGAGATGCTGTACGACATCGTTGCGCGCTTTTGCCTGCGCGGGTGATGGCGACGACGCCGCGCTGCGTACCGCGGACGTCCCGGGTGGAGGTGGTTCCCCGGCGCAGTTGGCGACGCGCCCCACAGTGTGGTAGAATGGCGTGAAGGGATCGATGTGGCTATGGCCATGGCCATTGGTCAACGTTTCGAGGAGGCCGAACACTGGACCTGCTAGATACCGCGCGGCTGCTCCTGGATGCCATCGCGTCCAAGATGGGATCGGATGTCGTCCTGCTGGATCTCTCCCAGGTGACTCTTATCGCCGACTATTTCATCATTGCCACCGGTGAGAGCGAGCGCCAGATCGATGCACTGGTGGAGAGTGTGGTGGAGCAGGGCAAGGAAGTGGGGCTCAAGCCGTTGTCGATTCAGGGGACCGCCGCCTCGGGCTGGACGCTGATCGACTATGGCAGCATCGTGGTGCACCTCTTTTCTCCCGCCCAGCGCAGACGCTACCAGCTCGAAGAGTTCTGGAGTAACGGTCGCACGGTGGTGCGCATCGCCTGAGTGTCGGCGAACCGTTGGCAGATGACAGAGCCGCCCCTTGGGGCGGCTCGTGTGTTTTCCAGGGGGCTGGGAGGCTACTGGAGGACCCAGCGCGCTACGTCGTGCGTCCAGGTGAGGATCTCCTCTTCGCGGAAGAAGAGGGCGATTTCCTGGGCGGCGGTCTCGGGGCCGTCCGAGCCATGCACGAGGTTGTGCTGGACGTCCATCGCCAGGTCGGCGCGGATGGTGCCCGGCGCTGCCTTGAGGGGGTCGGTGGCGCCCATCATGGCGCGGACCGTCTCGATGGCGCGCGGCCCCTCGACGACCATGACGACGACGGGTGCCGAGGTGATAAAGGCGACGAGTGACTCGAAGAAGGGCTTTCCCTCGTGGACGCCATAGTGCCGCCGGGCCAACGCCTCGTCGATCTGCAGCATCTTCATGGCGACCAACTTGAGCCCGCGCCGCTCGATGCGCGACACGATCTCACCGACGAGTCCGCGCTGTACGGCGTCGGGCTTGGCAATGACCAACGTACGTTCCATCGTTCGATCTTCCTCCCATCAGGGGCAGCGTCCGCGTGTGGCGGGGCCGAGGGCCACGGCTAGGACGGGCGCTGTGGCGGTTTGAGGCTCTCGCGCAGCCGCGCGCGAGCCAAAAGGGTTTCGAGCGCCGGGGTGTGCAGGTAGATGCGGTTGAGCTTTTCCAGGTCGTCCACCACCGCAGGGAGCGTGCCATAGTCGTCCATCACGAGGCGCCCGTACTGCTCGAGCGCAGCGGCCAGGTTGCCCACGTCGCGGTAGCGGCGCGCAAGGTCCAGCCGGGCCGGATAGTCGTCGGGGTGCTCCTCCACGAAACGCCGCCGGACGTCGATCAGCGATAGCCCATCGGACGGCGCCTCCTCCATGGAGGGAGCCTCCCCAGGGGTAGCCCCCTCTGCGGCGGGCGGCTCCACAGCCTGCGCCGGCGGATCGGCGGTTGATGTGTCCTCCGCGGGGACCTCTTGCGCTTCGGCGGGGGCAGGCTGGGTGGTGGGCGCCGATGTCACCGTGCCTCGCCAGGAGAGCGCCGAGCGCAGCGCGTCCCACAGCGCCTCGGGGCTCGTATCGGCGGCGTTCTCGGGCACCACACTGGCGCGCCCCTCGATGATGCGGCCTGCTGGGCCGTGGCCCGCAGAGCCCTCGTCCGCGTCGTCGAGGTGGTAGGGTACATCCGGGGAGGGCGCATCGCCATCCTGGAACGGCAGCCGGGCGACGCGTGGCGGCAGAGGCGAGCGGTGGCCGAAGAGGGCCTGGGCGGTGACGTTGTCGGGGTCTATCGCCTGCGCGCGTCGCAGCACCACCCGCGCCTCCTCGTCGCGGTCGCTGCCCAGCCACACCTGGCCGAGGACGAGGTTGGCCTTGAGGCAGTAGGGCAGCTCGGCGAGTAGCGTCTGTGCCTCCGTGGCGGCCCGGGCATAGCGCCGGCTGCGCCACAGCGCCTCCACGAGGGCCACCCGCAGGTCGTAACGCTGGGGTTCGTCGACGGTCAACGCGGCGAGCTCATCGGCGGCTCGGGCGTGGAGCTGCCCACGCATCCAGGTGCGCACCAGCCACGCGCGCGTCAACGGGAGGCCCTGCGAAGCCTTGCCGTCGCGCTCGGCGCGCAGCACGTCGAGCCGGAGGTGGATGTCCTGGTCCCCCGGGGACAGCTCAAAAGCCCGCTCCAGGTACCAGATCGCCTCGTCCAGCAGCCCACGCTCCTCATGGATGGCGGCGACGCCCACATAGGCCGGGGCGAACTCGGGGTCGGCGCTGAGCACGCGCTGGTACAGCGGCAACGCCTGTTCGTGCTCGCCGAGCTGCAGCATGATGTGGGCGAGGATACCGTAGGCACCGACGTGCTTGGGAAACGTGGTCAGGATGCGCCGGCACACGCCGATGGACGCCAATGGATTGCCTGACCGCGCCAGGCGTCTCGCTTCCTCGCATTGGCTTCGCAGCGTCAGGTCGGCCACACGCACTCTCCTTGGACGAGGGCGGGATACGTGTCGGAGAACGCGCCTATTATGCGCGCGGTGGGGTGGAGTGTCAACCGGAGCGCTACCCCGCCCCCCGGCGGATGGGGAGGCGACATGAGGGGGGAGGGGGGCCGTATCCCCGCCGCGCCGCGCGCGGCCGCCCCGTTGTTCGCCCCGCCTGGGCCTTTCTGGTATAATCGCTCCCAACCGCGCGGGACAGGCGGCCGGCCCCGCGGGAGAATGAAAGGTAAGGGCGTGGTACCACGTTTCCCATGGCGCGGCCCGCTGGTGGAGATCACCCGGGCCAGGCATATCGCCGAGGTGCTCATCCGTAACGGGCTGGGATTCCTCGCAGAGAGCCTGGGCCTTACCCGCTTTCTCCCACGCGGACGCAAGCGCACCCTGGTGGAGGACCGTAGCCGGGCGGTTCTTTCGATGCCCGAGCGGGTGCGGCGGACGCTCGAGGAGCTCGGACCAACCTACATCAAGCTGGGGCAGATTCTGAGCACGCGCCCCGACATCCTTCCCCCCGCCTACATCATCGAACTGAGCAAGCTGCTGGATGCCGCGCCGCCCGTGCCGGTCGATGCGGTCATTGCCACCATCGAGCACGAGCTGCAGGCGCCCCTCCCGACGGTCTTTGCCACCTTTACCGAGCAGCCCATCGCCTCGGCGTCCATCGGTCAGGTACACCGTGCCACGCTGCACGATGGTACCGCCGTCGTCGTCAAGGTGCGGCGCCCCAGCGTCGAGCGCACCATCGAGGCCGATCTGCAGCTGCTGCTGAGCCAGGCGCGCTTTCTCGAGGGGCGCTCGGAGACGCTGCGCCACTACCAGCTGGTGGATATCGTCGGCGAGTTCGCCCAGGCCCTGCGCGATGAGCTCGACTATACCATCGAGGGGCGCAACGCCGATCGGCTGCGAGACCGTCTCGGGGACGGCCCGGTGCGCATTCCCACCGTCTACTGGCCGTACACCACCCGGCGCGTCATCACCCTCTCAGAGATTGAGGGGCACAAGCTCTCGGAGAGCGAGCGGCTGGTGGCGGAGGGGTACGACCTGCACAGCGTGGCCGTCGCCTTGACGCGGGCCTACCTGGATCAGGTGTTCGTTCACGGCATCTTTCACGCCGATCCGCACCCGGCGAACATCCTGGTGACGGGGCAGCAGCTCGGCCTCGTCGATTTCGGCGTCGTCGGTCACCTCACCCGTCAGGTGCGCGAGGCGCTGGGCGATCTGCTGTACGCCCTCGTCGAGCAGAGCGCCGACGACATGGTGTACGTCATCATGCGGCTGGCGGCGACGCCGTTCTCGGGAAGTCGCGACGCGCTGCGACGCGACGTGCAGCGCCTGTTGGCACGCTACTACGACGTCTCGTTGCAGAGCGTGCCCATCGCCGAGTTCCTGGGCGAGGTGATGGGGGTGGCCTTTCGGCATCGCCTGCGCCTGCCTGCGGACTTGGCGCTGCTGGCGCGCACCGTCGTGGTGCTCGAGGGCGTGGCCCGGAGCCTGGATCCTACCATCGTGCTCGCCGAGTACCTGGAGCCCTTTGTCGTCCCCCTGGTGCGCGAGCGCTATGCGCCGCGGCGCCTGGTGACCGAGGCAGTGCGCTCCGCTCGGGACCTGGAGGAGCTGTTGCGGGTGATGCCGCGACGCGTCGATCTCCTCTCGGAGCAGCTGGGGCGCGGCGAGCTGACGCTGGGCATCGACGTGCGCTCCCTGGGCCAAGCGTTGCGCAAGCTGGATGCGGTGGTGAACCGGTTGGCGTTCAGTGTGGTCGTCGCGGCCATCATCGTGGGCTCGGCGCTCATCCTCGCGGCGGGCGAGCGCGCCGCCATGTTTCGGTTGCCGTTCGTCGACGCCAACCTGCCCGTGGCGCAGCTCGGCTTTGTCGTCGCCGGGCTGCTCGGCGCATGGCTCCTCTTTTCTATCATCCGCTCGCGAGGGCTCTGAGATAGCGCGGGTGGAGCGGTTGATCCAATCCTTTGTGAGGTGAACGACGATGAAAGTCCTGGTTACCGGCGGCGCGGGGTTCATTGGGTCGCATGTGGCCGACGCCTGCCTGGCGGCTGGCCACGACGTGCTCATCATCGACGACCTGTCGACGGGACGGCGGACGAACCTGCCCGCCGATGCCCGTTTCTACGAGGTAGACCTGTGCGACGCGGAGGCCATGGAGGGCGTGTTCGCCAGTGAGCGCCCGGAAGTGGTCTGCCACCTCGCCGCCCGGGCCAATGTGCGCGAGTCGATGGTCAAGCCGCTGCTCTACGCCCAGACGAACATCATCGGATCGCTGATCCTCCTCGAGATGGCGCGCAAGTACCACACCCGCAAGGTCGTCTATGCCTCCACCGGTGGCGCCGTCTATGGCGAGCCAGAGTACCTGCCCGTGGACGAGGACCATCCCATCAACCCCCTCGATCCCTACGGCGCCAGCAAGCACCATGTCGAACACTACCTGGCCATCTATCGCACCCATTTCGACGTGGACTATACGGCGCTGCGCTTTCCCAACGTGTACGGCCCCCGGCAGGACCCCTACGGGGAGGCGGGCGTCGTGGCGATTTTCGCCAACCAGATGCTCCGGGGTGAGACGCCGGTGATCTATGGCTCCGGCGAGCAGGAGCGCGATTTCGTCTACGTGGCGGACATTGCCCGGGCGAACGAGCTGGCCCTCACCAGGGCCAGCGGTGAGATCCTGAACCTTGGGTCGGGGGTGGGCACCTCGATCAACACCATCTTTCACCACCTGCGGGCGATCACGGGATGTGACTGCGACGAGGTCCACGGCCCGGCGAAACAGGGCGAGGTGTTCCGGACGTACCTCAACGCCGCGCGCGCCAAGGCCTCCCTCGGGTGGGAGCCCACGGTCGGTCTGCAGGATGGCCTCACCAGGACGGTAGCGTACTTTTGCCCGAAGCGGTGATGGGAACGAAGGAGTGAGGGGCGGGCACGACGCGTCGTAGCACG
>DUUT01000173.1 GCA_012841405.1 Chloroflexota bacterium
ACCCCCCTCGTGGATTTCGGGCAATGGATGGTGTCTGTCTGGAGCCCAGCGGGTGATGGGCTCCTAGGGTTCCTCGCGGGTGCGCAGCTGGGGGAAGAGGATGACCTCGCGGATCGAGGGCTGATCCGTATAGAGCATCACCATGCGATCGATGCCGAACCCCAGGCCGCCGGTCGGTGGCAGGCCGTGCTCCAGCGCGATGACGTAATCCTCATCCACGGGATGTGCTTCCTCATCGCCCGCCTCGGCCTCGCGCCGCTGCGCCTCGAACCGCTCGCGCTGGTCCAGTGGATCGTTCAGCTCGCTGAAGGCGTTGCCGCTCTCGAGCGTGCCGATGTAGAACTCGAACCGCTCGACGAGGTGGGGCGCATCCGGCTTTTTCTTGGCCAGCGGCGATACCTCGAGGGGAAAGTCGAGCACAAAGGTGGGCTGCATGAGCTCTGGCTCGACGCAGGCGCCGAATATCTCTTCCACCATCTTGCCCCAGGTGGTCTTTTTGCTCACTGGCAGCTTGCGCTCTTGCGCCTGGCGCCAGAGGTCCTCCAGGTCGCGGTGCTCCTCGATATCGAGGCCGGTGAGCTCTAGGATGGCATCGCGCATGGTGACACGGCGCCATGGCGGCGTCAGGTCGATGACGTTCCCCTGGTAGGTGATGCGCGTGGTCCCCAGTACCTCCTGCGCGACGGTGGCATAGATCTCTTCGACCAAGCGCATCATGTCGCCATAGTCGGCGTACGCCTGGTACAGCTCGATGACGGTAAACTCGGGGTTGTGCTCCGTCGAGATGCCCTCATTGCGGAAATTGCGGCCGATCTCGTATACGCGATCGAACCCGCCGACGATGAGGCGCTTGAGGTACAGCTCGTCGGCGATACGCAGGTAGAGCGTGCGGTCGAGGGCATTGTGATAGGTCGTAAAAGGCCGGGCGGCGGCGCCTCCGTAGAGCGGCTGGAGCACCGGCGTCTCGACCTCGAGGAACCCCCGCTCATCGAGGAAGCGGCGGATTGCCGAGATGATGCGGGTGCGCGTGATGAACACCTGGCGCACCTCGGGGTTGGCAATGAGGTCGAGGTAGCGCTGGCGGTAGCGGATCTCGACGTCGCGCAAGCCGTGCCACTTCTCGGGCAGCGGCCGGAGTGCCTTGGCCAGGAGCTCGAACGCCTCTACGTGGACGCTCACCTCGCCGGTGCGGGTGCGGAACATGTAGCCACGGGCGGCGATGTGATCGCCCAGGTCGATGTCGCGGCGAAACAGCTCGTAGGCCTCTTCGCCGAGGTCATCCTTCCGCAGATAGAGCTGGATGCGGCCGGAACCGTCAGCGATGTGCCCAAAGGTAGTCTTGCCCATCACGCGGGCCGACATCAGCCGGCCAGCGACCTCAACCTCGACGCGCTCACCCTCAGCGGCGCGCTCAAAGGCAGCGATGGCTTCGGCAGTCGTGTGGGTGCGCGAGGCACGCGCAGGATAGGGATCGATACCGCGCGCGCGCAGCCGCTCGAGCTTGGCGATGCGCAGCGCCCTATGGTCAGAGTTCTCGGGCATCAGCGTTCCTTTGTGTTGGACGGTATGGATCGCCAGGGAGGATTACTCGATGGTGAGAATCTCAAAGCGCAGCGTGCCGTCCGGCGACTGGACGGTGACCTCCTCGCCGGAGCGCCGGCCGAGGAGCGCCTTGCCGAGGGGAGACTCATTCGAGATACGTCCGCGTGTCGGGTCGGCCTCGGTGCGGCCGACGATCTGGTAGGTCTCGGGAGCGCCGCCGTCCTCGGTGATCGTCACGCGGCACCCCAGGCACACCACGTCGCGACGGGTACTTTCCTTCAGGATCTGGGCACTCGAGAGGATCGCCTCGATATCGCGGATACGCCCCTCGACAAAGGCCTGCTCGCGCTTGGACTCTTCGTAGCCAGCGTTCTCGCTGAGATCCCCCTCATCCACCGCGGATCTGAGGCTCTCGGCGATCTCTGGACGCCGCACGTTGCGCAGGTAGTCGAGTTCTTTCTGGAGCTTGTCCTTACCCTCGGGTGTCAGGAAGTGCACTCTTTCTGCCATGCCCCCATTCGCCCTCTGTCATGCTCTGGTGGCGAAACGACGAAACGTGACGTCATTTCGCTGAATAGCAAAAAAGCGCCCGCGGGCGCAGTGACTCCACCGGCTATATCAACCCTCTTGCATGGCCCATTATAGCGCCAACCGCACAGGTTGACAAACGGATCGGCGAGGTACCGACGATTGTCATCCGTCTGCATGCTGCGCGCCGATGCTTCGGGCCTCCGGTGGCGCATTGCGCACCGGACGCGGACACGGCCCCGGGCGACCGCCATTGACGCGACCCACCGATGATGCTACCATCGTGCCGGCGGCCACAGCGGGGCGATGGCACATTCGGCGACGCGAGGAGGGCGCCCGATGGGTGCCCCACGGCGGGAGGCGTCGCCGCCACGGCAGCAGGCGGCGCTCCGCTGCCGTGGTCGCGTGCGTACTCCGATGGGCGGCGTGGGCCGCGCGGCTCACGCCACACCCATGGGACGATCATTGATAGGGAGAAAGGACACCATGTCACCGGAACAGGCACGGAAGGACGAGCAGGAGGCCATCGGGCGCGTCGAGGACGCCATCAATACCTACTCACGGCCCAGCGACCTCAAGATCACCGACATGCGCATCGCGGTGGTGCGCTCGAACTTTGACTACCCCATCATCCGCATCGACACGAACCAGGGGATCTCGGGGATCGGCGAGGTGCGCGACGCCGGCCACCGCGAGAACGCCCTGCAGTTCAAGAGCATGCTCCTGGGGCAGAACCCCTGCCACGTGGATTACATCTTTAACACCATCAAGCGCTTTGGCGGGCCCGCCCGTGAGGGCGGTGGGGTGTCGGGCATCGAGCTCGCCCTGTGGGACCTCGTGGGCAAGGTGTATGGCGTGCCCTGCTACCAGTTCCTGGGGGGCAAGTACCGCGACCTCGTGCGCATCTATGCCGATACCACCCACCCCGATGTCATCACGCCCGAAGCGATGGCGCAGCGCGTGCTGGAGCGCAAAAAGCTCGGCTTTACCTTTATCAAGTTCGACCTCGGCGTGCACGAGCTGGAAGATCACCCCGACGCCTTGGTAGGCACGGTGACGTGCGGCGAGTACCCCATGAGCCTCTACGAGCAGCGCTACAAGGCGCGCGGATCCACCGGCAGGATCCACCTCTCGGAGAAGGGCATCGCCCGCTTTGCCGAGATCGTGGCCGCCGTGCGCGAGGCGGTGGGCTGGGACACCTACCTGGCCATCGACCATTTCGGCGAGATCACCGTGGACGACGCCATCCGCCTGGGGCGGGCGCTGGAGCCCTACTCCCTGAGCTGGATGGAGGACATTATCCGGTGGTGGGACATCGAGGGCAACCGCCGCGTCACCGAGGCGATCAACGTGCCCACCCTCAACGGGGAGGACATTTACCTCTTTGAGGGCTGGCGACCGATGATCGAGGCGCGGGCCATCGACATCATCCAGCCCGACCTGCTGAGCGCCGGGGGGATGCTGGAGACGAAAAAGATCGCTGACCACGCCGAGCGCTACGACATGCCTACGGCACTGCACTTTGCCGGCTCGCCCATCGCCTTCATGGCCAACCTGCACTGCGCAGCGGCGATCCGCTCCTTCGTGGCGCTGGAGAACCACGCCGTGGATCTGCCCTTCTGGAAGGACCTCGTCACGGGGATGGAGGATCCGGTGATCGTCGACGGCTACGCCCGCGTGCCGGACAAGCCCGGGCTGGGGGTGGAGCTGAACTATGAGGCCATCGAGGCGAACCTGCGCACGCCCGGTGACCTCTTCTTGCCGACGGATGAGTGGAACCTGCCCAAGCTGGGCAGCTGGCGACCCGATCCCAACGACCCGCTGAACAAGTTCTAGGTCGTGTTTGGAAAAAGGGCCACCGCGCCGCACGCGGGATAACGAACCTACGCTATGCGACGCCACCTTGCAGCACGGCCGCAAGGTTGGGCAGGTCCATCCGCAGCGCTACGATTGACGCTCCACCCTCCGGATGCTATAATCACCCTAACGGAATCGTTCATCGGCCGAGACGGAGACGAGTAGCGGCACGCACACCCTCCAGAGAGCCGCCGACGCTGGGAAGGCGGTGGGTGTAGGCCGGCGAAATCCACTCCCGAGCCGTGCGCGAAACGAGGCAAGCCCTCGCCAAGCGTTACCGGGTGCTCCCGTTACCGAGCAAGCCCCCGCGGGGGCGGTGAGGCCGCGCATCGCAAGGTGCCCGGCGAACCGAGGTGGCACCACGAGAGCAGCGCCTCTCGTCCAGTCGGACGAGAGGCGCTTTATGTTTTGCGGGGAGGTAGACATGATCGACCTGGCGTATATCCGCGAGCATCCCGACATCGTGCGACAGGCCGTGGTGGACCTGAACGCCACGGCGCCCATCGACGAGATCCTCGAGCTCGACGCGCAGCGCCGCGCGATGCTCGCCGACATCGAGGCGCTGCGCGCGCGGCGCAACAGCGTCTCGAAGGAGATCCCTACCATCAAGGACGCGGAGGAGAAGCAGCGCCTCATCGGTGAGATGCGGCAGGTGGGTGACCGCATCAAGGAGCTCGAGACGGCCCTTCAGCCGGTACAGGAGCGCCTCGATCAGGCGCTGCTGGAGGTGCCGAACATGCCCGACCCCAGCGTCCCCGTGGGTCCCGATGAGAGCCACAACGTGGTGGTGCGCACGGTGGGCGAACCGCCGGCGCTGGACTTTGAGCCCGTCCCCCATTGGGAACTCGGCGAGGCGCTGGACATCATCGACTTTGAGCGCGGCGTCAAGCTGTCGGGCACGCGCTTTTACGTGCTTAAGGGGCTGGGCGCTCGCCTGCAGCGTGCGCTCATCGCTTGGATGATCGACGTCCACGTGGACGAGCACGGCTACAGCGAGATCTATCCGCCCTATATGGTGCGGCGGGAGTGCCTCGTGGGTACGGGGCAGCTGCCCAAATTCTCCGAGAACCTCTACGTCGACGCCGAGGACGACATGTGGTTCATCCCCACGGCTGAGGTGCCGGTGACGAACCTGTATCGCGACGAGATCCTGCCGGAGGAGCGCCTGCCCATCTACCACGTGGCCTACACGGCGTGTTTCCGCCGTGAAAAGATGTCCGCCGGGCGCGACACGCGCGGCATCAAGCGCGGGCACCAGTTCGACAAGGTCGAGATGGTCAAGTTCGTGCACCCGGAGACGTCGATGGACGAGCTCGGCACGCTTCTCGACAACGCCGAGGATATCTGCCGCAAGCTGCACCTGCCCTACCGCGTGGTGCAGATGTGCACGGGCGACCTCAGCTTTACGGCGGCTGCCAAGTACGATGTCGAGCTGTGGGCCGCGGGCAGCCAGGAGTGGCTGGAGGTCTCGTCGTGCAGCAACTTTAAGGACTTTCAGGCGCGTCGGGCCAACATCCGCTTCCGCCCGGAGGGGGGCGGGCGCCCCGAGTACGTGCACACGCTGAACGGCTCGGGCCTGGCCCTGCCGCGGCTCATGATCGCCATCCTGGAGAACTATCAGCAGAAGGATGGCAGCATCGTCGTGCCGGAGGTGCTGCGACCCTACATGCACGGCGTCGAGGTGATCCGCTAGACCGCGGGCACGCCGCGCCGCGCGGATGCCGGCCGATCCCCGGGATCGACGGGGATCGGCGCCATCGGGCCGTCGCCGGCCAGGGAGAGAGGGCGATGGGGGATGGTCGCGTGTTGCCGACAGTGCGGCGGGGATGGGCCGGGTTGCTCGACCTCGTCTACCCGCCGCATTGCGTGGCTTGCGGGCGCATGGGCGCCTGGCTGTGTGCCGCCTGCCTCGAGGGCTACCCCGCCTTCCGTCCGCCGTGGTGTCTGCGCTGTGGCCGCCCGTTGGCTCGTGGGCGCGTGTGTCCTGCGTGTCGGCGGGCGAGGGAGAGCGCGGCGTCCTCCCTCGATGCGCTGCGCTCGGTGGGCCCCCATGCGGGGGCTCTGCGCGCGGCGGTGCACGCCCTCAAGTACGAGGGGGTGCGTGTTCTGGCTGCGCCCCTCGCGGCGCTCATGGCCGATACCTACGCGCTGGCGTCGCCAGCGGTGGATGTGGTGATCCCCGTGCCGCTGCATCCGCGGCGGATACGCCGTCGCGGCTACAACCAGGCGGTGCTCCTGGCGCAAGGAGTGGCGGAGCGCCTCGACCTGCCGCTCGCGGAGGACTGGTTGCGGCGAGAGCGCGATACGGCCTCGCAGGTGGGGTTGACGCGCACCGAACGCTGGACGAATGTGCACGGTGCCTTTCGCGTCGTCGCCAGCGCCGATGCGGCCGCGCTGGCGGGGCGGCGCGTGCTCCTGGTGGACGACGTGTGCACCAGTGGGGCCACCCTGCGGGCGGCGGCGGGCACGCTGCACCAGGCGGGGGCCACGGCGGTGGCGGCGCTGACGCTCACCCGGGCGCCGATCGGTGCCGACGGCCGCGACTGCGACGCCGTGCGCCCCGCGGCGAGGTGACGGGTAGGTCGCATGGGGCGC
>DUUT01000174.1 GCA_012841405.1 Chloroflexota bacterium
GCGCGCCAGCGCGGTGGTCGGCGCCTCGGAGGGCGCGCGTTGCCCGCCGGGGAGCTCCCAGAGGCCCCCGAGGAGGCCCCGTGGCACCCGGCGCACGAGGAGCAGCCGCCCCTCGCGGCTGATGAGGGCGGCCACCAGGTGGCGATGGGGCAACGCCGCCCGCGGGCGGCGCACGGGACGCTCGTTCTGCACCCCGAGGGCCCGCGCCGTGCAGTAGGCGTTGATGGGACAACGGGGACAGTCGGGGTTGCGGGCCACGCAGATCACGGCCCCGAGCTCCATGAGGGCCTGGTTGCCGAGCGCCGGTCGGTCGGGCGGGAGCAGCGCGCGGGCGTGGGCGCGGAGGGTGCGCCGCACGGGGGCGCGCTGTGGGTCCTCGGCCACGTTGAACACGCGGGTGATGACGCGGATGACGTTGCTGTCGAGGGCGGGCTCGGGAAGGCCAAAGGCGGTGCTGGCGATCGCCGCGGCGATGTACTCGCCGATTCCAGGCAGGGCGCGCAACGCCTGCACGCCGCGCGGCAGCTCGCCGCCGAGGGTATCGCGGACGATGCGCGCCGCCGCGTGGAGGTGGCGCGCGCGACCGTAGTAGCCGAGCCCCTGCCACAGCGCCAGGACCTCATCCAGATCGGCAGCGGCCAGCGCCTCGACGGTGGGAAAGCGCGCCAAGAAGCGCTCATAGTAGGGCACCACGGTGGCCACCTGGGTCTGTTGCAGCATGACCTCCGATACCCAGATGGCGTAGGGATCCTGGGTGCGGCGCCAGGGGAGGTCGCGGCGTGCCTGCTGGAACCAGGCGATGAGGGCTGCTGAAATCTCGCCATAAATGTCCGAATTCTGCATACCGGGCCTATCCGTCGGTGTGGGCGGCCTGGCAGGGGAGACGGCACCGGTTGCGTGGGCGGCCGCGGGGCGGAGCGCACCGTGCGCCCGTCGCCCGCAGCCGGTTCATCTGCCGCCCACGTGGGGTGCGCCGCAGGCGGCAGTTGCCCGCCCACGTGTCGCCGGCTATAATGCCCGCATGTCGATGGTACCCACAAGGGGAAGCTGCTGATGTACGTTTCACTCCTGAGGCTGTACGTCGAAGTGTCCCAACAAAGCCCACTCCTCTATCTCGGCCTCATCGTTCTCCTCATGGCCTCGTGGAGTCTCATCGTTAGCGCCATGATCGACATCGTGATCAAGACGTTCGACGTCACGGAATGAGCCGCGCCCCCGGGACTTCTCGCCGTGGACGGGCGCCCTGCCCTGTCCCCGGGGGAATGGCCTGCCCAGGGCACGCGGCGCAGGGGCCGCCACCGGCCCCGCCTCGGTGCGCTCTCCCCCTAGGCCGTGTTTCGAAAATGCACCCGACGGAGAAACGATGGCGCCCCGAGCGCCAGCGCGAGGCCCTGACGCCCAGCGCCAAGGTTTCTCGCCACGCGCAGAACGACGCTGTGGCCCTTTGTCCGAATACGACCTAAGACGCCGCGTAGAGGTTGATCATGTCCCGGAGCACCGCCGCGGACGTGGCCACGGGTCCCTCCGCTTCGATCACCGCGCTGATCACGCCCATGTAATCGGTGTGGTAGACGACGCCCATGTCCCACATGCCGGTGCGCGCCATGGGATGGTCCTTGGGCAACGCGGTGGGGCGCACGCTCAAGGCATAGTCGTCTCCCATCCTCTTGGCGAGGGCGAGCAGCTTGATTACCTTGCCCCCGGCGCGCGCCGCGGCGAGATCGTCCAGCGTCAGCGCGCGAATCCCCTCGACGGTGACGTCCTCCAGCGTGGTCGGGCGGCGCAGCACGCTGTTGGCGATGATGATGAGCTTGTTGGCGGCGTCCCAGCCGTCGACGTCGAGGGTCGGATCGGCCTCGGCGATGCCCGCGGCCTGGGCGCCCTGAAGCGCCTCCGCGTAGCTGAGGCCCTCGGCCTCCATGCGCGTGAGGATATAGTTCGTCGTCCCGTTAAAGATCCCCTCGACGCGCTCCACGCCGCTCCCCGCGAGGTCTCGTACGCCGATGTTCACCGTGGGCAGGCCGCCAGCCACCGTGCCGCTGAAGGCGAGGCGGCGCTCCGCGGCGCGCGCTTGCGCCATGAGGTCGTCAAAGGCGAGCACGAGCGGGCCCTTGTCGGCCATCACCACGTGGTGCCCCGCGTCCAGGGCGGCGCGCACGCAATCGAGCCCCGGCTGGCCGCTCTGGAGGTTGGTTGGTGCGGCCTCCACCAGCACGTCCGCCGTGACCGCGCGCACCATCTCGAGCGCCGACATCCCCGCGCGCCCCACGCCGGGGAGGGTGGCGACGCCACGGCGCACCAGCTTGTGGTCGCGGATGGCGGCCATATCGAGGCCGGCGGGGTCGAGCGCTGCGCCGGACGAGTCGGCGGCGCCGACGAGCACAAAGCGCAGGCCATAGTCGCGCGCGATGGCCTCCTGGCGGTGCACGAGGATGTCCAGCAGGTTCCGTCCGATGTTGCCGAGGCCGACGAGCGTGAAGCGAATGTCGCGTGTCATGGCTCCCTCACAGATGGCGTTGTGGTGGTCTGGTACGCAGTCTACCACAGACACGCGCACTGACCAATGCCGCGGCACGTGCGTGCCGCGGCACACCCTCCATACCCGGGGGCGGCCGCTCTCGGCCCGAAATCGGCGTGTTACAGGCCTTTTTCTGCAGCGGTGCGGGCGCCGCGGTCCCGCGCGGCATCCGCCCGGCGGTGGAGGCCGACAGCGCATCGTGGTATAATCGCCGCCACTTTCCAGGGAGGACGCCATGGATCCAACGCTGCTACTCACGCTGGGCGTTATCCTAGCGGCGACGCTGGTGGGGGCGGCGCTGCGTGGCCTGCACCGTGACCGCTGCTTGCGCGACTTTGACGGTCGCCCGGTGATCGTACTCGGCAAGGGCGGCACGGTAATCTGGGGTACGGTGCGACTCCAGGCGACGGGGTTCGAGCTCGAGTATCCCACCGACGAGCTCGATCGGCAGTTCCACGTCGAGACGTCGTACCTCATCTACAAGAGTGAATACAGCGACATCGAGGCCATCTGCTGTTTCCTCGATGACCTTAGCGCGCAGGCCCGTCGACGCCGCGACGAGGCGCTGGAGCGCGCCTTTCACCCGGGGCCGCTGCAGTGTCTGGTGCGCCAACTGCGAAATTTCGTCAACACGGCCATCGACTCGTTGAACGAGGTCCTCACCCTCCTCCTGGGCCGGGCGCGCCCCCTCGCGGGGCAGCTTGCGGGCACGAGTCAGACGCACCTCAAGGGATTGACCAAGAACATCCTGGGGTACGTGGGCACGAGCTATGATCCCCTCCTCGAGCGGCTGGTGGGGGTCCAGTCCGTCGTTGAGGTGCGCCATGATGGCGAGCGGTACGAGTTCGTCGGCGTGCTGCGCGACTATAGCCCCGACTTTTTGGAGCTGCTGGATGTCTACTTGCCGCGGATCCTGCGCCTCCGCGTGACGTCGGCGCAGGGGGACGGCGGCGGGGGAGGAGAGGCCCGGGTGGGCGCGCTAGCGGCGCGCCTCGAGGGGAGCTCGCTGCTGATCCGCAATCGTGGGAACGCGCCGATGCGGGCGTCGGTCAGCCTGGAGGAGGGGGGCCGGCGCCTAGCGCGCGGCATCGTGGCC
>DUUT01000175.1 GCA_012841405.1 Chloroflexota bacterium
CGGGGCCGTCGTGGCCCTCGCCTGCGGGGAGGTAGATGCCGCAGACGCGCGGCACCAGCGCGCGCTCGATGGCGCCCGCCAGACACGCGAGCAGCGTCGTGGCGTCCGTAGCCGCACCTGCCTCCGCGACCAACGTCGTGAGCGCGGTGATGCCCGTAGCGGCGGCCGCATCCGGGGCGGCGCCGTCCATGGCGTGGTGTGGGTGAAGGGATTCGTTCACCGCCCTGATGATGCTTCCTCCTCCTGCGTTGGGCGTGGCGAGGGCTCGCCCGCCGGCCTGCGCGCGGCTTGCCGTTCGAGGCGGCGCATGAGGCGCCCGCGGCGGTGGTGCAGGTCGCGCAGCAGGCGTCTGTGCTCGTAGCGGGTGAGGCCCGCTATCCCGGCCTCGAGGCGCGCGATGGCGCCGTCGACGGTGGTCAGTGCGGCGGCGGCGTCGCGCTGGCGATGCTCGTACTGCTTGGCCAGCTCGATGGCCGCCGGCACATCACCCCGCGCCCACAGCTCCTGCCAGACGGCCATCGCTGCGTCGTGCTCCCCGGTCCGGCGCAGGAGCAGCGCCAGGCGCCGCCCCGCGTCCGTGGCGATGGTGTCGTCCGGCGACCGCGCCGCCTCGCGCAGGGCGCGCACCGCCTCTGCGGGGCGTCCCGAGCGCTCGTAGAGGATCCCCAGGGCCAGCGGATCACGGTACGGGTCGGCGGCCGGCGCCTCCGCCTGCAGGGTGTGGCCCACCCGCGCCGTCAGGGTGACGAGCGAGACGATATCCATGGCGTTGTGGTAAAAGACGTCGGCCATCGGTTCGGCATCGCCCTGCTGGACGTAGGCGTTGTACAGACCGGGGATCAGGTACCCCGGGACGTCGCGCTGGTCGCGCTCCAGCCCCAGCAACGGGTGCTCCAGGGCGGACAGGGCGCAGGAGGCGAGGCGGCGGCGCCACAGCCTGCGGGCGATGAGCAGCAGGTCGAGGTGCTGGCGCGGGTCCAGCGGGGGCTGTTGCCCCGCCAGGATGTAGCGCATCTCCAGGATCGGCCAGTCGAAGGAGCGCCCGTTGAACGACACCAGCCCGTCGGCAGCGCCGAGCACCTCACCGGCCAAGTGCAGCGTCGCGGGCTCTTCGCCGTAATCCGGCATAAAGAACTGCCGCAGCACGAACTTGTCCCCCTCGAACGACCCGAGACCGATGAGGAAGGCGACGGTCCCCCCGCTACGGCTCAGGCCACTCGTCTCGATATCGAGGTAGGCGGCCCGCCGCACGTCAAAGGGCTCCGCGGCCGGATCCCCGAGTGCCAGCGCCCAGACGTGCGGGGGGACGGAGAGGGCCTCTGACAGGCGGTAGCGCCCGTGGGTGTAGGCGAGAGAGAAGCGCTGCTCGGCGACAAAGCACTGCCCTGCGGGCGTCGTCCGCCACTCGCCCGCCACCACCGCCTCCAGCGGAACGCTCCGACGCCGGGGCGGCCTCGGCTCCAGCTCCGAGGCGCGGCGCAGGCCGAGGTGCAACAGCCGAGAGCGCAGATCCATCGGGAGCCCCTCCCCTGGGTGCAGGTCACGCGCGCGTAGTGTGCCCATGGCGCGCCGGGCACGGAGTGGTATTATAGCACGGGAGGCAGCGGCGAAGAAAGGCCCACGGCCGGGCCCGGAGGTGCCGCCGCGGTGGAGAGGGCGCCCGGCTGCGCGCGACCGCTGGGGGCTAGATGACGCGCTGCGCTTCCAGGGTCGAGACCACCAGTGCCCGCAACTGCGCCACATTGAACGGTTTCTCGAGCACCGGGCAGTCGACCGTCTGCAGCCAGGCACTCATCGGCGAACAGACGGTGTCACCGGTGGTGAGGATCACGCGGTGTGCCAATCCGGGGAAATCCTGTGTGATCACCCGGTACACGTCCTGGCCGCTCAGGCCCGGCATCCGCAGGTCGAGCAGCACGAGGTCATAGTCGTGGGTGGCGAGCTGCTGCAGCGCCGCCCGCCCGCTGGCGGCGTACTCGACGACGTGCCCATCCTCGGCGAGCACGCGCGTCACCAGGTCCACGAGGTCGACCTCATCGTCCACCAACAGCACTCGGGCACCGGCAGGGGAGCGGAGGGCATCGTGCTCCGCGGCGATGGGGGCGTCCGCCGGTGGAGTCTCCTGATAGACGGGCAGCTCGAGGTCGAACTTGGCTCCCGCCGTATAGCTCTCGTCGAGCTGCAGGCGTCCACCGCAATCGACGGCGATCTGGCGCGAGATGGCCAGCCCGAGCCCGGTGCCGTTCTGGGGCCGCTTGGTGGTGAAGAACGGCTCAAAGAGGCGCGGGCGTTCCTCGGGCGGCACCCCCGGCCCGTCGTCGATCACGCTCACGCGCACGGCGGGGTGCCCATCGATGGCGGCGGGCTCGGTGCGGATCAGCAGCGTCCCGCTTCCCCGGGCGTGCACCATCGCCTCGTGGGCGTTGTTCACCAGGTTCAGCAGCGCCTGCTGGAGCTGGCAGGGGTTGGCGCACACCGGTGGGATGCGGGGGGCGAGATCCGTCAGCACCTCGATGTCGTCGATGCGCAGCGAGTAGGCCTTGAGCTCGAGCGTGCGGTGCACCATCTCGTTCAGCTGCACGCCGGCCAGGTCCTGGTCCTGTTGGCGCGCCAGGCTGAGCAGATTCTGCACGATCCGCTGGCAGCGCCGGGCCTCGCTGTCGATGATGGCCAGGTCCGCCTTGATGTCCTCCTGGACGTCGAGGGTCTGCAAGAGTTGGGCGAACCCGATGACGGAGGTCAGCGGGTTGTTCAGCTCGTGGGCCACGCTGCTCACGAGCTCGCCGATGGAGGCCAGGCTCTCGGAGAGCACGATGCGCTCGCGCAGGCGCTCGATCTGTGCGTGGGCGTCGTGCAGGCCGCGGCGGAGGGCATCGCGCTCCTGGCGCAGTCGCATCCGCTGCAGGGCCTCGGCGCTCAAGTCCACGGCCATGCGCAGGCCCTCGGCCACGTCCGCGGCCACGGCCTTGTCCGTCGGCGCGACGCCGAGGATGCCCAAGGTCCCCTCGAAGGTGCGGAGGGGCAGGGTCAGCCAGGCATCGTCATCGGGCTCGGCAGGGGAGGCAAAGGTATCACGCGCCACGCGCAGCACGTGGTGCCAGTAGGAGGCGTCTCGCGGCGGTGCCGTCGCGGGCTCTGCCGTCGGGGCAGGGGGCAAGACGCGACTCTGGATGCCACTGGTGCCCCGCCGCAGGAGGCGAATGGTGTCGCCATCGTCGTCGGTGAACGCCGCATAGGCCGGGCCGGGGCCCACGAGATCGCGGGTGATGGCCAGCAGCGCTTCCATCACCTCGCTCGACCGCGTCGCGCCAGCCAACTGCCGCTCCAGCGACGCCAAGCCGCAGTTGCGGCGGATCGCCGCCAGCGTCCCGAGATGTTCACGCCCCCGGTCGGCAAGCGCCGAGGCGAGGCCGCCACGGAGCGTGCCCCCCTTGCGCGCCCCACTATCGGCATCGACGGGGGCTTGCGGTGGCGTCGTGGATGGGGTCATGGTTCACGGACCTCTCGGCATGGTCGCCGCGCAGCATGAGCGCAGCCGACGCTGCCCTACGCGGCGGACAACGGCAATGGACGGCGAACAGAGCCGCGCCTCTCCCTCTCATCCTACGCGGAGCGCCTCACGAGACACTCACGGGACGGCCGCATCACGGCTCCTGCAGCACCTCCGCGAGGTGCAGGACCTGCCGCTTGGCCTCGGGCTCTCCACCGGGGCCAATGCAGGAGGGGCAGCCGGCACGACACGGGCAGTCGCGTACGAGCTCGGCGGCGCTGCGTACGAGGGGCGTGAACAGGGCCATGACCTGTTCACTGAGCCCGATGCCGGCCGGCACGCGGTCCACAAAGAACGCTGTGGGCAGGCCGGTCTGCTCCGCCTGTACGTCGGTCACGATGCCTACATCGCGGGCGTCGCACATCAGGTAGAGGGGCACCAGGTGGCCCAACACGCGTCCCAACCCAGCCAGGGTGCTCTGCACCGCCACCCCCTCCTCCGCCCGGCGATGGCAGTTCGGGCACAGGGTGATGAGGTTCGACAGCCGGTTGGCTTGGACGTAGGCCTCGTTCGCCCCCGGGCTCCACCCAAACTCGCGGAACGGCACGATGTGGTGCACGTGGTGCTGCCTGCCCGGGCGCTCCGGGGCGCCACACCACTGGCATTTGTAGCCGTCGCGCCGCCGGGCGAGGTCGCGCTGGCGCGCCCAGTTGGGTCCGCGCGAGGCGACGTGCACGCCCGTCCAGAGACCCGCCGCCCGCAGGCGCTCCACCACGGCCTGGGGGATCGTCAACCAGCAGGCCCAGGTCAGGAGAGTCTGCTCGGGAAGGTCGATGTCGCCCCACCCGAGGTGCTCCAGGGAGCCGAGGCGCCACCGGCGGTACCCGGTGGCGCGCGTCGTGAGCAGCACCTCACCCACCGCGAGATCGTACGTCGTGTGGTGGCGCTTTGTCAGTGTACGTTCAATGGTGATGCGCGTGCTGTGACTCGCCTCAGTGTAATAATCGACCATAACCGGGCGAACTTGAGCGACGCCCGCTTCCCAGTCCAACGACTCGACGGCGTACTGCTGCCCCTCGTGGAGGTAGATGGCGCCCTCGTGCACGAGCCGTGGCGCACTAGGGCGATCGAGCTGCCCGATGGTGCGGCGACCACCCGCCGCATCCTCGGCAATGATGGTGATGCTATCGGGGTCCGTCGCCCGTAAGGAGACCTCGGCGGCGGGAAAGAGGTCGCTCGCCCAGTGCCAGCGGCCGCGGGTATGGCGCACGCGCCCCGCCTCTTCGAGTGCGGCGAGAATCTCGGGGAGGCTATCGTCGCCAAAGGGCTCGCCGTCCTCCAGGGGCAGCTCGGCCACCGCGCACTGCACGTGGGCCAGCAAGAGCGCGAGGTTGTCGGGATTGATGAGCGCGTGCTCCGGCGACCGCCCCAAGAGGTACGCCGGATGCGCCGCAATGAACTGGTCCAACGGCGTCGACGAGGCCACGAGAAAGGCGGCACTCGTGCGCGTGCCGCGGCCGGCACGCCCCGCCTGCTGCCAGGTGCTGGCGATGGTGCCGGGGTAACCCACGAGCACACTGGCATCGAGCCCGCCGATGTCGATGCCCAGCTCCAGGGCGTTCGTCGCCACCACGCCGCGCACCGTGCCCGCACGGAGCCCCGCCTCGATCTCGCGGCGCAGGGCGGGGAGGTAGCCCCCGCGATAGCCGCGTACCGCCTCGGCGGGCCGACCGGCCGCTACGGCGTCGGCGCGGAGGTAGCCGAGCAGCAGCTCCACCCCGAGGCGCGAGCCGACAAAGGCGACCGTCTGCACATCGCGGGCCAGCAGCCGATTGATGAGGGCCCGCGCCTCCAGGAGGGCCGGGCGTCGCAGCCCCAGCGCGGCGTCGACGATGGGCGGGTTCAGCACGACGAAGGCACGCTCGCCGCTCGGGGCGCCATTCTCCGCGATGAGCGTCACATCCTGCCCCGTGAGCCGCGACGCCAACGCGGCGGGGTTGGCGATGGTGGCCGAGCAGCACTCGTAGCGCGGCGCGGCGCCGTAACAGCGGCACAGGCGCTGCAGCCGCCGCAGGACGTTGGCCACGTGGCTGCCAAAGACGCCGCGATAGTGGTGCATCTCGTCGATCACCACGTAGCGCAGGTTGGCCAGGAGGCGTCGCCAGCGCGTGTGGTAGGGGAGGATGCCCATGTGGAGCATGTCGGGGTTGGTGACGATGACGCGCGCCTCCTCGCGGATGCGAGCCCGCCGGCCCGAGGGCGTGTCGCCATCGTAGGCCTGGACGACGCCCTTCAGCCCCAGGGCATCGGTCCACCGCTCCAGGGCGTGGAGCTGATCGTGCCCCAAGGCCTTGGTCGGAAAGAGGTACAGGGCGCAGCTCGACGCGTCGCGCAGCAGCGCGTCGAGCACGGGGAGGTGGTAGCAGAGGCTCTTACCGGAGGCCGTGGGCGTACACACGGCCACGTGGCGGCCAGCCAGCGCCGCGGCGATGGCCTGCGCCTGGTGGCGGTAGAGCTGCGTGATCCCCTGCGCGCCGAGGCAGGCGACGAGCGCGGGGTGTAGCGCCTCCGGCGTGGCGCCGTACCGTGCCGCCCGCGCGGGCAGCACATGCCACGCCGTCACGTGGGTGGCCACCGCCCCGGTGGTGCGGAGCTCGTCCAATACGCTGTCGATATCGGTCACTCTGCGATCCGTTCGTGCGGCTACCCCTCCCCCTGTCGGCTCGCTCCGCGCCTGCCGGCGTGTCGACCGGGGACACGGGTATCCCTGGGCCGCGAGCGCCCTGCGGAGGGAAGGCGGCCCTGGCTAGATCAGGCGTCCCTGCTGCGGGAGCCCGCTGGCGTCGTCGTCAGTATCCGCGGCCCCGCGGTCAGTCGCCTCGCCGGCGATCATGGCCCGCAACGTGGCCTCCTCCACCATCGGCACCCCGAGCCGTTGTGCCCGGGTGAACTTGGTGCCGCCCGGCTTGTCGCCGACGAGCACATAGTCGGTGGTCTTGGACACGCTGCCGACGACCCTGCCCCCGTGCGCCTCGATGAGGCGCGTTGCCTCCTCGCGGCTCATCGAGGGGAGCGTGCCCGTAATGACAAAGGTGAGGCCCTCGAGGGGCTGGGGGACCTCCTCCGCCACCGCGGGCTCCTCGTCGGCCAGGCGCACGCCGTGGGCGCGTAGCTTGGCGATGATGGCGACGTTGCGCTCCCGCTCAAAGTAGGCGCGGATGTCGTGAGCGGTGTGCGGCCCGATGTTGGGGATGGCCTGTAGCTCGTCCTCCGTGGCGGCGAGGAGCGCCTCGAGGGAGCGGTAGTGGCTGGCGAGGATCTGCGCCACGCGGCTACCCACGCCGAGGATCCCAAGCCCCGTGACGACCCGCCACAGCGGGCGATCGCGGCTGGTGGCGATGGCGTTGATGAGGTTCTCGGCGCGCTTGCGGGCGAACCCCTCCAGCCCCTCGATCTGCTCCACGGTGAGGGCGTAGAGGTCGGCCACGTCATGGATGATGCCCTCGCGCACCAGTAGCGCGGCCACCTTGCTCCCCAGGCCGTCGATATCCATGGCGCCGCGTGAGGCCCAGTGCTCTACCCGCCGCACGAGCTGGGCAGGACAGGCGGCGTTGACGCAGTAGAGGGCCACCTCCTCCTCTTCTGGGGTCACCGGCTCGCCGCACACGGGGCAGTGGGTGGGGGGCTCGACGGGCACCTGGGTCCCATCGCGGAGGCCCTCCACCGGCGCGACGACCTGGGGGATGACGTCCCCGGCGCGCCGCACGACGACGGTATCGCCGATGCGCAGATCCTTGCGTGCCAGGTCCTGAAAGTTGTGCAGCGATGCCTGGCGGATCACCACGCCACCGAGGCGCACCGGATCGAGGATGGCGTAGGGCGTCAGCACCCCCGTGCGCCCGACGTTCACGCCCACGTCCCGCAGGGTGGTGGTGGCTTCGCGGGCGGGGAACTTGAAAGCCACCGCCCAGCGCGGCGCGTTGCCCACCACCCCGAGGCGCTGCTGGACGGCAAAGCTGTCGATCTTGATGACCACGCCGTCGGCCTCATAGTCGAGGGCGTCGCGCTTGTCCATCCACTCGATGCAGTAGGCCAGCACCTGCTCGAAATCATCGATTCGCTGGATGTCGCTGTTGACGACAAAGCCCAGGCGCTTGAGGTACTGCAGCGTCTCCCACTGGCTGTCGAGGCGAATCCCCTCCGAGTAGCCCACGCCGTAGGCGAACAGCTGGAGCGGGCGCTGCGCCGTGATGCGCGGATCGAGCTGGCGGACCGACCCGGCGGCGGCGTTCCGCGGGTTAGCAAAGGGGGCCTCGCCGCGCGCCTCGCGCTCGGCGTTCATGCGCTCAAACGCCGAGCGCGGCATATAGATCTCGCCGCGCGCCTCCAGCACCGGCGGCGGGTCGCCCTCGGTGGCGTGGTGCACGGGGATGCGCAGGGGCACCGTGGGGATGGTGCGGGCGTTGGCGGTAATGTCCTCGCCCACTGTGCCGTCGCCGCGGGTGGCGGCGCGCACCAGGGCGCCGTTCTCATAGGTGAGGGCCACGGCGAGGCCGTCGATCTTGGGTTCGACGACAAAGCGCAACGGGGTGTCGGCGGCCAGGAGGCGCTTGGCGCGCTCGAGCCAGGCGCGCACCTCGTCCACCGAAAAGGCATCCGTCAGGCTGGTCATGGGATGGGGGTGGCGCACGCGCTGAAACTCGGCCAGCGGCTCCGCGCCCACGCGCTGGGTGGGCGAGTCCGGCGTGATCAGCTCGGGGTGCGCTTGCTCCAACTGGCGGAGCTCGTGCATCAGCGCGTCGTACTCGGCGTCGCTGACGGCGGGATCATCCAGGGCGTGATAGCGATAGTTGTAGTAGTGAATCAGGCCGCGCAAACGCTCGATGCGCTCCCTCACATCCTCCGTCATGCTGGCCCTCCTGGGGGGGCGGCAGCAGCCCCCTGAATGACAACCGGGACAGAGCGACTGCTCTGTCCCGGGATTGATCGCTCTCTCCTCACACGAGGCCCTAGGCTACCCCATTCTCGCGAGAGGCTCGCGGCGACGAGCGGGGACGCTCACGACGCTTCCAAGAACTTGGAGGCCACCCATCCCGTGACGCCGGCCTGGTCGCGGATCTGCCACCAGGTAAAGCCGTCGGCGTCCTTGGGGCCGCCGATCACCTCGACGGCTGTGCCGTCGGGGAGCGTCTTGATGCGGGCGCTACCCGTGCCCGCGTCCGAACGCATGTTCAGCCCGGATCCCCCCGTGCCCACGACCTTGGCCTGGCCCCCGATCTCCAGGGCCGCCGGTGTCTCGAGCTGCGTGCTCGATGTGGGCGTGGAGACGGCCTCGGGGGCGGTGGTAAAGGTGGGCAGTGGGAGCACCTGGCGCGTCGCTGTCGGCTCGAGGGGCGGCAACGTGCTCTGGACGGTCGGCCCCTGGGTCGGTTGCTCCCGGATGATGCGCATGGTCGGCGTCGGCGTGGGATCGGCGATGGCCGTCCCCGTCGGCGAAAAGATGGCCCACCACAGGCCGGCTACCACGACAACTACCAGAACCGGCACCGCGATCCACATCCACTTGGGCCAGAGATCCTGACTCGCTCTGCCACGGCGTGGCCTTCGATGGTTCGAGTCCAGGGACATCCGGGTGCCTCCTCTTTGCTGAGATGGTGGGGTACAGCCGCACCCATTATAGTGGTGCCAATCTGTCGTGTCAATGTGGGTTCTGTCGGGTTTGTGCGCCCCGAGCCTGCCCGGCGTGGTCCTCGCCGACGCCAGGCGGGGCTGTTTTCTATGGCTACCTCTTGCGCCTATGTTGTCATCTTCACATGTTTATTACCAGTATCGACCTTGCCACTCGTATGGCTGTATGCTATACTGCTCCAAGTAGGTGCGGTATCTCGTGGCGCCCCACATCCAGGAGGGTCTTATGGTTAGAAGACGTCTGATGACCGTTATGCTTGCCGTTATGCTCCTAGTGTCCGTTCCGTTCGGTGTTCTGGCAGAAGAGCCACGGGAACACATCGTGACGCAGGGGCAAACGCTTTCCTCCATCGCCCGGATGTATGGGGTTACCGTCCAGGCCCTCGTCGATGCGAATGGGCTCACGAATGCCAACGTCATCTATGTCGGGCAGCGCTTGGTCATCCCCGAGCCGGAGGCCGGCCCCGGCCTCACCGTGCACATCGTCCAGGCCGGCGAGTCGTTGCTGTCCATCGCCGCGCGGTATGGCGTCACGGTGCGCGACCTGGCGACGCACAACGGCATCAGCAACTGGAACCTGATCTTTGTGGGGCAACGGCTCGTGATCCCCGGCGATGGGGTGGCCCCGAGCCCCGGCGCCACCGCGCCGGACGTCCAGGAGGCGATCATCATCGCCAACCCCAGCGCGACGGCGAACGTCAGCAGCCCGATGATCGTCAACGGCTGGGGCCGGGCGGTGCAGAACACCCTCGCGGTGGATGTGATCGATAGCGCTGGAGTGACCATCGGCCAAGGCTTTGTCATCGTCGACGCCGAGCCCGGGTTCATGGGTCCCTTTACGGGTACCATCGAGTTCACCCCGCCCGCCTCCGCCCAGGCAGGCCGCGTGCAGGTGTACAGCATCAGCGCGCGCGATGGCGCCATCGAGCACCTGAGCTCCGTCGAGGTGAACCTCCAGCCGTAGGACGCGCGCCGCACCACCCGTTAGAACCCTACGAGCCGGTGGCGAGATCCTCGCCACCGGCTCGTTGCTGTGCTCCGTCCGCTAGGCCGTGTTTCAGAAACGCACCTTACGTCGAAACGCTGTCGCCCCGGGCGTAAGCAAGGGGCCTTGACGCCCATCGCCAAGGTTTCTCGCCACGCTCAGAACGACGCCGTGGCCCTTTTTCCACACACGACCTAGGATGCGAGGTCCAGCGCGCACGGCAGCCCGCCGGCGGCCGTCGCCGCCCACATGGCATTGCGCACCGCCAAAGCGACCACATCGGCGGCCATGCTGCTCACCAGCGCCTGATGCGCCTCCTCGTGCCCCGTGGCCAGGCAAAAGATGGCGTCCCCGTCGTACAGCGTATGCGATGGCCGCGTCGTCCGCGCGAGGCCGTCATGTGCGGCGGCGGCGACGAGACCCGCCTGGGCTGCGTCGAGGCGGGCGTTGGTGGCCACGACGCCGATCACCGTGTTCCGATCGATCGGCCCGGGGGCCGGCGCACCAGCGGCCAGGAGCGATCGCATGGCCATGGCGGTATCGATGAACCCCTGGCCATCCTCCGTGCGTGTCCCGGCGATGATGCGCCCGCTCTCCGGGTCGATGACGTCGCCAAAGGCGTTCACCGCGATGAGGGCCGCTACGATGAGCGCGCCCGCCCGCAGGCTGGCGGTGCCGAGTCCCGCCTTGGTGGCGCGCGTCATCCCAAAGAGCTTACCCACCGTGGCGCCCATGCCGGCGCCCACATTCCCCTGGGGCACACCATCCACCCGGGCGTCGCGGCAGGCGCGATAGCCCATGGCGGCATCGGGGCGCACCGCGGCGTCGCCCAAGGCGAGGTCAAAGAGCACGGCGCCGGGCACGATGGGCACCCGTGCCACACCGGTGTCGTAGCCGATGCCCTGCTCCTCGAGGTAGCGCATGACGCCATCGGCGGCGGCGAGCCCAAAGGCGCTGCCCCCCGTCAACAGCACGGCGTGCGCCCGCTCCACGAGGGATCCGGGACGCAGGAGGTCCGTCTCGCGGGTGCCGGGCGCCAGCCCTGGCACGGCACCGCCGGCGATGGCACCCTCGCGGCAGAGGACCACCGTACAGCCGGTGAGCGCCTGAGGGTCATCGGCGTGCCCCACCTCAATCCCCGGGACGTCGGTCAGCGCCCCGGGCGCCAACATGCCGCGGACGGAGCGCTCAGCCATGGGATGCCCTCCACAGCGCGGCCACGCGATCCAAGATGCGCTCAGCGACCTCTTCCTTGGGCAGCAGGGGCAGCGGGTCGGGGGCGCCATCGGGAGTGAGCAGGGTGACGCGGTTGGTGGCCACCTCGAACCCGCTGTCGCTCGCCGAGACGTCATTGGCCACCAGGAGGTCGAGGCGCTTGCGCAGCAGCTTGTCGCGGGCGTTCTCCAGCAGGTTCTCCGTTTCGGCGGCGAACCCGACGATGATCTTGCCATCCGCCGGGCCGGTGCGTCGCTTGGCCACCGCGGCGAGGATATCCACCGTGCGTTCGAGCCTCAGCACGAGCTCGCCGTCCTGCTTCTTGATCTTGTGCTCGGCGGTGTGCGCGGGGCGGTAATCGGCCACCGCGGCCGCCATGATGAGCACGTCCGTGGCGTCGAGGCGGTCGATGACGGCGTCGTGCATCTCAGCGGCGGTCCGCACGGGGACGGTATCGACGCCGTACACCGGGGGCAGGCCCGTGGGCGCGGTGACGAGCGTCACCTGGGCGCCATAGTCGCGCGCCGCCTCGGCGAGGGCGTAACCCATGCGGCCCGAGGAGCGGTTACCCACGTGGCGCACGGGGTCCAGCGGCTCCTGCGTGCCCCCCGCGCTGATCACCACGCGCAGCCCGGCCAAGGGGCCGTTGCGTCCCAGGGTCTGGCGGATGGCGGCCAGGATCTCTTCCGTCGCGACGAGGCGCCCCGCGCCGATGCGCCCGGAGGCCAGCCGCCCCTCCCCCGGCCCGACGATCGTCGCGCCACGACGGCGCAACGTCGCCACGTTCTCGGCCGTCACCGGGTTGGCCCACATGTCGGCGTCCATGGCCGGGGCGATGACCAGCGGCGCCGTCGTGGCGAGCACGGTGCTCGTCAGTAGGTTGTCGGCCAGGCCGTGGACGATCTTGGCAATGGTGTTGGCCGTGGCGGGGGCGATGACCAGCACGTCGGCCCGCGCCGAGAGCGAGATGTGCGCCATGTCGGTATCGCGGAGCAGCTGGAACATGTCAATGGATACCGGGCGCTTGGTGATCGTCTGGAAGGGGAGGGGCGTGACGAACTGGGTGGCCCCCTCCGTCATGATGACGTCCACGGTGGCCCCCGCCTGGACGAGTTTGCTCGCCAGGTCGACGGCCTTGTAGCAGGCGATGCCGCCCGTAACCCCCAGAACAACATGCGCTCCGTTGAGGATCACTGCGCCCCCCTGTTGAGTTCATAGATAATCTGCAGGCCCCGCAGCGTGAGCCACAGATCCACCACCTCGATGACGTCCGTCTCTTGCGCGATGGACCGAGCGAGGCCCCCGGTGCCGATGACGCGCATGGTGGGCCCCAGCTCGCGGCGAAAGCGCTCCACCATCCCCTCGACGAGGCCCACGTAGCCAAAGAGGATGCCCGAGCGCATCGAGTCGGCCGTATTCGTGCCAATGGCCTTGCGCGGGCGTGACAGGTCGATGCGTGGCAGCTTGGAGGCGCGCTGGAAGAGTGCCTCCGCGGATACGCGTACGCCCGGTGCGATGGCCCCCCCCAAATAGTCGCCGGTGGCCGAGATGGCGTCAAAGGTGGTGCCGGTGCCGAAATCCACGATGCACGTCGGTCCGCCGTAGAGGCGATAGGCCGCGGCGGCGTTCACCACCCGGTCGGCCCCCACCTCGTGGGGGTTGTCGTAGCGCACGGCCACGCCGGTGCGAACACCGGCGCCCACGATCAGCGGTTCCACGCCGATGTAGGTATCCAGCATCTCGAGAAAGAGGTCCGTCACCGGGGGCACCACGCTGGCCAGCGCAATGCCCGCGATATCCGACGGCTGGTACCCCTGCCGTGCCATCAGGCTGAGCAGGAGGATGCCGTACTCGTCCGGCATCTTGAGGTGATCGGTGCTGACGCGCCAGTGGGCCACCAGGTCCTCGCCACGGTAGAGGCCCATGGTGATGTTGGTGTTGCCGATATCGACACAGAACAGCATCGTTCGCCTCCCGCTAGAGCCGCGCGCCGCGCCGCGTGCCGATCTGGCGGATGGCGGCTACCACGGCGACGGTGATGACGGCAGACACAAACATCTCGGGGATACCGTGGGTGATGGCGATGCCCCAGGCGGCATCGCTCGTCACGTAAGCGCGTAGCGTTGCTGCCGACAGCACGAGGGCCGTGTTGGTCAATGAGCCGGCGGCTCCCGCGACGGCGAGACTCACGATGGCGTGCTCTTCACGGCGTACCCACACAAAGAGGAACACGATAACGATGGCTGAGACCACCGCCGCCGCCATCCCCACCCACTGGATCTGCTGTGCCACCTGGTAGCTAAAGGCCAGCAACAGGGCGAGCAGCACGGCCAGCATCCCCGTCAGCATGCCGACACGGGCGCGCCGCAGGGCGACGAACACCCACCATGCGACGGGACCGATGAGGAGGCGCGGGAGGATGATGACCAGCGGATCCTTCACCGGCACCGCCGGGCTGAGCAGGCTGGCAAAGCCAAAGCCAAGGCTCACAATGAGGCCCACCAGCGGCCCCTCGAGGATGCCGCCAATGATCGCCGGGATGTGCGCGATGGTGGCGCTACCGGCCGGCGTGGGGACGGGGATGAACCCGACGGGGGTAAAGGCCATCATGAGGAGGGTGATGGCCAAGAGCAGCCCAGCGACCACCACCCGGCGGATAGGGCGATCCAGCGCCGTCATGGGTCGTTCCTTTCGTGATGTGCTCCAACTCACGGGACACCTCCTGAGATGCACGGTCTCGCTATTGCAGCGCGGTGTGCCAAGGGACCGAGGCCTCCGACACGGCTCGGGCAGCCTTGGCTCCTGAGAGATGCGCTAGGGCGCCCCGAGCGCGTGCAGCGCAATCACGGCGCCCAACACCACCAGGGCCACGCCCACGGCGGCGGCGTCGGCGGGGCGAAAGGACAGATCGTGGAGGCTCGTGCGGCCGCTGCCGCCGTGGTAGCAGCGTGCCAGCATGGCCATCACCATCTCGTCCGCACGTCGGTAGACGTCGGCAAAGAGGGGCACCACGAGGGCGGCCATGCGGCGCGCGTTCGCCAGCATGCGCCAGCGCCCGCCGCCGCCCTGCCCCACGCCGCGGGCGTCCTGGGCGAGCATGACCGCCTCCATCTGCTCGCCGAGGATCGGTAGAAAACGCAGGGCGATGGCGACCATGAGGGCGATTTCGTGGCTGGGCAGGCCCAGCGCGTCCAGCGGACGGAGCAGGCGGTCGACGCCCAGGGTCAGCGCTCCCGGCGTCGTCGTGCTGGTCAACAGGCTGACCACGAGCATCAGGCTGATCAGGCGCAGCGCCATGACCACGACGAGGCGGATGCTCGTCGGCGTGAGGCGCACGAACCCCCAGGTGAGGAGGGCGCGCTCACCCGCGGCGACGCCGGATCGGCCGCCGAGCAGCAGCTGCAGCACGGCGAGCACCGCTACCAATGGGAGCACGGGGCGCACCGTGGCGACGGCCTGCCCCGCGGGCAGGCGCGACAGCGCGACAAGGAGAGCCACGACCAGCACCACGAGGACGCTGGAGGCATACCCCGAGGCGATCACCGCGGCCCCCACGAGCAACGCCAGCGCCACGAGCTTGGCGCGCGGGTCCAGGCGGTGCACGGGCGACCCGGTGGGGAAATACTGTCCAATGGTGACATGCCTCAGGAGTGCAGCGTTCGCCACAGCGCCTCCTCCGCCTCGCACACGGTGATCGGCCGGCCGGGGACGGTGATACCCTCTTGCGCCAGGGCGCGCACGATCGCCCCCACCGTGGGCAGTGTCAACCCGGCGCCGGCCAGCGCCGCGTGCTGCGCGAACACGTCATGCGCCGTGCCGGCGAGGACGGTGTGCCCCTCGTGGAGCACCGTCACCCGCTCGGCGACCTCGGCCACCTCGTCCATATCGTTCGAGATGAGCAACACCGTGACCCCCTCCTCGTCGCGCAGGCGGCGCAACAGGGCGTGCACCTCGCGCCGGCCCTGGGGGTCCAACCCCGTCGTGGCCTCGTCCAGCACGAGCAGCTCGGGGCGCATGGCCAGCACCCCGGCCAGCGCGGCGCGGCGCATCTCGCCACCGCTCAGGGAAAAGGTCTGCCGATCGCGAAAGGCCTCAAAGGGGAGGCCTACCGCCTCCATCGCCCAGCGCACGCGCTCGCGCAGCGCATCCCCCGACAGCCCCAACTGGCGCGGGCCGTAGGCCACGTCGTCGCCGACGTAGCGCTCGAACAGCTGCTGGTGGGGGTACTGGAACACAAGCCCCACGCGGCGGCGCAAGGCGGCGGGATCGAGCTCCGGCGCCGCCAGGTCCTGACCGAGAATGGTGACGCGCCCCCACTCGGTGGGGCGCAGCAGGCCGTTGGTAAAGTGGGCCAGCGTCGACTTGCCCGCACCGCTGGTGCCGATGAGCGCGGCGATCTCGCCCCGCGCCACCGTGAGGTGCGCATCGCGCAGCGCCACGGATTCGAGCGGCGTTCCCGGGAGGTAGGTGTGGCCCAGGTGCTGCACGGTGACGATGGCGTCGCTCATCAGGCGGCCCTCACATGGGCAGCGATGGCGCGTACCAGCTCCTCCGGGGTGATGGCGCCGGCGACGGCATCCACGCCTCGGGCCGCCAACCCACGGGCGATCGCGGCCGCGGGGGGCAGGGCGAGGCCGAGCGCCTCGAGCGTCTCGGCCTGCGCCAGTACGTCGCGGGGCGTTCCCTCCAGAGCGATGCGCCCGCCGCGATCGGTGGCCTCGAGCACGATGACGCGGTCGGCGGCGACGACCTCATCCATAAAGTGGGTGATGGCCACCACCGTCAGCCCGCCGGCGTGCAGGTCACGCAGCAGGCGCAACACCTCGTGGCGTGCCTGGGGGTCGAGCATGGCGGTGGATTCATCCAACACCAGACAGGCGGGACGCATGGCCAACACCCCCGCGATGGCCAGGCGCGCCTTTTGCCCTGCGGAGAGGGTGTGGGGGTCGCGGTGGCGTAGGGCGCTCAGGCCGACGCTCTGCAGGGCGTCATCGACGCGCTGGTGCAGCGCCTCGCGGGGCACCCCGAGGTTCTCGGGGCCAAAGGCCACCTCCTCCTCGACGACGGTGGAGATGATCTGGTTGTCGGGGTTCTGGAACACCATGCCCACCGTAGCGCGAATCCCGAGGAGCGCCGCGGCGTCGCGCGTGTTCGCGCCCTCCACCCAGACGTCCCCCGCGGTGGGTAGGAGCAAGCCGTTGAGGCAGCGCGCTAGGGTCGACTTGCCCGATCCGTTCCGCCCGACGATAGCCAGGTACTCGCCTCGGGGGATGGCCAGGGAGATGTCGTGCAGCGCCGGGATGGCGCGATCGGTGTCGGCGTCATAGTGATAGCTGAGGTGCGCTGTGCGGATGAGCGGCTCGTCCACGTGATCTCCTCGAGGCACAAAAAAGCCTCGCGCCATCGAGACGCGAGGTCACAGAAGGCATTGCCTTCCGCAGCGTGGCCGGCGGGCCACGCCTACCTGCTCCTGCCGTCTCGGTCGCGGTGCGATCCAAGCGACGCATTGCTTCATGGGAGGCCAATGCTCGGCGCCGCGTAGGTCGCCGGCAGCCGTATTGTAGCACAGGGAAGGGGTGGGCGCAAAGCGGCGTGGGGTCGCGTGGCGCCCGCCCGTTGGCGTTACAGCCACCCCCGGGTGAGGTACACGGCCAACGTGGCGTACTCTTCGAGCACGGTGAGCAGCGAGCGCTCGTCCTGCCACCAGCGCTCTGGAGCGAACCATGCGGGCTCGGCGCCGGCGACGAGGATGCGGACCGGCGAGTCAGCGAAGACCTTGCCAAAGGTCAGGCGCGCCCGCCGCGTGTGATAGTTGTCGGTGATGACCAGCAGCGAGGTCAGCCCACTCTCTTGGACGAGCTGTTGGCAGGCGAGGGCCTCTTCGCGGGTGCTGGTGGTGTCGGGGAGCAGGATCATGGCTTCGCGTGGCGCGCCCAGGCTCACCATGTAATCGGCGCCCAACGCGGCGAAGGATTGCTCAAAGCCCGGCAGGCGCGGCGCCGCGCCGCTGGAGACGAGGGTGGGCGCATAGCCCTTGGACGCGAGGGCGACCGCCAGCTCCTGGCGGGACCCGCTCCCCCCGCTGAGGACCACGATGGCGTCGGTGGGCACCGCCTCCTGCGAGACGATGAGGAATCGCGCGGGGAGGGGCAGCCAGTAGGCCTGCGTGGCCAGGGCAATGATGAACAAGACACCCACGATCAGCAGCCCGCGGGACCGCCGGCCGTCCGGCTCCCGCATGCCGTCGCTGCCGGTGCGTTCATACCAGCGAACCGGCATCACCTCGTCTCCTGTACGTTGGGGGGTGAATAACCGTGCCTGAGCGGACGCGGCCGCACAGGCAGGCATTATAGGCAGGTGTGCCGCATCCGTCCAGAGCGCGTGCCGTTGACAGCGCCTCGCGGCATCGCTAGCATAGGCCCGTCGGACCCATCCCAACCGCGAGGAGTACCAGCATGGCGACTATTCCTGTGGGCTTGCAGCTGTACACCGTGCGCGACGAGGCGGCCAAGGACTTTGCCGGGGCGATGCGGCGCGTTGCCGCGCTGGGCTACGCCGGCGTCGAGCTGGCTGGCACCGGCGGATTGTCCGCCGCGGCGATGAAGGACCTCCTGGCCGAGACCGGCCTCGCCCTGGTGGGCAGCCACGTGCCGGTGACCGAGTTTGAGATGGATCTCGATGGCGTGATCGCCTACTATGCCGCCGTCGGCGCGCCGCGTGTCGGCGTCCCCTACCTGCCGGACGAGCGCCAGAACCCCGAGGGCTATTACGCCCTGGCGGCGATGATGAACGACGTCGGCGCTCGCCTCCAGGAAGCCGGTATGGGGCTCTACTACCATCACCACGCCTTCGAGTTCGATGACCACGACGGTGTGACCGGCATGGACATCCTGCTGCAAGAGACCGATCCGTCGCTGGTGACCATCGAATGCGACGTCTACTGGGTGCGGCACGCTGGCCTCGACCCGGCGGCGTTCCTCCGCGAGCACGCCGGGCGCTTCGCCCTCGTCCACCTAAAGGACATGACGCCCGAAGGGAGCGAGGGGCACACCTTTGCCGAGGTCGGCGAGGGCGTCATCGACTTTGGCCCCATCTTTGCCGCCAGTGAGGCGCAGGGGGTCGAGTGGTACATCGTCGAGCAGGATCGGTGCGCCCGCCCCACCTTTGAGAGCGCCCGCATGAGCCTCGAGAACCTGCGCGCGTGGGGCAAGGCATAGACGAGGCGATCATGGCGGCCGACGGCCGCCACAACGCGAGGTGAGATCATGCCCGAGTTTCCGACCCTCTCGCCGGAGCGCCGGCTGGCGCTCCTCGAGCCGCCCCAGGGGCCCGTGTCGGTGGTGCTCGATACGGATACGTACAACGAGATCGATGACCAGTTCGCCCTGGTGTATGCCCTCCTGGTGGACACGCTGTCCGTCGAAGCCGTGTATGCGGCGCCCTTCCATAATCAGCGTTCCACCGGCCCTGCCGACGGCATGGAACGGAGCTATCAGGAGATCCTCCGCATCCTCGATTTCATGCAGCATCCAGCCGACGGCTTGGCGTTCCGCGGCGCGGAGCGCTACCTGCCGACGGACAAGACGCCTGTCGCCAGCCCGGCGGCGGAGGACCTGGTGCGGCGGGCGCGGGCGGCGGGCCCGGAACCCCTCTATGTGCTAGCCCTTGGCGCCATCACCAACGTCGCCTCGGCGCTGCTCATGGCGCCCGATATCGTGGACAAGGTCGTCGTGGTGTGGTTGGGCGGCCAGCCCTGGTACTGGCCCACGGCGCGCGAGTTCAACCTGCAGCAGGACGTCGCCGCTGCCCAGGTGCTGTTCGATTCGGGCGTCCCGCTGGTGCACGTGCCGTGCAAGAACGTGGCGGAGCACCTGCGCAGCACGCTCCCCGAGATGGCGACCTACGTCAAGGGGCGGGGGCGCGTGGGCGACTATCTCTACACGATCTTTGAGGACTATCATCCCGATCACTTTGCCTACTCCAAGGTGATCTGGGATATCAGCACCGTGGCCTATGTGACCAACCCGGAGTGGATCCCCACCGAGCTGCGCCCCGCGCCGATTCTGCGGGACGACGTCACCTGGGCGCCGGAGGATCCGCAGCGGCACGTCATCCGCCAGGCCTATGACGTTCGGCGTGATGCCGTCTTTGGGGACCTCTTCCGCCGGTTGGCGGCGCGGAGTGGGGCTTGAGTAGTGTGTGGAGAAAGGGCCACAGCGTCGTTCTGAGCGTGGCGAGAAACCTTGGCGATGGGCGTCAAGGCCCCTCGCTGACGCTCGGGGCGACATCGTTACGTCGTCGGGTATGTTTTTGAGACACGGCCTAGGCGCACCGGGGCGCGGGCTGGGCCCCAAACGACGGAGGTGCCAGGGCGCGGGTTACAGCCGGGGGCGCACACGTCCCTAGGCCTGTACCGCGCACCCTGGCACCCGTCATTGTGCGTCCAACGCGCAGCGCGCGACGGGGGTTTCGCGCGTGCGTGGACAACGCACGCCGTGCCCCTTTTTCCACGCACCCCCTAGTCGATGCGCTCGAAGCGAAAGCCGATGGTGGCCATGCCGGGTTCGACGCCGTGTATGGGATCGAACACGGCCTTTTGGATCTCGTTGTAGTGGCTCACCTGGGTGGTGGCCGGCACGCCACCGGCGTTGTAGGCGCCGATGAGCTCGGCCCACTGGTCCTTGTGCAGGTACACCTGCGAGGTGATACTGGCCATCCCCGCGTGTACCGACTCTTCCCAGCAGACACGGGCGTCGCCGGGGCACGACACCCAGCCCACCTCTTCGCGCAGCTCGACGATCATGCGCCAGTTGGCGCTCCCGCGGCCCGCCCACGTCCAGATCTCTTGCGCCTTGGCGATTGCCTCGGGTGCGGTCAAAAAGCCCATGAAGGGCCGGTAGCGGTGGCCATCCGGGCCTTGGACGTAGAACTCGTTATCGCCGGCGAACTTGAACAGGATGAACCCCGTGCCCCACTCGCCGTTATCCACATCGATCTGCTGGGTGATCCCCAGGGGGGCCGCCGTAGGCGCCGGCGTGGGGGGCACGGCCGTAGGCTCGGCGGTCGGCGGGACGGGCGTTGGCTCGGTGGGCGCTTCTGTCGGCTCAGCGGTGGGCGGTGCTGGCGTGTCCGCCTGCTCGGGCGTGGGCGTGGCGTTGGCCGCACCCGCGTCATTCGCCTCCTCGGTGGGCACGGGAAGGACGAGTTCCTGCCCGATGCTCAGCATGGCATTCGTGCTCAACCCATTCGCTTCCGCGAGCTCGGCGACGCTGAGGCCGTTCGCGTAGGCGATGTGAGAGAGGGTATCGCCCGCCTGGACGACGTACGTGCGCGTCGCGGGGGGCGCTTCGGTTGGCTCCGGCGTGTCGACCGGCGTCGCCGTAGCGGGGGGCGTCGCCGTGGCGGCGACCGTGGCCGTGGGAGGCAGGGCGGTAGCCGTCGGCTCTGGCGTACGCGTGGGGCGCGGCGTGGCTTCCGCGATCTGTGCTACCGGCGTCGCGGGCTCGATGGGCGAAGCCAACGAGATGAGCTGCATGACGATGACCAGCGCGGCGACGGCGACGGGAACATACCAGAGGCGGAATTTCTGTGAGGCCATAGAGCTCCTTGCTGTATGCTAGGGGTCGGATGCCGACATTGTACCGACAGGAGCGTACAGAACCAAACGGATGGCGGCGGCCGCGTAATCCCCAGCCCCCTGTGGATAACCATCCACAGGCTGTGGATAACCCCCCTCTCTGGGGATAACTCCTGTGGATAACCCGGTGTGGAGTGCGCATCGGCGCGGCAAGGGGGAGCCATGGGGCGAGCCGACTGGTGGGTACGGCGGGCATCGCCAATCGGCCTGCGTGCGCTTAGCCCACCGCCTGGAGCACGCGCAGCGCCCGGAGCGTCACCCACGCGTTCGGGCGCTTCTTGGGCCCGAAATCCCCCCACGTCTTGCCGGCATAGTCGTACTCGAGTGCCCAACGGCCCTCATCGTCCTGCTTGTCGCGGATGAGGGCGAGGGCGTTCGCCAGGCGCGGGTCGGCGCCATGCCTCACGCCGACGAGGTCGCGGAGGGCCAGGTAGCGTACGCCGGGCGTCTCCGTCGTCAGGAGCCACGTAACCGCGTCATTCCATTGCGCGTCGCGCCAGGGCATGGTGTCACCCCCCGTGAGACGCCGCGGCCGCCCGCGATGGCGCGCCGTCGCGGCGCCCGGTCCTATGGATAAGCGCACCATTGCGCCGTGGCACGCTGTCGGCAACACCCTTGACGCCCACCCCCTCCTGGGGTACAACGGCTCCCGTATCGATGCCAACGAAAGGATCGGGCAACCTCGATGAACCTGCTCTATATCACCCTGGATTCCCTCAACCGCCACTTTCTCCCGTGCTATGGTAACGACTGGGTGCAGACGCCCAACATCGATCGGCTGGCGGCCAAGGGGGTGGTGTTCGACCACCACTACGCGGGCTCGTTACCCTGCATGCCGGCTCGCCGCGAGATGTGGACGGGCACCGAAGAGTTCTGGTGGCGTTGGTGGGGGCCACTGGAGCCGTGGGACCGCACGTTGGCCTATACCCTGGGGCGCGGCGGGTTCACCTCCCAGCTCATCACCGATCACTACCACTACTTTGAGTGGGGCGCCCACTCGTTCGAGTACGACTTTGACGGCTATACCGCTGTCCGCGGCCACGAGCACGATAACCACCGTACGCGCCCCTTTGGCGAGGCCCCGGATTGGGCGCGGGTGCTGCTGACGCGACGTCCCACCGACGCGCCCATCTATGTGCGCAACGTGCAGGACTATTGGGGCGAGGAGGACTTTTTCTCGCCGCGGGTGTTCGCGGCGACGGCGCGCTGGCTGCGCGGTGAGCGCCCACCGGAGCCCTGGTACCTCCACGTCGACGCCTTTGATCCCCACGAGCCGTTCCACGTGCCCGAACCATACCGCTCGATGTACACGGACGATGACTATCGTCGCTACAGCCCCTGGCCGCTGTACGGGCGCGTCGATCGCGGCGCATCGGCGCTGTCGCCCGAGGAGGTCGCCTGGGTGCGCGCCCAGTACGCCGGCAAGATCACCATGGCCGACCGCTGGCTCGGCCGCGTCCTCGATACGCTCGATGAGCGCGGTCTGTGGGACGATACCATCGTCGTGCTGACCACTGACCACGGCCACTACCTGGGCGACCATGGCTGGATGGGCAAGCCCCAGTGCCCCATCTATGACACCCTGGCCCACATCCCGCTGCTCATGTGGTGGCCCGGTTGCGCCTCGGGGACGCGCTGTGATGCCCTCACCCAGACCATCGATCTCTTTCCCACGGTGCTCGACATGCTCGGTCAGCCGCTCCCCGACTGGCCCCAGGTCCACGGGCGCTCCTTCGCGCCGGTGCTCCGCGGGGAGCACGCGACGTCGTACGCACCGCCGCAGCGCGACTATACCATCTCGGGGTACTATGGTGGGCGCGTCGCCGTGCGCTCAGAGGGCTGGACGCTGCTGCGCGCCCACGACCCGAGCCGCGCGCCGCTGTTCGAGTATACTCATGACCTGCAGGTGCGGGATCGGAGTTGGGCGTGTCGCCGTCGCGATCCCGAGGCGTTCGTGGTGCCCGATCTTGAGGCGGGGCGCTTTATCCCCGGGCTGAACATGCCCGTGTGGCGCATCCCCGAGGAGCGGCGGTGGGGCGAACATGCGGACATGCTCTTTGGCCCCGATGACCCGGCCCAGGAGCACAACGTGGCTCATGACCACCCCGAGCAGGTGCGGCGCCTCGAGGAGATCCTGCGCCAGCGCATGCGCGAGCGCCACGTCCCCAGCGAGCTCTATGCGCGGTTGCGCGTCGACGGCGATGGGGCGTGATCGCGGTCATGGGGGCCAGGGCAGTAGGCGGCACCCGTAACGCACTCACCAGCACCGCAGCGACCATCGGGGGCTGACACCATCGCCCGTAATCCACCGCCTTCCCCAAGAGAGACGGAGGGAATCCCATGGCACATCTGCCGACCGACTATGAGGAACGCGTCTACGCCGGCGTGCTGGGCAAGATCATTGGCGTATACGTCGGGCGCCCCTTTGAGGGCTGGCCCCACGAGCGCATCGTTCAGGAGCTCGGCGCGGTACGCTACTACGTCCACGAGCAGCTCGGCAAGCCGCTCATCGTGGCCGACGATGACATCTCGGGGACCTTTGCCTTCCTGCGGGCCATGGCCGATTACGGCGATACCTGGGACCTCACCCCCGCCCAGATCGGCCAAACCTGGCTGAACTATCTCGTGGAGAAGCGCACCATCCTCTGGTGGGGTGGCATGGGGAACTCGACGGAGCACACCGCCTACCTCCGGCTCAAGGCGGGCATTCCGGCGCCCGAGAGCGGCTCCATAGCGCTCAACGGCCAGGTGGTGGCGGAGCAGATCGGCGCGCAGATCTTTATCGATGGCTGGGCCATGATCGCGCCGGCCGACCCCGAGCGCGCCGCAGACCTGGCCCGTCGCGCGGCCAGCGTCAGTCACGATGGTGAGGCGATCCATGGCGCCCAGGTCGTGGCCGCCATCGAATCCCAGGCGTTCGTCGAACCGAATATCGACGCCCTGCTGGATGTGGGCATGTCGGTCATCCCCGAGTCCTCGCTCATCTATCGCCTCATTGCCGACCTGCGGGATTGGCGGAACAAGTACGACGACTGGCACGATACCTTTTACCGCATCGTGGCCAACTATGGCTACGATCGCTATGGCGGCAACTGCCACATGGTGCCCAACCATGCGCTCATCATTCTGGCGCTGCTCTACTCCAATGACAGCTTTCAGCGGGCGCTGGAGGTGGTCAACACCGCCGGCTGGGATACGGACTGCAACTCGGGAAACGTGGGCTGCATCATGGGCATCAAGGGTGGGCTCGCGGGGATCGAGGCGGGCCCCGATTTTCGGGGGCCGGTGGCTGACCGCCTGTGGCTGCCGACGGCGGAGGGCGGACGCACCGTCACGGATGCACTGACGGAGGCGTACGAGATCGTGCGCATGGGCCGTGCCCTGGCGGGCGAGCCGGCGCCCGCGCCGAAGGACGGCGCGCGCTACCACTTTTCACTGCCGGGTGCCGTGCAGGGGTTCCTGGTGGAGGACAGCCCCGCATCCCGCGACACGGCGACGCTGGAGAATGTGCCCGGCCGCGGTGAGGGGCACACGCGCGCCTTGGCCATCCGCTACCGCGCCTTGGCGCCTGGGCGGTGCGCGCGCATCCTCCGTGAGACCTACCCCGACTATCACCACGACCCGTCCCACGGCTACCGCATGGTGGCCTGTCCCACCCTCTACTCGGGGCAGACGGTGCGGGCGCGGCTGGTGGCCGATGCGGACAACGCCGGCGCCGTCGTCGCGCGGCTCCTCATCAAGGCCTTTGGCGCCGACGACGCCCTCGAGATGGCCACGGGGCGGCCGGTGACGCTCATGCCCGGCGCCGCTGAGGAGCTGCGCTGGTGCGTGGAGGCGCCCGTCGGTAGCCCCATCGCCTGGGTGGGCATCGAGCTGCAAGCCCCCGGCGCGGCGCGGGCAGACGGCGTTGTCTACCTCGACTGGCTCACCTGGTCGGGGGCTCCGGAGCTGGCCCTTGACGCCCCCGCGCACAACGGCACGCGTTGGCTCGATGCCTGGGTGCAGGCGGTGGACGCGGTCATCCCGGAGCGCGAGCACACCTATCGCCTCATCCAGAACGAAGGCACGGGGCTGCTCATTCGGGGCACGCGGGATTGGCAGGACTATACCGTGAGCGCCGCGATGACGCCCCACCTCGCGCGGTCGTTCGGCGTCGCGGCGCGGGTGCAGGGCCTCAAGCGCTACTACGCCCTGCGGCTCACCGTCGAGGGCTCCGCGCAGCTCGTGCGCGAGCTCGACGGCACGACGGTCCTCGCCGAGGCGCCGTTCGCCTGGGAGCTGTACGAACCCTACGAGCTGACGTTGACGGTGCGCGGCCAGCGCATCGTCGCGGCGGTGAACGGGGAGCCGCTCCTCACGGCGGAGGACGCCAGCCCCCTCACCGGCGGCGCCGTCGGCCTGCTCATCGAGGAGGGGCGCGTCGGGGTGGACGGCGTCACTGTGACGCAGTAGCAGTGACGCCGTCACAGTGACGGGCGCCTGAAGGGATGGCGGGTGGTGCGTTGCGCGGCACCCGGTCACGCGGCGCAAAGGGCCGGAACGGGCACCGCGTAGCGCACCACCGCCCTAGACATGCGCCTCACAGATACGCCGGAAGTGGAACCCATAGATGGCGTAGGTGATGGCGTTGGGGAAGAGCCTGGGCCGACGGAAGAGGGTCCATAGGAAGAGGCGCCAGAACTCCCAGCGCTCTCGTCCCCGGATGCCGAGGACATAGATCGAGCGCAGGAAGGCCATCAGCTCGTCGCGCGTGATGCGCGTCCGCACTGTGTGCGACTTGCTGTACTCGCGCAGGAAGGTGCGCACGCGGGCATAGTAGGCGCGTGGCGTATAGATCCCCTCGAGGATGCGGCGGTACCCCTCACGGAGCATCTGAGGGTCCATCTTGGGCACGAAATTCATCGTACTATCGGTGTTATTGCCCGAGAACTGGTCGAGGATCCGCCCCTCCCGCTGGAGGCGTTCGTAGAGGCGCGTGCCGTAGGGTGCCTGGAGCAGCCCCACCATAGCCGTGACGATGCCGCTGTTCTGGATGAAATCGATCTGCCGCTGAAAGATCGCGGGTGTGTCGCTGTCAAACCCCACGATGAACCCGCCCTGCACCTCGAGCCCGGCGCGCTGCATCGTCTTGACCGCCGCGACCAGATCGCGCCCCTTGTTCTGCACCTTGGAGCACTCGGAGAGGCTGTCCTCGTCCGGCGTCTCGATACCCACAAAGACGGTGGTGAAACCGGCGCGCACCATCAGGTCCATCAGCTCGGCGTCGTCGGCCAGGTTCACCGATGCCTCCGTCTGGAACGACATCTCCTCTTTATCCTGGCGCCAGGCGATGAGCGCAGGCAGGATCTCCTCCTTGAGCTTGCGCTTGTTGCCGATAAAGTTGTCGTCGACAAAGAACACGCCCCCGCGCCACCCCGCCGCATAGAGCGCGTCCAGCTCTGTCAGGATCTGCTCCGCCGATTTACAGCGTGGCACGTGCCCAAGCATGGCGGTGATGTTGCAGAAATCGCAGTTGAAGGGGCAGCCGCGCGAGTACTGGATGCACATGGTCGCATAGTGGCGCAGGTCGATGAGGTCCCACCGCGGCACGGGCGTACTCGCCAGATCGGCGTAGGCGGTGGTGCTGTAGATGCGCCGTGGGGTGCCCGCCTCGAGGTCGTGCAGGAACGCGGGGAGGGTGATTTCGGCCTCGTTGAGCACAAAGTGGTCCACCTGCTCGAGGCGCTCCTCTTCGGCCAGGAAGAGCGGCCCGCCGGCCACGATGGTGGCTCCCAGCTCTTTGCAGCGCGCTACGACCCGATGCGTCGCGTCGCGCTGCGCCACCATGGCGCTGATGAACACGTAATCTGCCCAGACGATGTCGTGCCGCGTGAGGGGTTGGACGTTCATGTCCACGAGGCTTACCTCCCACTCCTGGGGCAGGAGCGCGGCGACGGTGAGGAGGCCGAGGGGCGGCATGCTCGCCTTCTTGCTGATGAACTTGAGCGCATGCCGAAAGCTCCAGAAGGTATCGGGGAACTCGGGGTACACCATCAGTACACGCGTCACGGCAACCTCCTCCGCACACACCGTCTACACTCTCACCCCGGGCGGGCACGCTCCGTGCGCCAGGCGTGCTTCCAGGGGCGAGCCACCTGTCTTATGCTACCTGTCTTATATGACACGGAGCACGCGCGCCGGGTTGCGGCCTTTTTGGCCATCGGCCGTCGGACAGCTAGAATAAGAGCATGCGCATCGCCGCGCCGGATGGCGCCTCCCGTGCCGGGCGGTGGGTGACCCGACGAACAGGAGTGGATAGCGTGCGATCACTGTGGCGCTCCATGCGCCTGCTCAAGCCGTACTGGCATATGGCGGCGGGGGGCTTGATCAGCCTGCTCATCGCCACCGGCGCCATGCTGGAGGTGCCCCGCCTGTCGCAGACGATTATCGACCAGGGGATCGCGCAGGGGAATGGACGCCTCGTCCTCTGGTTATCTCTGGCGATGGTTGGCCTCGCCGTGTTGCGGGCCGTGTTCCAGTTTGCTCAGGGAGCGCTGGCGGCGCGCACGGCGCAGGGAATCGCCTTTGACCTGCGCAACGCCCTCTATGACAAGATCCAGTCGCTCTCCTTCAGCTACCACGACCAGGTGCAGACCGGTCAGCTGCTCACGCGGGCGACGTCTGACGTCGAGATCCTGCAGCGCTTTGTGGGGCAAGGGGCGATCATGTTCCTCTCGGCGGTGCTGATGATGTTCGGCGCCGTCGTCCTGCTGTTCTCGCTGAACTGGCGCCTGGCCCTGGTGATGGTGGTCGTCATCCCCATCACGTTCGGCCTCTTTGGGCTCTTTGCGCGCCGCGCCATGCCCCTCTTCAAGGAGGTCCAGGAGCGCCTCTCACGGCTGAACGTCGTGCTGCAGGAGAACCTGGCGGGGGTGCGCGTCGTCAAGGCGTTTGCCCGTGAGCGGCACGAGGCCGCGCGCTACGGAGAGGCCAACCGCGCCCTGTACGACATCCACCTGCAGGTGAACAACATCCTCTCCCTCGCCTTTCCCACCATCTTTGGTGTGTTCAACCTGACGACGCTGGCGATCTACTGGTTCGGGGGCCTGCAGGTCATCGGCAACACCCTGACAGTGGGCGAGCTGGTGGCCTTTGCCAGCTATGTGGGCATCGGCTTTTTCCCCGTGATGATGATCGGCATGATTGTGGCCATGCTCTCCTCGGCGGCGGCCTCTGCCGAGCGCATCTTTGACATCCTCGACGCCCATTCGGAGGTGGTGGACAAACCCGACGCGCAGGTGCTGCCGCGGGTGGAGGGACGGGTCACCTTTGAGAACGTCACCTTTCGCTACTTTGAGGGGGGCGAGCCGGTGCTCAAGGAGGTGAGTCTGGTGGCTGAGCCGGGCCAGCGCATCGCTCTGCTCGGGGCGACCGGCTCGGGCAAGTCCACCATCATCAACCTCATCCCGCGCTTTTACGATGTCGATGAGGGGCGCGTGCTCATCGACGGCTATGACGTGCGCGACGTGCAGCTGTCCTCGCTGCGCTCCCAGATCGGCATCGTGCTGCAAGAGACCAACCTCTTTGAGGGCACGATTCGCGAGAACATCGCCTTCGGTCGGCCCGATGCGACCCTCGAGGAGGTCGTGGCCGCGGCCAAGGCGGCCGAGGCCCACGATTTCATCATGGGATTCGCCAACGGCTATGACACGCGCGTCGGCGAGCGCGGCACGACCCTGTCCGGCGGCCAGAAGCAGCGCGTGGCCATCGCCCGGGCGCTGCTCCTCGACCCCCGCATTCTCATCCTGGACGACGCCACCTCGAGTGTGGACCTGGCCACCGAGTACCGCATCCAGCAGGCGCTCGAGCGCCTCATGGCCGGGCGCACGAGCTTTATCATCGCCCAGCGCGTGGCCACCGTGCTGAACGCGGATCAGATCCTGGTACTCGATCGGGGGCAGATCGTGGCGCGCGGCGTGCACGAGGAGCTCCTCGCTACCAGCGAGATCTATGCCGAGATCTACCAGTCGCAGCTGCAGGAGGAGCGCGAGCTGCGCGTCGATCTCGCCGCGAGCGAGGAGGTGGCGCCATGAGCGCGCACGGCAGACCCGTCGCCGAGGGCCGGCCCAGCGATATCGGCACGGTAGGGAGTCGCTTGCTGCCCTACCTGGCGCCGCACAAAGGGCGGCTGGCGCTCATCAGCGCCATGCTCGTCTTGGGCACGCTCATCGACCTCGCTGGCCCGTACCTCATCGGCGTGGCGGTGGACCAGTTCATCGATCCTGCCGGCGAGGCGATGCCCGCCTGGCTCGCGATGCTCCTGGGGCCGACGCCCGACCGGCGGCTGGGGCTCGGGGTGACGATGGCGCTCCTGCTCGCTGTCTACCTGATCATCTGGGCGCTCAACGTCACCGAGTTCCGCCTCATGGTGCGCGTGGCGCAACGGATCTTGCTGACGATGCGCACCCAGATCATGACCCAGATCCAGCGGCTGGGGCTCGACTTTTTCGACGAGCACGAGGCGGGCGACCTGATGAGTCGCCTGGTGAACGACACGCAGGTCATCAATGACATGTTTGGCGTTGGCCTCACCCGTCTGCTGCGCATGTCGCTGGTGATGGCCGGCATCCTCGTGGCCATGTTTGCGCTCAACTGGCGGTTGGCGCTGGCCTCCTTCGCGGTGCTGCCCTTGGCGGCCGTGGCGGCGGCGGTCTTTTCGTCGCGCGCCCGGCGCGCCTTTCGGCGCACGCGGCAGACCATCGGCGAGGTGAGCGCCGAGCTGCAGGAGAACATTGCCGGCGTGCGCGAGGTGCAGGCCTTTCACCGCGAGCGCGCCAGCATGTCCGAGTTTCGCGCCGTCAACGAGCGCAACCGCTCGGCCAACGTCCACGCGCAGACGCTCACCTCCCTCTTCCAGCCGGTGATGGAGGTGCTCAGCACGTCGGCCACGGCCATCGTCGTGGGATACGGCGGGTACCTGGTGCTGGGTTTTACGCCGGCGCTGGTGTCCGTCGGCGTTATCGTCTCCTTCCTGACCTACGTGCGGCGCTTTTACCAGCCCATCCAGGAACTGGCCAACCTCTACACGCAGTTCGTCGCCGCCCTGGCGGGCGCTGAGCGCATCTTTGAGCTGCTCGACACGTCGCCGACGATTGTGGACGCGCCCGACGCCGTCACGCTCCCGCCGGTTGCGGGGCGCATCACGTATGATCAGGTGTGCTTCCACTATGTGGAGGGCGAGCCGGTGCTCCAGGACGTGTCGCTGACCATCGAGCCGGGCACGACGGTGGCGCTCGTCGGTCCTACGGGCGCGGGCAAGACGACGATGGCCAACCTCGTGCCCCGCTTTTACGATGTCGAGGCGGGGGCCGTGCGCGTGGATGGCTATGATGTGCGCACCGTTACCCAGGAGAGCCTGCGCGCCCAGGTGGGGGTGGTGCCCCAGGACACCTTTTTGTTCTCTGGGACAGTGATGGACAACATCCGCTGTGGGCGGCTCGATGCCACCGATGAGGAGGTGATCGCGGCGGCACGCGTGGCCAACGCCCACAGCTTTATCGAGCGCCTGCCCAAGGGGTACGATACCGAGGTGGGAGAGCGGGGCCACACGCTGAGCCAGGGGAATCGGCAGCTGTTGGCCATCGCCCGCGCCATCCTGAAGGACCCGCGCATCCTCATCCTCGACGAGGCCACGAGCTCGGTGGACACGCGCACCGAGCTCCTCATCCAGCGGGGACTGAGCACCCTGCTGGCGGGGCGCACGAGCCTGGTCATCGCCCACCGGCTGAGCACCATCCGCAATGCCGACGAGATCGTCGTCATCGTGGGTGGTCGCATCGTGGAGCGCGGCACGCACGAGGAGCTCATGGCCGCCGGCGGGGTGTACTATGACCTCTACATGAGCCAGTTCCGCCGCCAGGAGACGCCCGAAGCCGCGCCCACCATGTCCCTCGGCGCCCTGGACACGTCCACCCCCGCCGGAGACGGCGAGTGATGACGAGGGCGTCTGGGGCGCCATTTGCCAGCACCCGTCAGCCGTGGTACACTTGCCGTCGAGCCCCCTTAGCTCAGTGGATAGAGCACCGGCCTCCGGAGCCGGGTGCAGGCGTTCGAGTCGCCTAGGGGGTACTACGGGTAGTATCCCTGGAAGGGTGAAACACTACATCTTGTAGGACGTGGATTTGTCGCCCTTCCAGGCCGCCGACATCGATGCTGTACGGATGCTGTCAACCCCACACAGACACAGCCCCGCCGGAGACTTGCGCTCAGCGGGGCCGTGGTGTAGACTGTGCCCGCCATGCCGCCGATCCGGCTTGGCCATGCCCTGGGATGCCGTGCTTGCTGCCGCAAGCGCCATCGCCGGGGCTTTTCTTTTGTGGGCGCATCGTAACACGCCGGAAAAAGCGTGTCAACTGCGTTCGTCCAGCAACTCGCGCACTAGCCGTTGCCAACCGCCGCAAGGCGGTGCTCATCCATGATGTTGAGTTCGAAGCGCACCGTGCCAATGGTGAACCGGATCGTACTCATGAGGTTTTCCAGCTCACCAAGCAGGTCATGGGCCTTTGCCTGGGTGGGCGACAGCAAGGGGCGCTCGGCCTTGTCGATTGCCGCCATGGCAGCGCCGACCAGGTTGGTCTTGCCCACCGCAACGAGATAAAGTGGTACTTCTTCGCGCAAGGTCTTGAACGCGAGGCGATCCCCGGCGCAACCTTCGATGACCCGCTCAATGCCCTCGGTCAGGAGTTCGCTTTTGTCGAGCACCCCCTGGAAGCGTTGCCACATCCGCATTTTCTTCAGCTCTGCAAGAATCCCCTCTTCACCTGAGGGCTCCGGCTCCTGCATCACCTCGGCGATGACTCGCTTGATCCGGCCCTCGCAGTCGAGGGCTACGCCTCGCAGGCGCTCAATCTCGGCCTTGGCCTGCTGATCCGCCTCCTTCGCCTTCTGCTCTCGACCAATCACCGAGAGATCGACCCGGCCATTGATCGCCTGCTTTTCGAGGCGCCAGTTCTTCACCACCGCGTTGAGGGCTCCGGCCATACCCCGCAGGGTCTCAAAGTCCTTGGTCGTGTCCGATAGCGATGCCATGTCCATGTCCCCTTTCTGTGTTGATAGCTGCCTCTCGTGGTAAGCTCCCATCGCCTCACGCCCCGCCGCCAACATCGCCGCGCTGTCGTCTATAGTCGCCTCCCTTCTAAACTGCGCCGCGCCAACCGCGCCAGCAGCGCCAACAGCCGGCCAATCGCCCCCAGGCCCACGATTTCCAGCACTGCCAGGCTCGCCATAATGCCCCCTTTCTTTCGTTTACTTACGCTTGTGCCACACACGAAACTTACTGAAAGTCGGCAAGAATCGGCAATCCCTACTTGCCGGTCGGCCAGGTTACCGAATCGACCCCCGCGCCTTACCCCCGCGGCGCCCAAGCTCCGCGAGACGACTCGCTAACTCGCTGGCGACCGCAATCGGCACGCGGTCGCTTTGCGCCAAGTCACCGTTGGCGACCACCTCGGCGCCCGGCGCGCTGTATTCGCACAGCAGACGAATCGTTTCGGCCAGTTCCTCGCGCCCCAACTTGCGCCAAGCGGAGAGCATGTCAATGCGTACCATGGCGTAGCGCCGGCGCTTCACCACAATCACATGGGGCTCAAGGGCACCACGACATTCTATGTAGCGCCATAAACGCCGTTCTAGTGCGGCCTCGCCGCGGCCTACCACGATGTAGCCCTGATCTTCTTCCATGCTGCCCCCCTATTCATCGATGTTCAGCTCGCGTGCGAGCTTGCCCAAAACGTCCCGGAATTCGAGCCTATACAGCGCCCCGTATAGATCGATAACATCGAAACCGTGGTCGCCCGTGCAGCCCGCCGAGCAAAAAAAGCGCCCACGCGCGTTGACCACCGCGCTCATGTTATGATCGTCGTGCAAGGGACAGAGCACCTGTACCTTTTCCCGCCCCGCAAGATCGACGCCCAGCAGGTCGGCGCAAGTGAGCCGCGCCTTGATACGCTCAATGACAGTCGCGGCACTTGGCACGTTTCCCGCCTGACATGCGCGGGGGTGGGGGGCTGCCGCCGCTGGCGTTCTCCGGGGGGCCTCCGGCACAAAAGGAAACACGTCGGCCAACCGTTGGCACTCGATGATCGGGGCCGCGTCGTCAAAGGTGGTGTAGCGCACCCCTGAGGGGTGAATCGATGGCGGCACGAGCGCATACCCGCCGCCGGCCTTGATGTCGAAACCCGGCCCCTTGGCGCTGGCGACCGGCTCAGCGACTCTTAGCCACAGGTGGACACCGCGGCGCGTGAGCACCCTATAGGTGGATGCTGCCACCTCGGCGGCGAGACCGCCTTTCGCTTGTGCCCAGTCGCACCACACCCCAAACATGCCGAAGCTATCGAAATCGATGCAGATGATCCCCCCATAGCCGGTGACCACACCGAAATTTAGCCGCCGATCAGGGCGGAACCACGACGCCAGCACCGCAATGTCAGGCGGCTGAATCTGCAACGGTGCCCAACTTGGCCGGCCATCCACTGTGTGCCCCGTGCTGCGGAGCGCCACAGTATCGGGGTGTTTCGTTCCATATTTCAGGGGTAGCACCGAAGCGCCTCGCATGTGCCACTGTAAAGCTGCCAGCAGGATATCATCGCCGTTCATGGGGTGCCCCCATCGGCGATGTCGGCGTAATGCCGTTCGGTGTCCGACAGGTCGCTATCGTCGGGAGCACGGCGAATCGACAGGTCACTAGCCGGTGCGCCCGTCCGATTGCCGGCATCGTCCACAATCTGGAACCACTGTTCGCCATCATGCAGACCCAGCCCCGCGACAATTGCTACAGGCTCGTCATGATCCCTGTTGTGCCACGTCGCCTGCCCCACATAGTCGGCACTCAAAGAGTAGTGACCATTGTCGCCATTATCAGGGGTGGCATAAGGTGGCAGACTTTCCGGTAACTCTGTAGAATCGTTTTTCCCCGGGGGGTTATTGGAAACATTGCCACCTTGTGCCACCTGGCCATTCAACCGCATGCCAACCCATCGGCGCAGCCCCTTGTCGGCCTTGCGTTGCGATAACCCTCTATCCCGTAGCCTCTCACCAAAGGCGCGTTTTCCTAGTGCTTCCTCGCCGTTACTTTCGCACCACTCCGCATAGGCGTCGTACAGCTCCCCGACGCCCGCACTCGTGTGCTGTCGCAGTTCGCAGCAGTCGGCCAGGAAACCGGCGAGGCGATCCTGTTCGGTGCGATAGTCCGCGGTTGCTGCCTGTACCTCTGCCGCTATCCAATGCGGTTCCTGCTGCCAATCGCTCAGACCATCGAGCAACCAGCGCAGGATGGCGGAGCCCTCGGCGGTCAGGCGCTCGACCACGGCCTCCTGGGGCTCTTGCTGATCGACTGGTATCGAGACTGCCCATGGAATGAGACGTACCCGTCGCCAGATTCCGCCGTCTGTCCCCGTGATGGTGGGCCGGTGATTGCAGAGTAAAAAGATCGTCCAAGTGGACGCAAACTCGAAAAAGTCCTGCCGCATGTACCGCGCTTTCACGCGGTCGCCCCCGGTGAGACCCTTGACCTTGGCCTCATCGAGCCGGGCGGTCGCGCCCACTTCGATGGAGAAAACGGCCCGCCTGCCAACCAAATCCGCCAACTCTGTGGGGTGTTGCTCGTGTCGGCGCTGTATCAGCAGGTTTGGCGCGGCCTGCATGGCATAGTCGCCCAGCACCGCCTGGATGGCCCGCGCCGTGGTAGACTTGCCATTTGCGCCCGCGCCGTACCAGATGGGTAGCATCTCCTGGAGGTCGCCGCCCACTAACGCCATGCCGAGGTCGCGTTGCACCTGGCGGCGCACGTCATCGCTAGGGAGAAAGTAGCTCAGGTGCTCTTCCCAGGCCGGCCCCCTGGCGTTGGGGTCATAATCGACGGGTGCCAACTTTGTCAGCAGGCGCTTAGGGTCGTGTTTCTCCATCGTACCCGTTTTCAGGTCGATGATCCCGTTTTTCACATTCAGCAGCCACGGATCGGCGTCCCACTCATCGGCTTCCGTGTGAAAGCCCGGCTTGCCCTTGAGAAAGGAGAGTCCGCCGTTCACTCGCTGAAAGCTACAGGTCTCGACAGTCAGCCGCGTGAGGCGCTTTACCGCATCTGTCGCGCTACTCCAAGATAAGGCCTCGGCGTAGTTTTTTCGCAAGTCCTCGGCAGCTTGTGCCGCGGCCTGCTGATCCGTGATGGGCTCCCACCGCCGGCCCGTCCACCTCATCCAGGCGCCGCGATGCGCCGCCCACCGGTAGCGGTCGCGCCAGAGACCGGCCAGCGTCTCGGCATGTGCCAGGTCATAAACCGGCGCGGGGAGAGGCTGCGTTGTCGTCATCGCCGCACCCCCAACAACTCGGGGCCGCCAGCCCCTTGACGTGCTAGAACGAATGTGCTAGAATGTTGACAAAGCATGGCAAGATTCCCCCGATTGTCCTATTTGCTGTGCTGCTGCCCAAGGCCCGCCGGCTCCTGCCACCGGCGGGTCGCTCTTTACCCTCATTGCCTCGCGCCGTTGGCGGTCTCCCCCTCGCACGGCAGCAACCCCTCGCTGGCCAACTCGCGGCGGACGAGTTCCCTCAAAAGTTCGCTCGTGGTACAGGCGCGCCGCCACGCCAGCTTCGCCGCGCCTCGCTTTTCGATTTCATTCACTCGCACGCCGAGATACACGGTGCGAACGATCCTCTGTTGTTCGTCCATGTCTGCCTCCCCTCGAGACAAAAAAAGCCCAAGCCGACGACCTTGAGGCGGACGCCAAGCCTGGGCGGGCGACCAGTGACCCCAATCCAAAGCTTGACGCTACGTCAACGACACGACGGTGAACGAGTGGAACAGTGAAACGGTAGATTGGTGAGATAAGTGGATTGGTGGTCTGGTCGTATTTGGTTTTGCTAGTGAAAGTAGGTAAAAGTAGGTAAAAGTTGGTTTGATCGGTGCGATTGGTTTGAGTGAGTGACCTGTGAGTGACCTGATTGTAGCACGCCCGTTCTACGAAGTCAACGGTTCTTGCGTCATGATAAACCGCCTGACGGGGTCGTTGTGTATACTCAGCGCCCCCCCGATATAGGCGGCCAACCGTCGTCTATACTGCCGCCTAACATGCGGCGCGCCCCCTCAATGATGGAGGTGCCAATGGCACGGGATACCATTCGCGCCGTGCGGCTCGTTTACATTCGCGATTTGTTGCAACAAAGTCCGCAGAGCATCAGGGATTTGGCGTCACTTTGCGAGGTTTCGCCAGAGACCATAGCGCGCGATCTCGTTGTCCTCCAGCTTCCGCCCATGTCGATGCGCTTACGGGTTGTAGATGGTCGCTGGACGGTCGTGGAAGGGCGCGCCCCCTAGCCTTCGAGCCCCTCGGCGCGCCACTCGTCGATGCACCCCTCGAGCATGCGGAGGCTCGCGTTGGGGCAGTTAAGCCACGGCGCCAACTTGCGCTCAAGAGCCGCCACCCGCTCATGATTCCCAGGGACTTCCTCGATGGCGGTCACGATCATATCGAGCGCTACCAGGGGGTCATAGTCCAAGCTCGCAATCTGGCGCTTGAGTTCCGCCATGGATCGGCCAGTGTTCTCTTTCGTGGTCTCAGTGTTCATGATGTCTGCCTCTCTGTGGTAGGATGCTTGGATGCTGACCAAGGCAACCGAGGCGAGGATCGTCAGGCTATCACCCCCTTTCTCCTAGCGCCCGCCCGATGGCCGCCACCGCCGCGGAATCGTCCCTCACCGCATGACTGTAGATGCTCGCCGTGATGCCAGCATTCGCGTGCCCCAATCGCCGGGACACCTCGGGCAGTGGCAAGCCTTCGGCTAGCAGGATACTGGCATGTAGGTGCCTCAGGCCGTGAGGGCTCAGGGCCGGCACCGCCAGCCTCTTGCACATCACGCGCATTGCATGGGCCACGGTAGTACGATTGAGGGGCGCCCCACTCTGGTTGGCGAACACGAGCACGCCGCCGCCATGGGCCAAGCGATACTCGGCCTGGCGGCGCAAGGCTCCTATCGCCTCACGGGGGAGGGTGATGGTACGGATCCCCGAGCGTGTCTTGGGTTCGGTAACCGTCCATCGCCCGCCGACATGCTGGCCGGCTTTGTTGATCGTCACGGTGCCGGCGGCCAAGTCCACGTCTCCCCACTCAAGGGCCAACGCCTCCCCGAGACGGCAGCCAGTGGTTGCCAGGAACATCCACAGCGGGCCGAGCCAGTGGTCGCGGGTGCCGTCCAAGAAGGTGCGCAACTGGCCCGCGTCCCACGGTTCATGTCGCCGGTAGCGGTGCAATGGCGCGTCCACGCGGTCGCAGGGGTTGTTGCCGATCCAGCCCCACCGCACCGCCAGGGCAAGGGCTTGCGATAGCACGCGGTGCGCCTTGAGGGCTGCCCGGCTCTGTGCCCGCATCTGGTAGCGCGCATAGAGCCGCTGGATGCGGTCGGGAGTCAATCGGTTGAGGCGTGTCTTTCCGAGAGGTGGCCGCAGGTAGCGGTCACAAACATCCTGGTAGTCTGCGAGCGTCCGGGGGCGAACGATGGGCGCCTTCACCTCGAGCCATGCGTCCAGGAGGTCATTGACGGTGCGCTTGCCAGGATCGGGCAGGATGCCAGCTCTAGTGACTTGGCGCTGCAAGTCGGCCAGTTTGGCCGCGCACTCTTGGCGGGTGGCGCCATAGACAGTGCGCCGGTGGCCGTCTACTTGGAGCGATGCTTGCCAGCGGCCATCTTGGCGCTGGATAATCGAGCCTTCGCCGGGACTGCGACGGCTGAGCTTGGACATGGTCTTTCTCCCTTCCCATGCCCCGGCGATGCTGTAGCGATGCTGTAGCGATGCTGTACAGCGTGCCGCCCGTCGCCGTACCACTACCCGTAGGGGATGACGGCTCGCCATGCCACTACCACTTGTGGTCATGGCGCCCCTGCTATAGAGCACCGGCCTCCGGAGCCGGGTGCAGGCGTTCGAGTCGCCTAGGGGGTACTAGGGATGAGGCCGCGGGAAAGGGGAACAAGC
>DUUT01000176.1 GCA_012841405.1 Chloroflexota bacterium
CGCAGGTGCTCGCTGTGCTGGCGCGCGGCGCTCTCCAGCGCGCCGGTGCGTCCGTCGACCGCCGCCTCGACGGCCGTCCCATCCACCCCAGGCGCCCTGCTGAGCCGCATGAGCGACCGAATCGCCTCGCTGCCCCGCGCCGAGAGGTACTCGAGGCGCTCATCGGCGTCCTGCCAAGCGGCGTGCACCTCAGCTGCCGACGCGGCGGCGTCCATCCCTTGCTGAGCGGCGGCGACGACCGAGGCCAGCCTTTCCTCCCACAGGGCGCACGTCCCTTCCGCCAGCCAGCGGGCCTCGCTCTCGCCGGCGTTGGCCAGGGCATACAGGTAGGTCGCGGCAAAGACGCCCTCGGCTCCCAGGCGGTGGGGGTCGATCTTGTCCATCTCGTCCAGCGACGTGTGGTGAAAGCGCGCCGGATGCTCGGACAGCCACGGCATGGGCACGCCGAACTGGGGATCCTCAAAGACGGTGTGATCGGTGCCACCCGCCCAGGGGGTGAGCTCGTAGGCCAGGCCCTCCTCGGACGGAAAGCACTCGGCGGCGAGTTCCTTGGCCAGATAGTCGGTGTACGATGCCTGGCAATGGGGGGTGAGGATGAGCTTGATCGCCCCGCCCGTCAGGCTCTGTTTCCCGCCCAAGTCGTCGAGGCACAGGCCTGCCACCACGTTGCGCCGGCCGTAGATGCGCTGCACCGCCCAGGCGATGGACCCGTAGCATTCCCACGACATCATGAAGCGGATCGTCCGCTTGGGGCGAGGCAGGGCGCCCTTCTGGATCAGGCGCTGCAGCGTGCGCGCCGCCTCCAGCGCCGCGGCGCAGCCGGCGGCGTTGTCCTCGGCGCCATACTCGTAGGCGTGGGCATAGGCCAGCACCTCGTCGGCGCTCTCGCCACGAATGACGCCGGTGGACAGGGTGAACTCTCCCTCGTACAGGCAGCTCGCCACGTCGGCGCGCACCGTCACCGATGCGCCCGAGGCCAGCAGGCGCTCGAGGTACCGCCCCTTCTCGCGCGTCAGCGAAAAGCCCCACATGGGCGTATCCGTCTTGAGAAAGCCCCAGCCGTGGTGGTCGACCCAGGCGTTCATCCAGCAGGTGGCGTTGGCGAGGGCGTCGTCCTGGCAGGCGGGATAGTCGGTAATGAGGCCGACGGCGCCGTGGCGCGCCGCTAGACCTCGCACCGCTCCGTGGGATCGGTGGGTAAAGACGGCCTTGCCGCGCACGTCGACGTGGGCATAGTCGTCCTCTCGCGAGCCGTCCTCGAGGTAGACGACCGCCACCTCCGCCCCGCCGGGCGGCGTCGGCGCGCTCCACATGGCCAGGGAGGCCGGCTCCTCGCGGTAGTGGGCCAGGATGCGCCCCCCACCTGCGCGCGGCGCGACGACCCGCAATACGGCGTCCTCCACATCCCAGGCGAGCGGCATGATCCAATCGCCGATGCGCGTCACCCCATCGGCGGGGATGGCCATCTGCTCCACGGCGTCCAGCCCATACTCGCGCAGGCGCGCCGCGCAGTACTCGCCTGAGCGACGATACTGGTCAAAGGTGGACCAGCGGTCGTGCCGGTGGATGCCGGCCGTGAGGTCGAGGGCGTTCGCCGACGAGTATTCCTCGGCGACCAGACGTCGGATGTGTGTGAACATGGTCCCCTACCTTGCTGGATGGGAGTCGAGGTGGGACCAGTATTCGCCCTCGCCTACGTTTTGTCAAGGGAGGAAGAACGCCACCGTGCGGCGCACGGATCGCCGCGCCGTGGCGCTCTCCCCCTCGCGCCCTCACGGTCCAAAGCGCCGCCCCACACACCCACGCGCAGGGGCGTCACTCCCTACCGCCCGAAGGACCGCCCCGGCAGATGCACGTCCGCCGTGAGGACTAGGTCGCCGGCAGACCTGCCCAGGGCGATACGATGTGTCCCCTCCGCGATGCGCCACTGCCCGGCGTCCCCATCGAAGCGCGCCAGCAGCCGGGGATCGGCCACGAGCTCTACACGACGCGACTCGCCGGGGCGCAGCGCGACGCGCTCGAACCCGAGCAGGCGCATGCGCGCCTCGCCGGGCGCCTGGGTCAGGTAGAGCTGGGGCACATCGGCGCTCTCGCGCTGGCCGGTGTTGGTCACCGTAAAGCGCGCCGTCACCGTCTCCCCGCCGTCGACCTCCAGATCCCGATAGTCAAACTGCGTGTAGCTCAGCCCATAGCCAAAGGGATAGAGCGGCCGGGCGCCGGTCTTGGCGAACCAGCGGTAGCCGATCTCGGCGCCCTCAGTATAGTGAATCGTCAGCGGCGTGCCCCACGGGTCGCCAAATCCCGGCAGCTCGGGACGAGGCGTCTGGGCGATATCGGCCTGGAAGGTGATCGGTAACCGGCCCGACGGGTTGACTACACCGGTGAGGACCTCGGCGATGGCCTGCCCGCCGGCCTGCCCGGGATACCAGGCCTGTACGATGGCCTTGACCTTGTCGTGCCAGGGCATGGAAGCGGGGTTGCCGGTCTCGAGCACGACCACCGTGTTCGGGTTGACGGACGCCACGGCGTCGATCAGGGCATCCTGTCCCCAGGGCAGCGACAGGTCGGGGCTGTCGAACCCCTCGCTCTCGGGCTTGACGACAAAGACGATGGCCATGTCCGACTGCCGCGCCAGGGCCACCGCCTCGGCGGGGTAGATCCCAGGATCGTAGCCAAAGGATGCGTCGGGGAGCAGCTTCCGCAACTCTGCCAGCGGTGCAGAGGGAAAGAGCGACATCACGCGCACCACGGAAAGCTCATTGTTGCCGCCGATGGGAATGGTGGCCGCGTAGCCGCCCGGCGGGATCGCCAGGCTCGACCCTCCGCCCGCCGGCACGCCGTAACGGGCCCAGCCGCCGATAACGGCGATGCGCTGCCCGCCGGCCGGCAGGGGGAGCGCGCCCTTGTTCTCGAGCAGGACGATGCCCTGCCGGGCAACCTCCAGCGCCGAGGCATTGTGCGCCTCCATGTCGACCTCGGGCGCCGGGCCCCAGCGGTCGACGCCGACGGCATAGATGGAGCGCAGGATGCGGCGCACCATGTCGGACAGGCGCTCCTTCGGAAAGTCACCCCGGGCGTAGGCCTCCCGCAGCGGCCCAACGAACCACTCTTGCTCGTCGAGCTGCGCGCCCGAGTGCTGGTCCAGCCCCTTTAAGGCAAAATCCCAGCTGTAGACCGCCCGCCAGTCGGACATGATCCAACCCTTGAAGCCGAACGCACCCTTGATCGCACCGTTCAGCAGGGGGTCGTTGCCACAACAGTAGACGCCGTTAACCTTGTTATAGGCGCCCATGAGCGCCCCCGGCTGCGCACGCTCCATGGCGATCTGGAACGCCAGCAGGTCGGACTCGCGATGCGCGGCGGGGTCGATGACGGCGTCGAGCCAGAACTTGTTTGTCTCGTGGGAGTTGAGCGAGACGTGCTTGAGCATCGAGATGACGCCCTCGCCCTGCGTCCCTAGCACCGTTTCGGCTGCCATGACGGCGCTCAGCCACGGGTCCTCAGAAAAATACTCAAAGTTGCGCCCGTGGCGTGGGTCGCGCGCCAGGTTCATGCCGCCGCCGCACAGCACGTTGAACCCCCTCATGCGTGCCTCGCGGCCCACCAGCGCGCCCGAAGCGCGCGCCAGCTCCGGGTTGAACGTCGCCGCGAGGCACAGGCCGGCGGGCAGCGCCGTCGCGGTATCGCTGGGCCGGCCGCCGAGGGGTTGGTTACCCCGAGGCCGGCATCGGTGATCAGCAACGGCGGGATGCCCAGGCGCGGCACGCCAAAGACATAGCCAGCGGTCTGGGGCACCTCCGGAGGCACCCGCGGATCCCGTTCGCCGCCAAAGACGACCACCATCAGGCTGTAGATGAGGGAGAACCGCTCATCATCCGTCATCATCTGCTCGGTTTCGCGGGCGCGCACATCGGCCGGTGACTCCTCAATGGCCACCGCCGCCGCCCCACCACCGGACACAGCGTCCGGTGCGTACCGAGCTCGGGGGAACACACCCTTGGATTCCATCATTCCTCCATCACTCACAGGCGTTCTAGCCGGCCTTTCCGGTAGCACGCAACGGTGCTCCGCCCTCGACCATGGCAAGCATCTGTGCGAATCAGGAGATGGAATGGCTCAGGGGATGGAGTCGGGGATATCACGCGATCATCGAGGGGATACTAACACTCATTATACACACTGCGCCCGTTCGAAGCAAGGGTGTTTGGATCGCGAAAGCACCACAATGGCGATAACCGCGCATGGGCACGCGCCATCTCGCAACCGTGCGTTGATGCATAGCGCTGGCCGGCGAGGGGCTTTCGCGCCCCGCGGCCCTGTGGGAGATTGTCAATGGCGCCCTAGCCCGTAGGCGCCTCGGCGCCGGCCTCGCGCCCGTTCGCCTCCCCCACCTGCATCAGCGCGCCGAACAGCTCGAGATAGTCCGCCAGCAGCCGCGTGATGACAAAGTTCCGCCGCACGTGCTCGCGGCCCGCTCGGCCCATCAGCTCCGCCCCCCGGGGGTGCCGCACGAGGTAGAGGATGCGGTCGGCGCACTCGGCCACGGTAGTGACCAAAAATCCGTTCTCTCCGTCGATAATCTGCAGCGGGATGCCCCCCGCCCGGCCACCGATCACCGGTCGCCCCTTCCACAGCGTCTCGGACACGGTGAGGCCAAACCCCTCGCGCAGCGATTTCTGCAGGACGACATCGCTGCCCGCCTGGAACGCCGCCACCTCCTCGGAGGGGAGGTTCTGATAGATGTGGATGTCCGGATCGCCGCCGGCGCGCTCGCGCACGCGCCCCAGGTACCTGCCGGCCTCGGGGTCGTCGCTGGCCAGCGAGCCGATGAGCGCCAGCTGCAGCCCCTCCTCCGTCTCTTTGGCCTCGCGATAGGCATCAATGACGCCCAACTGGTCCTTCCAGGGGTCGAAGCGACTCACCTGCAGCGCCACCGGCCGGGCCTGGTCGATGCCAAAACGGACCATGGCCTGCCGCGCGGTGGCAAAGGCCACCGGCCGATTCTTCGGCGACAGGGGATCGATGCTCGGAGGAATAACGTGCACGCGCGAGGCCTCTACGCCGGGCCCCACGTACTCGCGCATGGTAAAGATGACGGCGCGATACCCCTCGATATAGGGCTTGAAGAAGTCCCAGTACGCCGGATTGGGCTCGGACGTATCGATGTGGCAACGCCACACCCAGTGGCGCGCCCCGCGCCCCTCGGTAAAGCTCAGCAGCCCCAGGGGTTGCGGATCGTGCACCACCACCACGTCGAACTCGCCCTCGAACCAGCGCGCGTTCAGCGCATTGTACTGCCGCCAGGTCGCCTGCATCTCTGCGGTGAAGGGGAGATCCATCCCCTGCAGGCCGTTGTGGCACGCCTTGGTCACCTCAAAGAAAGCGTCGCTGCCCTCGATGATACGCCACTCCGCTTCCAGCCCCACATCCGCCATCAGGGGGACCAACGTACCGAGGATCTCGGCGACGCCGCCGCCAAAGGCGGTGGCATTGACGTGCAGCACGCGCAGCCCCCGCAGGGGCGCCGCCGCCCGCAGGATGGCCTCGACGGCCTCGTCGCCGATGATCTCCCGGTAGGCATCCAGGCGTAGTTGCCCCAGCTCGACTCGTTGCAGCATTTCCTTCGTGCCTCCTCGCCGGCATGGCGCCACTCCCAACCAGGGGCCACGCGCCAGTCGGTATCACCCCGTCCCAACCACAGGGCCGTACACTCCGGACCGGCCACGGCTCCCCATCCCCAGTGGGGGTCGTGGGACGAGGGGCAGCGACACGATCCCCTCCACCACGCGCACCGTGTCGCCCGCCTGGGCGACCACCTGCCCACCCCCCGCGCCCACGACTTGGAGAGCCCCCTCCCGCACCTCGATGCGCGTGTTCCCCGCGGCATCGATCGCGACGACAAAGCGCGCTCCCCGCCCCGCCAGGCGCGCCCCCGGGACGTGCACGCGAAAGTACGAGCGCCCCCTGCAGCCAGGGGTGGCATGGTAGGTGACGCGTCCGTGGCGCTGTTCGATGGCGACCTCGCAGGGCGCCCCCAGGGGGCCGCTGCGCAGCTCGCTCAACCGCGCCTCCGCCGCCACGTCGAGCTCGAGGGTGCTCCCGTCGAAGAGGGCGAGCGTCGCCGCGCCCTGGGCCGCGCACACGTCGGTTCCCTCGCGGAGCCGCACACCGGGTGTCGCCGCGACCGGTGTGGAGGCGGCCCCCCCCTGCAGGACCACGCCGGGCGACGCGGCGGACACCACGGCACCGCGCGCCAGCCGCAGCACACCCTGCTGCGCCCACGCCCAGACGATGGCGAGCACCGCCAAGGTAACGGCTAGCAGCACCGTTGCCCGGTGACCATCCCGCCGTCCCACACGCCCCTCCCGTCCCGCGCCCCCCGGGAACCGCCGGCTACGAGGCCGTGTAGCAAGAATGCACCCGAGTAGAAATGATGTCGTCCCGCGCGTACGCGAGGGGCCTTGACGCCCATCGACACGGTTTCTCGCTACGCTCAGAGCGACGCTGTGGTCCCTTTTCCACACACGCCCTAGGCGTCCATGCCCTCGATGATCCGCCGCAGCTTTTGGAGGCACCGCGCCCGCGTGGGCCCAATGCTGCCCAGGGGCATGCGCAGCTGCCTGCTCACCTCGGCATACGATGGCTCGCTGGGGTCATAGTACAGCAGCCAGAGGAGGTCGCGGCAGCGACCGCCGAGGCGATCCAAGGCCTCGAGCACCAGGCACTGGTCTGCCCACAGGCTCATCCGCTGCTCCGGCAGGGCGGCACCATCGCGCACCGAGGCGAGGATGGCGCTCGCCTCCTCATCGAACCGCTCGCGCCGCCGCCGCCGCGCCACGCTCCAACTCTCGCGCTGCGCGGCGATGATCAACCATTTCGCCAGACACTGCGGATCGCGCAGGCGCCCCAGGTGTACGAACAAGGAGGCAAAGACGGTCTGGAACACATCCGCGGCATCGTCCTCCGTCAGCCCCACGCGCAATGGGATGGCATACACCAGCCGGCGGTAGCGATCCACCAGCGCCTCCCAGGCCCAGGGCTCGCCCTCATGACAGGCATAGACGAGCTCCGTATCGCGCAACTCCACCGATGCTTCCCCCCATTCCTCTCGTACGGTCATGGCTCCCACTCACGCCGCCGTGCGCGGCGACGCCCCCGCGGCGCCCAGCGCCAGCGACAGAGCCGCCACCCCGAGCCCTCCACGGCCACGGCGGCGGCATACCCCGGCTTGGGGTCCAACGCCCGGATGTGCCAGCGGGCCGCCTCGGCGGGATCGCGCGGCGTGTGGAGCTCCACGTGCTCGACGCCGGGCGTCAGCGAGACGTAGAACTCGTCCAGGGGCAGCGAGAGTCCATCGCCACGCGCCTTGAGGTAGGCCTCCTTGCGCGTCCAGCAGCAGAAAAAGGCTTCGCCCTGCAGCGCCTCCGGGAACATCGCTAGGCGCGCCACCTCTGCCGGCGCGAAAAAGCGCTCCGCCACCTCCCGGCTGGCGAGGTGCGGTCGCATGTACTCCACATCCACTCCCACCTGCCGATCGTAGGCCACGGCGTACAGGGCCAATCTATGGGAGTGGGACACGCTAAAGTGGAGCCGGCCCTCGCCGTACTCGGGGGCCAACGCCGGCTTGCCCTGTGGGCCGTAGCAAAAGTGGAGCTCCGCCGGCGACACGCGCAGGTAGCGCCCCAGGATGGTGCGCAGCAGGCCGCGCGCAACGGTAAAGCGGCGCCGATCCGCCTCGAAGAAGAGCTGGTTCGCCCGGCGGGCCTCATCGGGCGAGAGGACGCGGGCGAGCCGGAACACGCGATGCGGCGGCAGGTCCACATGGGCCCGCCAGATGTGCACCTCATCGTGGCGCGCGTGCGGCCATGCCGGAGCCTGGTTCCAGGCCGCCCTTGCCGGCGTGACGAGATCTGTTGCCACAATCCCCCCATGCGATCACCAAGCAGAGCATGACGATCCAGCGCGACGGTCGAGCCATCGCCCGGAGGGTCGGCGCACGCCGTGCCTTCGGTGCTTGCCTACGATGCGGTTCTTGGAGGTCGGTGAGACGACGACGTACTACGAGCGGAAGACGTGTCCATGCGTGGTGAGGTGAATGGTTTCCAGTCACGGGGAAAGCAGAGGCCGCGAATCCGCCAGGTGGCGAGGTGGTATCAGGAGCGCGTGTGGGCCGCAGTGGTCAGTGGCGTGAGAGCGGAAGGAGGGTGGGTGGTGGTGATCACAGTGGTGCGCCCGGAGGGGCCTCAGCGCCTGAGGCGCCCTCCGGTGAACGGTCGCGGAACACAAACCTTGCGTGCTGGAACACGGCTGCGTATCCGGCCCAATATCACTTTTCTCACGTTCTTGTGTACATTATACCGATAGCATCCAGTCCGGAGAGTAACGAACGCGTTACATTTCCTTCAGGTTCTGCAACCTCGTGCGAGAGCCTCGGCCCAGCCGCCCTTGGCGTCACGCCTCGCGCAGCCACACAAGCATCTCGCCCGGCGCGCGATTGGCCCAGGCATAGTAGGGGATGGCCGTCACCGTCATCGCCCGCGTCGGTGCGCCGACGGGGCGGTAGAGCGCGCTGCCCCACCGCGCCGCGTCGCGCCGCCAGCCCTGCCCGCGGAGGACCACCACGCCCCCCAGGAGGTCGGGGACATAGGTCGCCTCCAGCGGCGCACTGCGCGGCACGACCACGTCGCGCAGGTGTGGGCCGTTATCGGCCTCCTCGAGGCAGTATACCACAGGCCCCCGCTGCAACGCCACCCGGCCAGCGTTCTCGTGCACGGCGGGATGCGCCTCGATGCGCTCCACCGGCATCGGCAGCTGGAGCGTGACCACATCCCCACGGCGCCAGACGCGCTCGATCCGCGCGTACCCCCGCTGCAGCAGCGACGCCACCTCCAGCGGTTGGCCGTTCACGGCGAGTGTCGCCTGGCGACACCACGCCGGGATGCGCAGCGCCAGGGTAAAGGGCACCGCTCCCTCCGTGTCGACGGTGAGCTGTACCTCCCCCTCCCAGGGGTAGCGCGTCGCCTGCTCCAAGGTCACAGGGGTGCCGCCGAGGGAGAGGGAGGCCCGGCCCCCCAGGTAGAGGTGCACGTAGGCCGTGCGCGCCGACGCATCCACCGCGTAGGCGTACGCGCCCAACGAGGCGAGCAATCGCGCGATGTTCGGTGGGCAACAGGCGCAGCCGAACCACTCCTGGCGCGTGGGCGTCACCACGGTGCTGCGGAACAGATCGCTGCGCCGCTCCATGGCCACGGGGTCCACCTCGAGGGGGTTGGCGTAGAAAAAGCGCTTGCCATCCAGGGAGATACCGCTCAGCACCCCGTTGTAGAGTGCCCGCTCCATGACGTCGGCATAGCGCGCGTCGGCCTCCAGCTGCACCATGCGGTGGGCCCAGAACACCAGCCCGATGGCCGCGCAGGTCTCGGCGTAGGCGAGGTCGTTCGGCAGGTCATAGTCGTAGGTAAAGCGCTCGCCAGTGGCGGTGGAACCGATCCCGCCGGTGATATACATGCGGCGCGTCGTCACGTTCTCCCACAGGCGCCGGCAGGCCGCCACCAGGGTCTCGTCTCCCGTCTCGGCGGCGACATCGGCCATGCCGCTGTAGAGGTACATGGCGCGCACGGCGTGCCCCTCGGCGGTGGTCTGCTCACGCACCGGCAGGTGGCTCTGATTATAGTCGTAGCGCCCCAGCCTCCAGGCAGCGGGGTCTTCGCCCCGTTCCCGCGCCTCGAGGTCATAGTAGTGGGGCTGGGTGCCGCGCGCATCGATAAAGAAGGCGGCGAGATCGAGGTAGCGGCGCTCACCGGTGACGCGGTACAGCTTGACGAGGGCCAGCTCGATCTCCTCGTGGCCGGGATAGCCGCGCTTTTGCCCCGGCCCCGGGCCAAAGACGGACGTGATATAGTCCGCGTAGCGGCAGAGGACGTCGAGCAGTACGCGCTTGCCCGTGCCTTGGTAGTAGGCCACCGCTGCCTCCATGAGGTGCCCGGCACAATAGAGCTCGTGCATGTCACGCAGGTTGCGCCAGCGGTTCTCGGGCTCGACGACAGTAAAGTGGATGTTCAGGTAGCCATCGGGTTGCTGCGCGGCGGCGATGCGCTCGATGACGGCGTCGACGCGGGCCTCCAGCGCGGGGTCGGGGTGGGTAGCCAGCGAGTAGCCGGCGGCCTCGATCCACTTGGCGACATCGGAATCCCAGAAATGGTGCGGGGGGTTCGGGGCGCCGGGCGTCCAGTCGAGTCGCCAGGCGTCGATGCGCCCCGTCACCCGGCACTGCTCGTACTCCGTGGGCAACGTCACCATACGGTTCGTCTCCACGCGAGGCGTCCAGAACGCGTCCTCGATCACCACCTGCTGCAGCGGCAAGGGTTCCAGGCTCGGTAGCGGCTGCGCTTTCATGCTGACCCTCCTCGATCCCTACGAGCGGTTCGGCCCCGTGATGGTACGTCACCAGCGGCCGGGCGTCCAGCGCGTCGGCGTCGGGGGGCGTTCGCCCGGCATCAGAGCTTGACACCCTTTCAGTGTGTGATACAATTCACAAGCTAAGGGGTGTCACAGGCTACGGCTCGCCCCTCTTCACTGTTCGTTGGCCTACTGATAAGACGGGACTCGGCAATGACCTTGGAAGATGTGTTGGTGGCCATTGATGGCAAGGCCATCTCGCGCGGCGTCGATGTCGGTGCTTCTGTCGCCATGGCCTGTGGCGCCGACCTCATGAGCGATGTGCTGGCATTTACCCACGCCGGCACCCTCCTACTAACAGGTCTCACTAATCCACAAGTTGTCCGCACCGCCGAAATGGCGGGCATCAAAGCCATCGTCTTTGTGCGGGGCAAGTACCCCCCCCCGGAGACAATCACCCTCGCGGAGCAAAAGGGCATCCCCCTGCTCGCCTCCCGTTACACCATGTACGAGACGTGCGGCCGCCTCTTCCAGGCCGGCCTGCCAGGCTGTGGCCTGTTTGACCTGGCGCTGAGCACGTGGCGAGAGGCCTTTGGCGAGGAGGCTGGTTCGGCCGAGTCGCAGAATTCGTAACAGCCGATCGGTGTCGAGCGGTCCCTAAGGGGGGTACCCGTGAGCGCAAACCCCTCCGAGCTCACCCGAGTACAAGAACTCGTCTATGAGCTACCCATCGCGCAGGTGATGACGCGCAACGTCACCACGGTGACGCCGGCATGTACTATCCGGGAGCTGAAAGAGTTGCTGCGCATCCAGCGCATCTCGGGGGTCCCCGTCGTCCAGGACGGCGTGATGGTGGGTATGATCAGCCTCGAGAACGTCATCCGTGCCCTGGAGGATGGGGAGCTCGATGCTACCGTCGGAGCCAAGATGACGCGCCAGGTGCGTTCGGTGCGCGCCGACGACACCGTCGTGAGTGCCGTGAACCTCTTTGCGCGCCTGGGCTATGGACGCTTCCCGGTCGTCGACGCCGAGGGGCACCTCGTCGGTATCCTGACGCAGGGCGACATCATGCGCGGCGTGCTGCGCCAGATGGAAGTGCAGTGGCACGAGGAGGAGATTCAGCGCTACCGTGCCCGCCACATCTTTGAGGACATCGAGTCGGACCAGACGAGCCTGATTCTGCGCTACTTTGTCAAGCCCCACGATTTCGTGCACGGTGGCGAAGCCTCGAGCAAGCTCAAGCGGGCACTGGAGCGCCTGGGGGCCCACCCCCGCTTCATCCGGCGGGTGGCTGTGGCCACCTACGAGGCCGAGACGAACGTGATGATCCATAGCTACGGCGGCGAGATTACCGCCGAGGTGCGGCCGCGGCGCATGCGCCTCACCGTCGTGGATAGCGGACCCGGCATTGAGGACGTCGAGCGGGCGCTCCAGCCCGGCTACTCCACGGCGCCCGACTGGATTCGCGAGTTGGGCTTTGGCGCCGGCATGGGGCTCAACAACATCAGGGCCTGCGCCGACGAGATGACGCTCCACTCTGAAGTGGGCGTTGGTACTCGCCTCGAGTTGACCTTTACCCTGCAATAGGCGCGTTCAGGAGGCCAAGGTGACGGTTCACGACATCGCCACGGCGTTAGGGCTCCAGGTCGCCGCCGGCGCTGAGGGACTGGACAGGCCGGTGACCGGGGGATATGCTTCCGACCTGCTGAGCTGCGTGATGGCCAAGGCCGGCGCCGGGAACGCTTGGATCACCCTCCAGGCGCACGTCAACGTCATCGCGGTGGCGTCGCTCCTCGACCTGGCCTGCGTGATCATCACCGAGGGGATGCAGCCGGATGCCGAAATGATCGCCCGGGCCGACGAGCACCGCATCCCGACGCTGCTCACCCCCCACAGCACCTATCACACCGTGGGGGAGCTGGTCCGTCTGGGAATTCGTGGCTAGCAGCGGGCGATGACGGGCCAACGCCCCGCGTCCAGCGGCCCGCTGTTCCGCCCCCTATGGGGCGATTTGCACGTTCACACCGTGGTCTCGCCGTGCGCCGAGGTGGAGATGATCCCTCCCCTCATCGTACGCCAGGCGTTGGCTTTGGGGCTCGGCTTCATCGCCGTCACCGACCACAACACCGCCGAGAACGCCGCGGCCGTCGTGGCCGCCGCGCGCGGCACCGGCCTGGCGGTCCTCCCGGGGATGGAGGTGCAGACGCGCGAGGACGCGCACCTCTTGTGCCTCTTTGAGACCGTCGGCCAGGCGCTCGACTGGCAAGCGATCGTGTACGCCCACCTGCCGCCGCTCGAGAACCGGGAGGACGTGTTCGGCGCCCAGTACGTGGTGGACGAGACGGGGGCGTACCTGTACACCAACCGACGCTTGCTTCTGACGGCGACGACGCTGTCGGCCGAAGAAGCCGTAGCCGGGGTAGCGCGTCTCGGGGGGCTGACCATCGCCGCGCACATCGACCGCCGGGCCTACAGCCTCATCGGGAGCCTGGGGTTTATCCCCCCCGGCTTGGCGTTGGCCGCCGTCGAAGTGACGCGCGCGGACGTGCCCATCGACCGGCGCCTCATCGGCGATCGACCGGTGATCGTCTCGGGTGACGCCCACCGGCTGAGCGAGATGCGGGCCGACACGCTCTTTCGCGTGTGCGAGCCGACCATACAGGAACTGGCACTGGCCCTACGTGGTGAGGCCGGTCGCCGTGTACGCGTGGTGCCCTGATCGGCGCCCGCCGAACGCCATCCATGACTGGCTAGGAGGAATGGGACGTGGTCGCAGAGACACAGATCGTGGACGAAGAAACGCTCGACATGAGCCCGCTGGACGAGGTCATTGAGCAGTACCGCTCCCAGCCGGGAGCCGTCATCCCTGTCCTGCAAAAGGCCCAACACATCTATGGCTACCTGCCGCCCGAGGTGCTCCAGCACATCTCTCGCGGCCTCCGCGTGCCGCTGAGCCAGATCTATGGCGTGGCCACGTTCTACGCCCAGTTCTACCTGCAGCGGCGCGGACGCCACACGGTGCGCGTGTGCGATGGCACCGCCTGCCATGTCCGCGGTGCCGGCAAGATCATCACCGCGTTGGAACGGGACCTGGGCATCGCCGCCGGCGAGACCACGCCAGATTACCGCATCACGCTGGAAGTGGTGTACTGCCTCGGGTCGTGCGGCCTTGCCCCCGTCGTCGTCATCGACGATCAGGTCGTGGGACGGCTGGTGCCGGAAAAGGCCCTGGAGTTGTTGCGCGAGTTGCCCTAGTGCGCGAGTTGGCGTTGCACATCCTCGATGTGCTCGAGAACGCCATCGAGGCGGGAGCCACCCGCATCGAGGTGTCGATTACTGAGGACACGGCACGCGATCGCCTGACGATTGTGGTGGCCGATAACGGCCGAGGGATGGACGAGGACGTGGTACAGCGGGCGAGCGATCCCTTCTTTACCACCCGCCAGACGCGGCACGTCGGCTTGGGCCTGCCGCTCTTGCGCGCCGCCGCCCTCCGCTGCCATGGTGAGCTGACGATCCGCTCCCAGCCTGGCGCCGGCACGCGGCTGACGGTCACCCTGCAGCGGAGCCACATCGACCGGCCCCCGCTCGGCGATATGCCCGGCACGTTGCTCGGGGCGCTACTGTCGCAGCGCGCGTTCGATCTGCGCTTTGAGCACCACATCGACGGGCGCGTGTTCGCCTTTGATACGGTTGCGATGCGCCAGGCGTTGCAGGGGGTGCCCTTCGCACACCCCGCGGTACGCACCTGGCTGCACGAATTTCTGACGGAGGGATACGCTGCGCTCCATGAGAGAATCGAGGGCCGGGCCTGACCGGCAGTGAGCGGTGGACGCTCGGTGCGCTGGGGCGCTACCGATGGGCGCTGGATGGCCTCCAACGCCATGCCGTCACCCGCAACGCCTGCCAACTGACCACCCTTAACCCGTCACGAGGAGAAATGAGATGCCGAGGCTCAAATCGTTGGATGACCTGCGCAAGCTCCGCGAGCAGGTACAGAGCGAGATCACGACGCGCATCGAAACGGGGACGACCATCATCATCGGAATGGGCACCTGCGGCATCGCGGCGGGCGCCCGCGAGACGATGCACGCCATCATCGAGGAACTCCGCAAGCGCGATATCGAGGCGCATATCCAGACGGTCGGCTGCATCGGGATGTGCGCCCGCGAGCCACTCGTTGACATCGAGCAGGCTGGCCAACCGCGCATCACCTATGGCAACATTACCACCGAGCGGGTGCCCCGGCTCATCGAGGAGCACCTCGTCAAGGGGCAGATCGTCGAGGATTGGGTGGTTGGTCGCCTGTCCAGCTAGTATCACGCGGTACTCTCTGGCGCGCCCGTACCGCGCGATACGCCACGGGCCGGACGCGTCACGCCGCCAAGCATCGAGCAGGCTTTGTTTATCAGTCCAGGAGGACGTGTCATGGCGGATTCCCTGTACCGGGCCAACGTCCTGGTATGTAGCGGCACGGGATGCTCAGCGTCGGGTTCGCAGTCGGTCATTGGAGCGCTCCAGGCCGAGGTGACTCGTCGCGGGCTCGCCGATGAAGTACGCGTGGTCGAGACCGGCTGCCGCGGCTTCTGTGCGATGGGCCCGGTGATGATTGTCTATCCCGAGGGCATTTTCTACTGCCAGGTCCAGGCGTCAGATGTCGCCGAGATCGTCGAGGAGACCCTCGTCAAGGGGCGTGTGGTCGAGCGGCTCACCTACAAGGAGCCGGTCAGCCACCAGGCAGTGCCCTATTACCGCGACATCCCCTTCTATGGCAAACAGCTGCGCGTCACCCTGCGCAACTGCGGCCTCATCAACCCGGAGAGCATCGACGAGTACATCGCCCGCGGCGGCTACGAGGCCCTGGGCAAGGCGCTCACCTCGATGACACCCCAGGGCGTCATCGAGGAGGTCAAGCGAGCCGGCCTGCGTGGCCGTGGTGGCGCCGGCTTTCCCACGGGCCTCAAGTGGGAGTTCACCCAGAAGGCGCCTGGCGACATCAAGTACGTCGTTTGTAACGCCGACGAGGGCGACCCCGGCGCTTTTATGGACCGCTCCATCCTCGAGGGCGACCCCCACTCGGTCATCGAGGGCATGACCATCGCGGGGTACGCCATCGGCGCACGCGAGGGCTATGTCTACTGCCGCGCCGAGTACCCCCTAGCGATTCAGCGCCTGCAGCTCGCCATCGAGCAGGCGACGGAGTACGGCTTGCTGGGGGAGAACATCCTCGACACGGGTTTCAGTTTCCATCTGTTCATCAAGGAGGGCGCCGGCGCCTTTGTGTGCGGCGAGGAGACGGCCCTCATCGCCTCCATCGAGGGCAAGCGCGGTGAGCCGCGGCCCCGCCCCCCCTTCCCCGCCACCTCGGGCCTGTGGGGCAAGCCGACGAACAACAACAACGTCAAGAGCTATGCCAACGTCCCGCAGATCATCGCCAACGGCGCCGAGTGGTTCGCCGCCATCGGCTCAGAGCGCAGCCCCGGCACGGCCATCTTTGCCCTCACCGGCAAGGTCCGCAACACCGGCCTCGTCGAGGTCCCCATGGGCATCACCATGGGCGAGATCATCTTTGACATCGGTGGCGGCGTGCCCAACGGCAAGCAGTTCAAGGCGGTGCAGACCGGCGGGCCGCTGGGCGGCTGCCTGCCCGCCTCAGGGCTGAACCTGAACGTCGACTTTGACTCGCTGCGCGAGGCCGGTGCGGTGATGGGCTCCGGCGGCATGATCGTCGTCGACGAAGACACCTGCATGGTCGAGTTCAGCAAGTACTTCTTGACCTTTGCCACGGCCGAATCGTGCGGCAAGTGCGTCCCCTGCCGCGTGGGCGGCAAGCGGATGCTCGAGATCCTCACGCGCATCACCGAGGGCCAGGGCACCCTAGAGGACATTGACCGCATCGAAGAGATCGCCACGGGCATGGAGGAGGGCGCCATCTGTGCCCTCGGCCAGCTGACGCCGGGCCCCATCCGGAGCGCCCTGCGCTACTTCCGCGACGAGTTTGTCGCCCACGTAGTCGACAAGCGCTGCCCGGCGGGCGCCTGCAAGGCCCTCGTTCGGGCGCCGTGCGTCAACGCCTGCCCGGCGGGCGTCGATGTGCCCTCCTACGTCTCCCTCGTCGCCCAGGGCAAGTACGCCGAGGCGCTCGAGCTCCACCGCGAGCGCAACCCGTTCGCCCTGTCGTGTGGCCGCGTCTGCCCCGCCTTCTGCGAGCAGCGCTGCCGCCGCGGCGAGCTCGACGAGCCGGTGATGATCCGCCAGATCAAGCGCTACATGGCGGACCACGAGATCGAAAAGCCGTGGACGCCCCTGCTCACGGAGGCCAAGAAGGGCAAGAAGGTGGCCATCATCGGTTCCGGCCCCGCCGGGCTCACGGCGGCGCTGCGCCTCGCCCAGTGGGGCTATGACGTCACCGTCCACGAGGCCCTGCCCGTGGCCGGCGGCATGATGGCCGTGGGCATTCCCGAGTACCGCCTCCCCAAGGACATCCTCAACATCGAGATCGACAACATCCGACGCGCCGGCGTCGAGATCAAGCTGAACTCGTGCCTCGGCCGTGATTTCAGCGTCAACGACCTGCTCGAGCGCGACGGCTACCACGCCGTGGTGCTGGCCATCGGCGCGCAGCTGAGCCGGTCGCTGCACCTGCCGGGCGAGGATTGCGAAGGGGTGATGGGCGGAACCGAGTTCCTCAAGGATGTCGCCCTGGGCAACGCACCCGACCTGTCGGGCAAGCGCGTCGTCGTCGTGGGCGGTGGCAACACGGCCATCGACGCGGCCCGCACCGCCATGCGCCTCGGCGCCAGCGAGGTCAGCCTCGTCTACCGGCGGACGCGCGAAGAGATGCCCGCCCAGGACATTGAGGTGCTCGAGGCCGAGGAGGAGGGGCTCCAGCTCCACTTCTTGGTGAACCCGACGCGCGTCATCGGCAACGGCCGCGTGACGGGCCTCGAGCTCGTGCGCCAGGAGCTGGGCGATTTCGATGCCAGTGCCCGGCGCCGCCCCATCCCCATCGAGGGCTCCGAGTTCGTGCTGCCCGTCGATATCGTCATCGCCGCCATCGGCCAGAGCACCGACGTCCGCTGTGCCGAGGACTGTGGCGTCGCCTTTAACCGCAACACGACGGTGCAGGTGGGGCGCGACTTTGCCGCGACCAAGCCGGGCGTCTTTGCCGCCGGTGATGCCGTGCTCGGCCCCGCCACGGTGGTCGAGGCGGTCGCCCAGGGCAACGAGGTGGCCCTGGCCGTCGACGCCTACCTCCAGAACGGCACTCCGATCTCCAAGGAGGGCTGGCTCGACTACACCGACGTCCCCCTCACGTGGGTGATGGAGGACTATGCCGAGGCCGTGCGCGCCGAGGTGCCCGTACAGGACCCCACGACGCGTCGCCTCAACTGGCGTCAGGTCGAGCTCGGATTGGCGGAGAACGTGTGCCGCGAGCAGTGCATGCGCTGCCTGCGGTGTGACATCGAAGAGAAGGGCTGACGGGTGCACGGGGGGCCGCAGGCGTTGCGACGCGGCCCGCTCCCCACGCCCGGGTCGGGTACATCTCGTGGTCGAGGCGGCGGCACGCGCCGCCCGGCCACTCAACGACGAGTCGCCCAGGCCAGGGGCCTGGACGCGAGGAGAGACGACGTCGGAGGTCCAGGCACGCGACGCGATGCATCCCGAGGTACGGCTCGAGCGATTGAACAGTCCCCCGCGCACGGTTATCGTGGGGGGCAGCGGTGCGCTCGAGAGACCAGAGCCTGGAGTCGCCGGCGCCACCTGCACGCCGTGACGCCGTAGAACGGGAGGAACCCAGTCATGCCAGGTGTTACGATTACCATCGACGGAAGGCAAATCCAAGCGCCAGCGAACGCGACGGTGCTCGAGGCGGCGCGCCTCGGAGGCATCCGCATCCCGACGCTGTGCGATCACCCGGCGCTCAAGCCCATTGGCGCCTGCCGGATCTGCCTGGTAGAGATCGAGAGGCAGCGCACCCTGCAGCCCGCCTGCACCTTCCCGGTATCCGAGGGCATGGTGGTCCATACCATGTCGCCCAAGGCGGTGGACGCCCGCCGCTTTGTGCTGGAGATGCTCCTTTCCGACCACCCCACGGATTGTATGACCTGCGACAACGCCGGCAAATGTGAGCTCCAGGATCTGGCTTACGAGTACGGCGTCAAGGAGACGCGCTTCCCCGGCATGCGCCACGAATACGCCATCCAGGATGCCAACCCCTTCATGGTGCGCGACTATAACAAGTGCATCCTGTGTCGCCGCTGCATCCGCGCCTGCGATGAGATCAACGGCGTCGAGGCCATCGGCCTGTTGGAGCGCGGGTTTGACACCAAGGTGGGTACCGCCTTTGATGGCAGCCTCGTCGATTCCCCGTGCGAGTTCTGCGGTATGTGCATTGCCGTCTGCCCCACGGGGGCGCTGACGCCCAAGCAGGCCGTCGGCGCCGGGCGCGCCTGGGAGATGGAGCAGGTAACCACCATCTGCCCCTACTGTGGCGTCGGCTGCTCCCTGGACCTCAGCGTCAAGGACAACCAGATCGTCGCCGCGGATTCCGTGTGGGAGGGCCCCGCCAACCACGGCGCCACCTGCGTGAAGGGGCGCTTTGGTTGGGACTATGTCGAGAGTGAGGAGCGGTTCACCACGCCGCTCATCAAGAAGGATGGGGTGTTCGTCGAGGCGAGCTGGGATGAGGCCCTCGACCTCGTCGCCGATCGCTTTGTCGCCATCGCCCAGCAGCATGGGCCCGATGCCCTCGCCTTCCTGAGCTCGGCCAAGTGCACCAACGAAGAGAACTATCTCGTCCAAAAGATGGCTCGGGGGCTCTTTGGCACCAACAATGTCGATCACTGTGCCCGGCTTTGACACAGCTGCACTGTGACCGGTCTGGTCACTGCGTTTGGTTCGGGCGCCATGACGAACTCGATCGACGATATCGCCGAGGACGCCCAGTGCTACTTTGTGATCGGCTCCAACACCACCGAGAACCACCCGGTGATCGGCATGCGCCTGCGCCAGGCCGTCAAGCAGCGCGGCGCCACGCTGATCGTCGCCGATCCGCGCCGGATTCCACTGACGGATTTTGCCACGCTGCACCTGCAGCACCGCCCCGGCACGGATATCGCCCTCCTGAATGGCCTCGCCCACGTGCTTCTCGCTGAGGAGCTGTACGACCAGGCCTTTGTCGCCCAGCGCACCGAGGGGCTCGAGGAGCTGCAGGCCATGGTGGCCAAGTACACCCCCGAGGCCGTGGAAGAGATCACCGGTGTCCCCGCCGCGGACATCCGCAAGGCCGCGCGGCTGATGGCCGCCCATCGTCCCGGCGCGCTGCTGTACGCCATGGGCATCACCCAGCACACCACCGGCCACCAGAACGTGCTGGCCTGCGCCAACCTGCAGATGCTGTTGGGCAACATGGGCGTGCCGGGCGGCGGCGTGAACCCACTGCGCGGCCAGAACAACGTCCAGGGCGCCTGCGACATGGGCTGCCTGCCCAACGTCTACACCGCCTACCAGTCGGTCACCAGCGACGACATCCGGAGCAAGTTCGAGGCCGCTTGGGGCCGTACCGCCGGCACCCGCCCGGGGCTCACGGTGGTGGAGATGCTCAATGCCGCCGAGCAGGGTACCGTCAAGGGCCTGTTCGTGCTGGGCGAAAACCCCGCGATGACCGATCCGGACATCAACCACGCCCGCAAGGCGCTCAGCGAGACCGAGTTCCTGGTGGTGCAGGAGATCGCGCCCAGCGAGACGACCCCATTCGCCGATGTGATCCTCCCGGGCGCCGCCTTTGCCGAGAAGGACGGCACCTTTACCAACACCGAGCGCCGCGTGCAGCGCGTGCGCCAGGCGGTCAAGGCGCCGGGAGCCGCGCGCCCGGACTGGATGATCCTCAGCGACCTCGCGCGCCGCATCCAGTCGCGCCTCGGTGTGGCCGCCGATGCCGCGCCGTGGGCCTGCTGGCAGTACGACTCCCCGGCGGACATCATGCGGGAGATCAATGCGCTGACGCCGAGCTATGCCGGCATCCTGTACAGCCGCCTCGAGGAGCAGGGGCTGCAGTGGCCCTGCCCTACGGCAGAGCACCCCGGCACCCCGGTGCTGCACACGGAGCAGTTCAGCCGCGGCCTCGGCAAGCTCTCCGCGGTGGAGTGGCTGCCCCCGGCGGAGCAGCCGGACGCCGAGTATCCGCTGGTGCTCACGACCGGGCGCGTGCTGTACCACTTTCACGGTGGCACCATGACGCGCCGCTCCCAGGGCCTCAACGAGATTTACCCGGAGGCGTTGATCGAGATCAACCCGCTCGACGCCCGCGCCTTGGGCATCCAGGACGGCGACATGGTGCACGTCTGCTCGCGGCGTGGCCAGGTGACGGCCAAGGCGGAGGTGGTCGACCGCCCGGATAAGGGCGTGGTCTTTATGACCTTCCACTTTGCCGAGGCCGCGGCCAACCTGCTCACCATCGCGGCGCTCGATCCCATCGCCAAGATCCCCGAGTTCAAGGCGTGCGCCGTACGGGTCGAGCGGGCCGATCCACTGGAGGCCGCCGCCTCCTGATACGGGGACTCCGGCATCAACGCCGGTCACGGCTAGCCTACGTCTACACGGGCTCGGGCGTCGCGTGAGCACATCCGCCCATACGACGCACGAGCCCCCTTTCGAGGAGCACCGGGCGCCCACCCGGTGAACGAGTGAACGAGGAGGAGGTGTTCAGCGTCCCATCGTCGATCGTAACGCCGTCGAGATCCCCCATCACAGCGTGACCAACGAAGGAGTACGAGATGCCATTCAAGACGCCGAAACAAATCGTCGAAGCCGCGTGCACGGCCGGGTGCACCAAGGCCGATCTCAGCGTTCCCAAGCAGCTCGTCTTGGGCTTCCTGGCTGGCGCCTTTATCGCCTTCGGCGGGTTCTTGGCCATCGTCGTCGGTAGGGGCAGCCCCGAGCTGAACGCCGCCAACCCCGGCCTCGGCAAGCTCCTGTTCGGAGGGGTATTCCCCGTCGGCCTCATGCTGGTGGTCATCGCTGGGGCCGAGCTGTTCACGGGCAACTGCGGCGTCATCACGCCCGCCTGCCTCACCGGCGCCGCGCGCTGGAACGCCCTCCTGCGCAACTGGGTGTGCGTCTACATCGGCAATTTCATCGGCTCGGTGTTCGTGGCGCTCGTCTTGGCCTACTGGACCGGCCTCATCAACGTGAACGTCGCCGGGAGCGAGACGGTCGGCCAAGCTGCCGCCGCCATCGCCCAGGCCAAGGTGTCGATCGGCTTTTTCCCCGCGCTGCTGCGCGGCATCGGCTGCAACTGGCTCGTCTGCCTGGCCGTCTGGATGGCCATGGCCGCGGACGACATCGCCGGCAAGATCCTGGCCATCTGGTGGCCCATCATGGCGTTCGTCGCCCTGGGGCTGGAGCACTCGATCGCCAACATGTTCTTCATCCCGCTGGGCATGCTCAACGGCGCCAACGTCACCATCGGCCAGTTCCTGTTCGCCAATTTGCTCCCCGTGACCATCGGCAATATCATCGGTGGTGCTGGGTTCGTGGGCGCCGTGTACTGGTGGATCTACGGCCGGGACTAGTCCCGCCCGTCCCCATCGCGCCGATCCGCGCGGACGTGCCCCGACCGGCACGTCCGCCTTGTGTTTCCCCCACTTGTGAGGTTCGTTCGATGCACACACCGATGACGCCCGAGCATTGGCCCATCACCCCATGGAAGGTATGGCGCATCGCCGATGGGGCGGCGACGCCCGAAGAGATCCACATGGTCCAGGAGGAACCGCTGGCGCTCCACGTGAACGGGCGCCAGGTGGCCGTACTCATGCGCCTCCCCGGCATGGAGAAAGAGCTCGCCGCCGGCTTTTTGGTCAGCGAGGGGCTGGTGAGGGCATTCGAGGCGGTGCAGATCATCCACCACTGTGGCCAGGGGCAGCCGGCGCCCGGCGAGGAGCCCCCCGCGGAGGATGAGACGCCAGCAGCGCAGTCCCGCAACCGCATCGAGGTGACGGTGGCCCCCGACGCCCTGCGCCCCGAGGCACGGCTCGACGTCGTGCGCCTCATCCGCGCCGGCTGCGGCGCCGTGGATGTGGATCGCGCCACGATCCCGCTCCCCACAGTGACCGCCCCTCTCCGCGTGGCGCCCGCGGCGCTGCTGGCCATGGCCTCCGCCATGCGCGCCGGGCAGCACCTCCATGACGGCGTGGGGGGGGTGCACGCCGCCGCCCTGTGCGACGCCGAGGGGCGGGCGATCGCTGTCTGTGAGGACGTGGGGCGCCACAACGCCGTGGACAAGGCGGTGGGCCACTGCCTGCTGCGCGGCATCCCCCTGGAGCGCACCATGCTCCTCTGCTCGGGACGCCTGAGCTACGAGATGGTGACCAAGGTCATCCGCGTCGGGATCCCCGTGCTCGCCTCCGTGTCGACGCCCACCGCCCTGGCGGTGCGCCTGGCCGAGCGGTTCGGCCTCACGGTGGTCGGCTACCTCCGCGGCAGCCGCATGACGGTCTACACCCATCCCGAGCGTATCCACACGGGTTAGCGCACAGGTCGCCACGCGCGCGGCGCAAGCGACGCGCCGCCGCGTTGCGCCGCTGCACCCTCACCCCGGCCCCTTTCCCGCGCGCACGTGCAGGGACGTCAGATCGATGGCGTCGCCGAGGGGCGCGCCGTCGTGCGTCACGGGCAGGCGTTCACCGCCGTTGAGGGCATACATGCCCACCCGCAGGACATGCTCCCCGGGCGGCGTGCCCGGCGGGAGGAGCAGCCCGTAGAGGTCCGTGATGCGCTCGCCCGGCGCCCAGTCGCTGGTGAGGCGGGCTCCCCCGCCCGGCTCGCTGTCACGCTGCGCCACGATGGTCCCGGAAGTGTCCACCAGGTGCACGAACACCTTGTAGCGCTCGGCCATGGGCGCCAGCGCCTCCCAGTGCAGGGCGACCTGCAGCACGTCGCCCCCCGCTGGCGCGGGCGTCAGCACGCTGTACCCCGCGAGGCGCACGGTGTCGCCGAGGAGGTGGCCGGCGGCGTGGACCGGCACGCCCTCCGTCGCCCGGGGCAGGGCCCACAGGGCGAGGCGCACATCGCCGAACCAGCGGTCCATCGCCTTGAAGGCGTGGCTGTCCAGCCAGTTCTCGATGACGCGCTCCGGATCGCTCTCGTTCGTGGCCCAGAGCACGCCATAGACGGTATCGTGGCGGGCGGCGATCGCCTCGAGCGCCGCGCGGGCATCGTCGGCGTCGATGGGGCGCTGCCGGGGCAGGGGGTACCAGGGGAGCGGCCCCTGGTAGTAGTAGCCCAAGGTCTCGACCTGGGACGGGGCGTTGATGAGGATGGCATCGTTCGGGCCCGCCGTGGCGGCGATGTACGCGGCGATGCCGCGATAGTCGTCGCGATAGGTGGAGGTATCCCAGTAGAGGCGCGCCAGCCCCTGGGCGGCGGGCGCCAGCGCGCCCACCAGCGCCACCCCGGTGACGGCGGCGGCCAGCGCCCGCCGTCCCCCTCGCCGGTGCACCCGCGCCCCCACCCACTGCCCTAGGCTCACCGCGCCGGCGGCCACGAGCACGTAGAGTGGCGGCGTCGCCAGCAGCACGAATTTCGTCTTGTACATCGGGCGCCCCAGGGAGGCCACGGCCATCAGCGCAATGGGCACGACGAGGTACAGGGCGAGCAGCAGCGCGCCGAACCACCGTGGCCTGGCGCCCCGGAGGGTCCCCTCCGGCGCCGCGGACGGTGCGGCACCGCGCCGCATCCCGACCAGCCCCGGCACCGTCAGCGCCACAACCCCCAGTGCTGCCGCCGTCACCGCCC
>DUUT01000177.1 GCA_012841405.1 Chloroflexota bacterium
CGCCCGAGGGCGCCCGAAAGGAGAGGAATCTCATGGCCGAGATTGACACCTATGCGCTGTTGCCACGGTTCAAGTACGTCCGTGTCGTCGATGTGGCCGACGCCATGGACGGCATCGGCTATTTTGATATTGGGCTGATGGATCCCGCCGTGCGCCCCCTGTGGCTGGGGCAAAAGTGGTGGGGCGTGGCGGTGACCCAGCGCTGCGTGCCGTCGAACCGACCGATGTGGAAGCTCGAAACCACCGAAGAGATCGTCGACGCCCACGGCGTGTGGTTCCGCGAGGTGGGCAACATCGGGCTGGGGGACGTGGTCAAGCCGGGGAGTGTCATCGTCACCGATACGGGCGGCAGCGGCGAGGTGGGTTTTTGGGGGTCCAACAATGCCCTGGGCATGGTGGCCAAGGGCGCCGTGGGGATCGTCACCGACGGCTATTGCCGCGACACCTATGAGCTCGCCCTGCAAAAGACGCCAATCTGCTGCCGGCAGCGCGGCCGCACGATTATCCCGGGCCGCATCATGACCGTCGAGGTGCAGACGACTATCGCCTGCGGCGGCGTGCAAGTACGCCCCGGCGACATCGTGGGGTGCGACGACGATGGGGTGCTCGTGGTCCCCCAAGAGATCGCCGCGGAAGCCGTCGGGCACGCAGTAGCGATCCTCCTGGCCGACATGAAGGGCCGGCGTCGCCTCTATGAGCGCCTGGGGATGCCGCTGGACGAGACGGTCGACGTGGACACCGTCGAGAGCTACTACCAGCAGTTGTAGGCGCAAGGGGACGCGCATGCGGCCTGGCGGGAGGGTTTTGTCCCTGCCGGCGCCGCTGTGTAGAGAAGTAGCGGACCGCAGAGAGCGTAGAGCGCGGAGGAAGAGCATCCGCTCCCTCCTCCGCGCTCGGTGGTGTATTCAGCTCGGTCTTGCGCGCCGTCCCCTAGGGCTTGACGACGGTGCCGTCGAGGCGGCGCACCTCCGGCCAGGCCCCGTTGTAGGGGTGCTCAGGGAAGGGGTACTTGGCGGCCAGTTGCTCGTCGATATCCACCCCCAGCCCGGGCTGCTCGTTGCACCACAGGTAGCCGTCGCGCACCTCGGGGGTGCCGGGGAAGACCTCGCGCGTCCCCTCGGGGAACAGGGACAGCTCCTGGATGCCAAAGTTGGAGATGGCCAGGTCGAGGTGCATGTTGGCGGCATGGCCCACCGGGGAGACGTCGCCAGGGCCGTGCCAGGCGGAGCGCACTCCCAGGAACTCGCCGAAGGCGGCCAGCTTGCGCGCCGGGGTGAGCCCGCCGATGTCGGAGATGTGCACGCGGATGAAGTCGATGAGCCGCTCGCGCATCAGGGGCACGTACTCCGCCTGGTTGACGAACAGCTCGCCCATGGCCAGGGGGGTGGCGCACTGGGCGCGCACCAGGCGGAAGTAGTCGATGTCCTCGGGGGCGAAGAGGTCCTCGAGGAAGAAGAGGCGGTAGGGCTCGACGGCCTTGGCCAGCCACAGCCCCTGGATGGGCGGGATGCGCTCGTGGACGTCGTGGAGCAGCTCGACGTCCTCCCCGAGGGCCACGCGCAGGTGCTCGAGGAGCCGGGGCACGGCGTGCACGTAGGGGGTGGGCTCCCAGGTGCGCGTCTGGGCGGGGTTGAGGGCCGGGATGGCCGTGCCGCCGCGGGAGCCGTAGGTGGTGAGGCCGGGGATGGCCATCTGCACGCGGATGTAGCGGAAGCCCTGCTCCATGAAGGCGCGCACGCGCTCCTCGACCTCGGTGGGGGAGGCGCCGGAGGCGTGGGTGTAGACGGGCACGGCCTCGCGGGCCTTGCCGCCGAAGAGCTGGTAGAGGGGCATGCCGGCGCGCTTGGCCTTGATGTCCCACAGGGCCTCATCGAGGCCGGACATGGCGTTGCTGAGCACGGGGCCGGAGCGCCAGTAGGAGGAGACGTAGAGGGCCTGCCAGATGTCCTCGATGCGGTCGACGTCGCGGCCGAGGACGAAGGGCTTGACGTACTCGTTGATGGCCGTGGCCACGGCGAGGGGGCGCTGGGTAAAGGTAGCGCAGCCCAGGCCGTAGAGGCCGGGCTCGCTGGTGAGCACCTTGACGACCACCAGGCGGATGCCGTTGGGGGCCGTGAGGATGGTCTTGACGTCGGTGATGGTGACGGGGGGTGCTCCACGTTCGGTCATGCGATGCCTCCAGATGACTGCAGGTGATGGCAACGGGCGAGAACTCGTTGCGACGCGCTTGAGGCGCACTATAGCACAGCCAAGCATGGTGCTCAAGCGCTCGCTGTCAGTGGCAGGGACTTGCCTATTAGCTATGACTCGGGGGAGGGTGACGATGCGACCACATCCACCAGCGGGGGCGCAGCTGCGCCCCCGCTGGTGAGCGATGTACACTGCGGAACTGGTGGTCCCTAGTCCCAGCTGAACACTACTTTCCCAGCGCGGCCACCATCCGCTACCCTGAAAGCCTCTTCAGCTCGCTCGATTGGGAAGCGATGCGTGATCATGTGTTGGAACTTGGGTGAGAGGTCATGCTTCACTATCAGGTTCACCAGGTCCTCATAGTAGCCCATAGGCATCACAAATGAGCCCATCAGTGTGAGTTCGCGTCCGATGATGGCTGTTGGGCTGATGCTAGGCTCAGATGATCCAAGCCCCACGAACGAAGCACGCCCTTGCACACGGAGGGTCTCCACGACTGCACGCTGGGCGACTGTGCTGCCAGACGTCTCAAAGGCGGCGTCGAAGCCTCGGCCATCGGTCAGGTCGAGAGTCGCTTGCTTAACGTCAGCCGTGGCCGAGTTGATGACGGCATCGACCCCCAACTTGCTTGCTAGTTCCAGTCGTTCGTCAACGATATCGATGCCGACGACGGTGGCACCCATCGCCTTGAGTATGACGGTGCCCGTGAGCCCCACCGGCCCCTGTCCGAACACTCCCACGATGTCTTCCCCGTTTACTCGCAACTTGCGGCAGGCGGAAAAGGCTGTGCCAGCGATGCAGGCGATAAACGCACCGTCATCAAACGTGAGTGCATCAGGCAGGTGCAGGCAATTCCTGGCATCCACCACGATATAGTCGGCATCTGGGCCCTGAGCAACGGGCTGCCCCAACCCCCTGCGTTCCTCACAGTGTTGCAGATAGCCTGAATGGCATGCTTGGCACTTCCCACATGCCATATAGTGGTAAATGGTGACCCGATCGCCCGGCTTGACGTTAGTCACGTGCGAGCCTATCTCAGCGACGACACCGGCGGGTTCATGGCCCGGGATAAAAGGGTCCATGCCCTCAAACTGTGCCTTGGGGCGGCGATAGGTGTGCAGATCGCTTCCACAAATTGCTGCGGTCCTCATTTCGACGAGCACTTCCGACGGTCCGGGGCGGGGAACTGGGAACTCTCGTACCTCTACTTGCCGATCGCCCAGGAACACAACACCTCTCATGGTCTCGGGAATCATGTATGCCTCCTAGCCTTTGATGGCACCTGCAGTGAGCCCCTCGATCAGGTAGCGCTGCAGGAACACAAACACGATGGCAACCGGGAACGTCATGATCGCGCCCTCGGCGATCATGCCGCCCCAGTTGGTGGCAGCGAACTGGTTCGTGATCATCTCTGATAGCGCGACTGCCGCCGTTTTGGTGCTGACGTCCATCGAGATGATCATCGAGAAGAGCAAATCGTTCCATGCCCCGACGAACACAAACAAGGCAGCTGTGGAGATGCCGGGCATCGCCAGAGGCACAACAACGCGTACAAAGGCGCCTAGGCGACTGCACCCATCGATGATCGCTGCCTCCTCGAGGTCAGGGGGCAAGGACTCGAAGAAGCCACGCAATATCAGCATCGAGAAGGGCACAGAGAAGGTGCAGAAACCCAATATCAGGCCTAGGTGCGAGTTCGCCAAGCCGAGCCGGGAGAAGATGACGAATAGGGGAACGATCGTCAGCACCCCCGGCATCATCTGGGTGCCCAGAAGAAAAGCGATCACGATCTGCTTGCCTTTGTACTGGAACCTTGCCAGGCTGTACGCGGAGAGCGAGTTCAGGACTGTTGCGGCCACGGCGGTGATCGAGGCAACGATCACCGAATTGAGCAGCGACCTGAGGAATGGTTTCTGAGTGAGTATCCAAGTATAGTTGCTGAGAGTCCAGGTGCGTGGCAGAAACGAAGGAACACGATCGAACTGCTCCTGGGGAGGCTTGAGCGTCGTGACGATGGTCCAGTAGTACGGGAACAGGATGAAGACCATTAGCAAAATGAGCAGTGCGAAAACCAGGCCTCGAGAGATCCTGCGTTTCCGGTGAGGGGTCAAGAATGTGGGATGAGATCGTGCCGAAGCCCACATGGGGTGCTGCCTCCTAGACATTGTGTCTCACACGTTTGATGTACAGGACGGTGAACGCCATGAGTACAACCATGAGCATGACCGCCATGGAGGCGCCATATCCCATTCGGTAAAAGTCAAAGCTCGTGATGTACACAAGCGGCGGAATCGTCATAGTGTATTCGCCGGGGCCGCCCCGGGTAAGGGTCCAGATCGCGGTGAAATCCTGCATCGTGCCGAGGGTCTCCAGCAAGAGCACCACGAAAAGGACGGGCCTCAAGAGGGGTAGGGTGATGTACCAGAACGACTCCCAAGCGCCAGCACCATCGATCTTGGCGGCCTCGTACACGTCTCCAGGAATTCCTTGGAGTCCAGCAAGTAGGAGTGCATAGGCCGTAGGATATCCCTTCCACACGCTGACCATGAGGCAAGCGGGCCACAGGTACTGGAGGTTAGCCATCCAGTAGATGTTCTCTTTGATCAGACCGAGAGAGCGCAGGATGTGGTTGAGGATGCCCCATTCACCGTTAAAGATCCACTGCCACACAATAGCGGCGACCACCATGGGCATAACCCAAGGAATGAGCGCGACGGCTCTGAAGAATCCTCTGAACGGAATGCGCTGTCTGAGGATGAGAGCGAGCGTCATGGCGAGTAGCAGGCGTCCGGTTAAGGAGCCGAACGTCCAGATGAACTGGTTCTTCCAGTAGTGTATGAAACCAGGGTTCTTGATGAACTGCGCATAGTTCTCGAGACCTATGAAATGTGCGTCGGGGCCCTCCAGCAGATAGAGCCGGTTGAAGCTCAGCCAGATGCCGGAGAGAACGGGATAGAGCACAAACACGAGTAGGCCGAGCAGGCCTGGCGCCAGTAGAAGGTACCCGATTAGGGCTTCTCGTTGCGCCTGAGTGAGCCTACCTCGCTTTCTCTGCGCAGCCGCGGACATCCTATCAACTTGTCCAGCATCAATCATGAAAAGCCCTCTCAGTCAGGGAGGTTGGCTCTCTCATCTCTCGGGAGAGGAGGATCACATGCAATGTCCGGAAGGATTCTGTAGCATCTCTGCAAGCGTCATACTGTCGTCGAAGGTGAATCCCGCATTGGATGACACGAGACACAACCGGACCATGGCATACAAATGACGGGGAGCAGACCGCCGTCTGCTCCCCTCGACCCAACAGGGCTCTATTCGTCGATCTTGATGGGCACGATCTTGGCCGCAAGCTCGTCGTACGCTTTCTCGGGAGTGATCTGCTTGCTAAACAGCTTGACGCACTCGTCGGCAAAGATCTTGTTGATCTCGTTGGAGGGCATGTAGGCCTTGGCCTGGTAGCCAGCGGGGTACTCCTCGATCATCTTGTACCAATCCTCATACCACCAACGCGACTGATCGCCGAACCACTGAGGATAGATGGCCTTGAGAGCAGTGAGC
>DUUT01000178.1 GCA_012841405.1 Chloroflexota bacterium
CGCCGCGCTCATGGGCATCGCCACCGCCGTGCGTCGCTACAAGACGGACCGGCGAGCACGCCTCAGCACGCCGCTGCGCGCACTGACTGTCGGCACGGCGGACGAGAGCCTGCGCGCCGCGCTGTCCGCCGCCGCCCTGGACATCCGTAGCGTCACCCGTGCCGAGGAGGTCCGCCTGGTGGCGACGCTGGACGGCCTCGACATCGAGATTCCCGAGACGCCGGGATTGAGGATACACATCGCCGAGTGAGGTGTCGGCAACGAATGTGCAGATACCTACGGGTACAGGCCTATAGAGTAACGCATGCATTCGTTCGCTCTGCTAGACGCAGGAAAATCTCGGATCACTGACAACATCACAGAAGTAACTGAGAGAATCAGCGGAAATCCGCGGACCATGAACCCAGAGATCCGCGGCCCACGCATCAACCTGGAGAATGCCTTTATGAGAGCACCATTGCCTGCCGAGATGCCGCGCACCTTTGGCGGCGCCGAGATGGAAAAAGCCCTCTACGACTGGTGGGAAGCACAGGGCTACTTCAAGCCGACCATCCAGCCGGGGATCAAACCGTTCGTCATTTCCATGCCGCCCCCCAACGTCACCGGCGCGCTGCACTTGGGGCACGCCATCACGGCGGCGGTGGAGGATGCCCTCATCCGCCACCACCGCATGACGGGTCGGCCCACCCTCTGGGTGCCGGGCACCGACCACGCCGGCATCGCCACCCAGAACGTGGTGGAGCGCGAGCTGGCCAAGGAGGGGTTGACGCGCCACGACCTGGGGCGCGAGCGCTTTGTCGAGCGCGTGTGGGAGTGGAAGCACGTCTACCACGAGCGTATCAGCACCCAGCACCGCCGCCTCGGCGTCTCCTGTGACTGGGATCGCGAGCGCTTTACCATGGACGAGGGGCTCTCTCGCGCCGTGCGCGAGGCGTTCGTGCGCCTCTATCGCCAGGGACTCATCTACCGTGGCGCCTACCTGGTGAACTGGTGCCCACGCTGCGGCACCGCCGTCTCGGACCTCGAGGTGGAGCACGAGGAGGAGGATTCGCACCTCTGGTACGTGCGCTACTGGGATGACGCCCACGAGCGCTCCATCACCGTGGCCACGACGCGCCCCGAGACGATCCTGGGCGACACCGCCGTGGCGGTGCACCCCGAGGATGCCCGCTTCCGTGACCTCATCGGCACGACGGTCCGCCTGCCCGTCATCGGGCGTGCGATCCCCATCATCGCCGACGAGGCGGTGGACCCCGCCTTTGGCACCGGCGCCGTCAAGGTGACGCCCGCCCACGACCCGGTGGACTATGAGATCGGGCAGCGGCACCACCTCGAGGCCATCAACGTGATGAACGAGGACTCGACGATGAACGCGGCGGCAGGGCCCTACGAGGGGCAGGATCGCTTCGAGTGTCGCGAGAACCTGGTGGCCGCCATTGACGCCCTGGGTGACCTCGTCAAGGTCGAGCCGTACCGCCACTCCGTGGGGCATTGCCAGCGCTGCAACACCATCATCGAGCCGCGCATCTCGACACAGTGGTTCGTACGCATGAAGCCGTTGGCCGAGCCGGCCCTCGAGGCGGTGCGCGATGGTCGCATCCGCATCGTGCCGGAGCGCTTTACCAAGATCTATAACGACTGGCTGGAGAACATCCGCGACTGGTGCATCTCGCGACAGCTCTGGTGGGGACACCGCATCCCCGTGTGGTACTGCGAGCGCTGCGGCGAGCAGATCTGCAGCGTCGAGGATCCCACGGGTTGCACCAAGTGCGGCAGCGGCGACATCCGCCAGGATGAGGACGTGCTCGACACCTGGTTCTCGTCGGGGCTGTGGCCCTTCTCCACGCTGGGCTGGCCGGAAGAGACGGAGGACCTGGCCTACTTTTACCCCACCTCGGTGCTCGAGACGGGGTACGATATCCTCTTCTTCTGGGTGGCACGCATGATCATGATGGGCCTGGCGATGACGGGTGAGGTGCCCTTCCACACCGTCTACCTCCACGGGCTCATCCGCAACGAAGAGGGCAAAAAGATCAGCAAGTCGATGCCCGATGCCTGGCGCTACGATCCGCTCTACATGATCGACGAGTACGGCCAGGATGCCTTGCGGTTCACCCTGCTCACCGGCTCGACGCCGGGCAACGACATGAAGCTGGCGCCCAGCCGCGTGGAAGCCAACCGCAACTTTGGCAACAAGATCTGGCAGGCGGCGCGCTATGTGCTCGGCAACCTCGGCGAAGCGCCCGAGCGCTATGCGCCACCAGCGGACGGCATCGCCCCCACCGAGGCCATGGACGCCGCCGACCGCTGGATCCGCAGTCGCTACCATCGCCTCGTGGGTGAGGTCCAGCGCCTCATCGATAGCTATCAGCTCGGCGAGGCGGGGCGGCAGATCTATGATTTCGTCTGGAGCGAATACTGCGACTGGTATATCGAGATGACCAAGGTGCGCCTGCGCGACGGCGCCGCCGAGGCCGAGGCGGAGAACGCCCGCCGGGTGCTCGTCTACGTGTTGGACGGCTGCTTGCGGCTGCTGCACCCCTACATGCCGTTCATCACCGAGGCGATCTGGCAGTACCTGCCCCACGCGCCGGCCACACCCGGCGCCGCGGAGGAGGAGGCGCTGATCGTCGCCGCGTGGCCCCAGGGAGGGCCGCTCGACGAGGCTGCCGAGGCCCAGATGAGCGACATGATGGAGCTCATCCGCGCGGTGCGCAACGCCCGCAGCGAGTATGACGTCGAGCCGGGGCGGCGCATCGCGGCCATCATCGCCGCGGGGGAGCGGCTGTCCTTCCTACAGCGCCAAGCGCGCGTCTTTGCCACCCTGGCGCGTGTCGACGAGGAGCGCCTCGACATCCGGGAGCGCCTCGACGCCGCCCCCGACAAGGCACTGACGCTGGTAGTCGGCGGTTACACCTGCTACCTGCCCCTGGCAGCGCTCATCGATCTCGACCGCGAACGCGCCCGGCTCGAGGGCGAGATCGCCCAGGTGGGCAAAGAGATTGCTCACTCGGAGCGCCTGCTGGCGAACGAGGGGTTCATCTCCAAGGCGCCGGCGGCCGTCGTGCAGAGGGAGCGCGACAAACTCGCAGAGAGCCGCGATCGCCGCCAGAAGCTCCAGGAGCGCCTGGCCAGCCTCGCCTAGCGTGCAATCGCTGGCATGGTAATCCAACGCGATGGACGGCCCGTGCGGTTGCGCCCTATAATGGAAGTGTAGGGGAGAGATGCGTACCGCGCGCGACGCGCGCGCTCTCCCCGTCGATGAAAGGAGAGCGACATGGGCAGGCGATCGGCCTTTGTGATCGGCCTTATCGTGGGGGCCATCGTAGGTTGGGTGCTGGCAATGTTCACCATGCCCCACACGGGGCAGGAGATGCGGGAGGCGCTCGGAGAGCGCGCCGTCGAGCTCCGCGAGCGCGCCGAGGCGATGGCGGCTCGCGCGCGCCACGAGGCGGATGAGGTCGCACGCGACGTCGCAGAGAAGGTCACCGACTAGGGGCTCTGGCTCCCCACCCCCTCACCCGGGCCCTTCCCGCGGGCACGGGGAGGGCGCATGTCTTGCCTACGACCGCCGCTGACGACCAACCCGCTCTCCCCGTACCCGGAGACAGCCACGGTCTGGTTTGACAAGAGCCATCCGGTTGGGGGTAAGGGGCGCGGCGCGAAGGATGACGCCTCCCGGGCATCAAGGTCCCTCGCTGCGCTTGGTCGTAACGACCCGAGTCATCTCTCTCCCCTCTCCCCGCGGGCAGCGGGGAGAGGGGCAGGGGTGAGGGGTCACCCCGTCGCCGCGCTCGGCTTGCGCCCGCGGCGCAGGGCGCGCACCACCAACCAGATGATCACGGCAGGGACGATGACCACCGGTGAAAAGACGAGCAGATAGATCCCCACGTCGACCACCACCTGGGCAAAAGCGAGCAGGGAGCGCAGCGCATCGGACGCCGTCACCAGCGGGCTCCAGCGATGCGTCTCCACCACGGGCCGCGGCGTCGCCTTGGGCCGAATCTCGAGGGTGACGGTGGCCAGCGCCGTCATGCGTTCCAGGTACTGGGAGCGCCCCTTGAGCGACTCGATCTGGCCGCGGATGGTGGTGAGCTCGCGATGGATGGCCAGGATCTCGTCGGCCTTGCCCCGGTTCTCGCGCACCTCGGTGAGCAGCGCCAGCAGCTCCGTCTCGGTGGCCTCCAGGTTGCGCAACCGCGCCTGGATGTCCATGTACTCCTCGGTGACGTCCTGGCCGGAAGCGGTCTCACGCTCCACCTTGAGCGCCATGCCCCGCAGGGCCTCCAGCGCCGCATCGAGCGATTCGGCGGGCACGCGGATGGTGACCTCGGCCATGGCCTGGGTATCGTCGATCATCCAGCGGTTCGATTCGGCGACATAGCCCTCATAATCGGCCACCAGCGACCGCACGGCGCTCAGCGCCTCGTCGGTGTCCTCCACCAGCACCGTCATGTTCACCGTACGGATGATCATGCGCTGCTGATTGGCGACACTGCTGCTGGCATACCCCCTGTCCGCCTCACCGCCCGCGTAGGGCGGGGGGGCCGCCGGTGCCTCGGCAGACTGGGAGGGGCTCGCCCCCGCCGCGGTGCCCATTTCGGCTTCCGCCTGCTCTACGGCGACCTTGTAGGCCTCATCGCGGGATACGGCGCTCTTGGCAGCACAGCCACCCACCAGCACCATCACCAGCAGCAGAGCGATAATGGCGATCCACCTGCTCGTCCTCATGGGTTCCTCCTCGGTAGAACGGTATCACGGCGCACATCTGAGACGTTGCTGCGCTGTCAGCGGTTCCCCGCAGGGTGCGATACCGACAGACGATGCGCCGCCCTACCAGCCCAACTCGAGGCGGGCGCTGTTGCGCGTCGGAAGGCTGGCAGCGCGCATCCGCCGCTGCGCCGCGGCGATGTCATAGGCGACGCGACGGTGCTCGATGGTCGCCTCGTCCGTATCGAGCAGCATGTAGGCGGCACGGGGGTCGCCATCGCGCGGCTGGCCGACGCTGCCGGGGTTCACGATGTAGCGTCCCTCGGTGAGGGGGAAGGGGCTCCGCTCCTCGGGTTGCATCGCCAGGCAGTCGCGCCGGTCGGGGATATCGCGAAAGATCACGGGCACGTGGGTATGGCCCACCAGACAAAAGGGGGTATCAAAATGGCCAAAGCTCTGCTTGGCTGTGCTGGTGTAGATGAGATACTCCCAGATGGGATGGCGAGGGCTGCCGTGGGCCAGCGTCCAGTTCCCCTCCACGAGCACCTGGGGCAGGGCATCGAGGTAGCTCCACGCTTGGGACGTCAGCACCTCACGCGTCCACAGGTTGGAGCGCCGGGCGTCGACGTTAAAGTCCTCCAGATCGAGCTTGCCCAACGCCCCCCAGTCATGGTTGCCGGCGATCGCCCGGTGCTCCAAACCCTGGAGCCGGGCGATGCACTCGTTGGGCTCGGCGCCATAGCCCACCACATCCCCTAGCGACCAGAGCACGTCAAAGGACCCGGCATCGCGCAGCACGGCCTCGAGGGCCGGCAGGTTGCTGTGGATATCGGACACCACCAGCACGCGCATCATTCACCTCGCGTGATCATACCACGTTCATGGGCCACGTTTGTGGGCCACCGTCGCGGCCGCGTTAGCGGCGCGAGTGTAGCACCGGCGCGGCTTTGCCGCAAACCCGCAGGGGGTGTGGGGCGTGCCGCAGCAGTCTGTCACTGGCAGCCGCAGCCACGCACAGTCCACACCCGGCCATGATCCGGCTAGAGCATCTCCAGCAACAGCCGCACCCCGCCCTCGACGACGGCTGCGCAGCGCTTGTCCATCTCGGGCATCGTGTTGCGCACGGCCTCACACTGCGAGCTCCCGAACGTGGCGATAAAGCGCTCGCGGTAGCGACAGACGAGATCGTAGAGGGCCTTGTCGTCCTCCGTCGGCGCCAGGCGGCCGCGCGTGGCGCCCAGCACGAGCATCGCACCGGCGAGGACGCCACACAGCTCCTGACGGCATCCGCCGACACCGCCGCCAAAGGGATTGCTGGCGCGAATGAGGACCTCTGGCGTCTGGCCCATGAGGTGATCGCCCACGGCAATCACGGTGGCCTCGCTTCAATGGTGCCCGGCGGCGTAGAGGGCGCGGGCGTGGTCGAGAACGGCATCGCGAGTGGACATGGCCATCTCCTATTCGTGGGGTTGCGCTGGTCTCACGGCGGCTGGCGGTGGGTGCCGGGCGATACGCCCCTGGCGGCCGGTGTCAGCGGCCCAAGAACTCGAACACCCAGACGCGATCCTGATGGTAGATGGGGCGAAAGAGGGCGCTGTCGGCGAGCCGCGCGGGATCGAGCACGTCGGGCCCGGAGTAGTTCACCCGGCCCTGGCGCTGGCCGATGTACACGTGGGTCACGCCGTGCTCCCGAAGCGCCGCCAAGAGCTCGGCGTCATCGAGGCGCACTCCCTGCAAGGCGGCGGTGAGGCCATTCACCCACAGCCGGTACGCGGGCCGCGGCCCCTCCTCCGATACGTACGTCAGTGGCGGCAGCGTGGTAGCCCGTCCCGCGAGCAGCGGCAGCCACCAGCCGGCATCCGATCCTACCACCGACGAGCCCTCGTAAGCAAAGAAAGAGTTGACGAGAAAGCGCGCGTCGTCGGGTGTGTTGCGGGCGATCCACTGCGCCGCTCGCACATCGGGCCGCGTGACGAGCGCGTGCGCGGCGGGGTTGGGCTGTGCCAGACGCTGCGTCGCCCCCCAGGCGCCCCCGCCGAGCACGACGAGGGCCGCCACCACGGGGGCCACCCGCGTCTTCCAGGCGACGACGCCCCAGCCCAGCGCCGCCCCCAAGAGGACGGCGGCGGGGATGTACAGGGCAATGAACAGGGCAAAGTTGGTGATCGTCCCCGCGCCGGGGAGGTGCAAGAGCTGCGGGTTGACGAGCAGGAACGCGCCGAACCACCACAGGGCGACCACAGCCGCGACGCGCCCCCTCCGCCAGAGGCCCCAGCCCACGGCGAGGGGCAGCGCCAACCACACCGCCACGGGCAGGTAGGCGGACACATTGGCCGCCACAGCGCCCAGGTCGCTCAGCATGACGGGATGCGGCCCGGTCGACGCCACCACCTGGTCCCACACCACCGCCGAGATTTTCCCCGTCAGCACGCGGAGGTGCCACGGCAGCGTCAGCAGCAGTGCGCCACCCCCCAGGAGGGCCATCCTCCCGAGCCGCCGCCCTCGCTCCGCGCGGCGCGAGAAGGCCAACACTCCCAGGAACAGGGGCGCGGCGAGCAGCAGGACGCGATAGTGCGTCAACGAGAGGCCCGCCAGCGCCAGCATGGCCAGCCCGAGGAGGCGCCATGCCCCGCCACGGTGACCACCCGGAGGCGCGTCCAGCGCATCGAGGCACAGGCAAGCCAACACCGGCAGGATCACCTGCCCCGCGAGCTGCGTGTAGCGTCCCCAGTTCAGGTAGTGCATCGGCATGGGCGCGAGGAGCCCGGCTACCAGCACGGCGCCCACGCCAGCCCAGCGGTTCCCCGCCACCCGCACCGCCAGGGGATAGAGGGCCAACACCGCCAGGACGTTCAGGATCTGCCCCATCCACAGGGTCGCGTCCGTCGCGCCCAGCCCCGTCAGCCAGTGGAGCGCCGCCGCCAAGGCGTGAAAGCCATAGTGGTAGGTAAAGCTGTACAGATCAGCATAGGGGCGCCAGTCCTGGAACAAGCCCCCGCGATCGACGAGCAGGCGCACGATGGCGGTGTGCTGGTAGGCATCGCCCCACATGGGCGCTTCGAGGGACCCGATGGGCAGAAAGCGCGTGACGGTGACGAGCCCGAGCACGCCCACCAGGGCCACATCGGGCCAAACGGCATCGCTCCGTACCCACTCGCTGAGGGCAAGGGGGCGACGCCACCGCCCGCCGCGCCGCCTGTCGCGCCACCACCATACGAGCAGCCCTCCGAGAGCGGCCAAGCAGACGCCCGAGGAATAGGCGGGGACCAACCGCAACCCAACGAGGTCGGCGAGGAGAAAGAGGAGGGGGTGGAGCGCCGCACTGAGGCCCGCCGCCAGCCCCAGGCGCCCCGGCCACCCGTACGCCGTACCGAGGGACCCCGCGAGCGCCAGGAGCGCCAGCCCGGGCGCCAGCAACAGGAGGGCACCGGCCAGGCCGATGGGCACCCATGACGCGGCCACCAGCGCCGCCAAGCCCGCGAGCATGGTCCGACGGTCAAACACGAGGCGGAAGGCGAGCTGGGCGTCCTGCGGCGCCCCGTCGATCGCCAGCGCCCCGTGCAGGTAAGCATCCCCCGGCGCGGTGGCCACGTGCACACCCCCAGAGCCCTCGTAAGCGAGCTCGGCGGCATAGTAGCACTGGCGCGAATCCACCAGCGGCGCAAAGGCGAGCCGCACCCAACCCTCCGCCTCGGGTACAGCACCGCGCGCCGCGATGCGTGCTTCGGGCCCATCGGGCGCCGTGAGGTGCAGCACGAGTTCCCCCGGCGCCCCTTCCGGCGTCACATAGACGTCGAACGCCGCGAGCCCCGCGTGGTGGGCGACGAACGTCTGCCCGATGGTCGCACCCCCCTCGAGCCACACCGCCGAGGCCATGGGCGGCGCCTGCTGCCGCACGACGGGCGACGCGCATCCGACGATGCCCAAGAGCACCAGGGCCCACAGCACGAGGAGCGTGCCCGCGCGCAGTGCGTGGCCCGACGTGTAGCGCCGCAACGGACGGCGTGGTGGATAGGGGGAGTAGGTCACGACGTCACGCTCCAGGCGACGGATTCACACACGCGTAGCGCATACCAGGCCGGCCCCCGGCCCGGGCACGCAGTGGAATACGCGCGCCACCCTGCCCGTTCGCCGGTGGTAGGTCGCTGCGACTGCCTCGGCGAACACCGCGGCGGCATCCCGTTCGACGAGGGCCACGATGCAGCCCCCCCAACCAGCGCCGGTGAGCCGGGCACCCACGGTTCCGGGCTGCGCCCGTGCCGCCTCCACCAGCACCTCGATCTCGGGCACGCTGATGGCGTAATCATCGCGGGCGCTGGCGTGCGCCGCGTCCATCAGCCGCCCGAGGGTGATGGTATCCCCCGCCTCCATGGCGACGACGGCGCCCTGGACGCGCTGGTTCTCTGTGATGACGTGCCGGCAGCGCTGGCGCACGCGGTACTCGCCGCCGAGCGGCCGCACGCCGCCATCCAGCAGGCGTTCCAGGTCGATGCCCAGCGCGGGGAGATCCTCGGCGTGCAGGCACTCGGGCAGCAGGGGCTCGAGCTCCTCCCAGGGGAACGCAGAGACATCGCGCAGGTGCGTGATGCCCGGAAACCGCGCCTGCAGGAGGTGGATGCCGATCCGTCCCTCGGCCACGCGCTGGTTAAAGTGGGGACCGGTGTTGCGGTGGCGCACGCCGCTATCCACCACCATGATGGCATACCCCGCCGGCAGCGGCACCGGACGGTAGCGGTAGCCGTCCGCCGTGGGACGGCAGTCCAAGAACAGCGCCTGTCCACGCGCGGAGAGGAGGGAGGCAAAGTGGTCCATCACCCCGCCGCGAGTGCCCACATACCACTCGGCGCGACTGCAGCACTCGGCGAGGGCGGCGCCCGCCAGCGCCAGGCGGTTCAGGGCGACGATGGCCACCGCCGCCACGACGGTGAGGGCGGAGGACGATGATACGCCCGCCCCGCGCGGCACCCCCTCGGGTGGCGCGCCGTCGATGAGGGCATCCATGCCCCGCAACCCCGGGCCACACTCGCGCTCCAGCAGCTGGGCCGCGCCCTGGACATAGTTCGCCCAGTCCCCCACGGAGCGCGGCGGCACCTCCGTGGCGATGGTGAACGCGCGATCGGGGAACTCGGCCTCCACGTTCGCCAAGCGCACGAGGGCATCCGCACGGGGGCGGGCAAAGAGGAGCACGTCCCGGTCGAGTGCCACGGGCAGCACATAGCCATGGTGATAGTCCGTGTGTTCTCCGATGAGGTTCACGCGTCCCGGCGCGCGGAACACGGCGACCTCCCCGGGGCCATAGCGCGCGGCGAACGCAGCCAGGCCGCGGCGGTAGCGCGCCACCTGGGCGTCACGCACCGGCGCCTCGTCACCGTACACTTTGCCGAGAATCGCTTCCCACCGCCCGTCGTCCATGGATCCCCCTCCCCCTCGGGGTCGCGGAAGTATAGCATCGGGGCGCGCGGGCGGCAATGCGACCACGTGCCGCGCCCCCAGCGACGCGATTTGCGCCACCCCTGTCGGGACGCTATAATCACTGAGCAATCATCGCAGACCAGCGAGGAGAACACCCATCCCCATGCCCAGTAACGAGATCGTCGTCAGCGTCGTCATCCCCACCTACAACGAGGAGGAGGCGATCGGCGTCGTGCTCGACGACGTGACCCGTGCCTGCGAGACCCTCGAGTGCGGATGGGAGATCCTCGTCATCAACGACGGCTCGACGGACCGCACGTGCGCCATCTGCGAGACCTATCCCCACGTGCGCATCGTGTCGCATCGCCGTAACCTGGGCAACGGCGCGGCGCGCACCACGGGCATCAAGTCCGCCAAAGGGCAATACGTGGTGATGATCGACGCCGACGCCACCTACCCGGCGGACGAGATCCCGCGCCTGGTGAAGGAGCTCGAAAGCTGCGATATGGTCATCGGCGCCCGTGAGCGCGAGATGGGCACGCTCAAGTGGCTCCGCTCGGCGGCCAAAGAGTTCATCCGCGCGCTGGCCTCCTACCTCACCGAGACGCGCATTCCGGACCTGAACTCGGGGCTGCGCGCCATGAAGCGCGACCTCGTGCCCCAGTTCTTTGGCATCCTCCCCACGACGCACTCCTGGGTGAGCACCATCACCATGGCCTTCCTCAGCAGCGGCTACGAGGTGCGGTGGGTGCCGATCGCCTACTACAAGCGCATCGGGCGTTCGACGTTCGACCCCATCGGCGATACCTATAACTATATCTCGCTGGTGATTCGCACGATGATGTACTTTAACCCGCTGCGCATGTTCCTGCCGGTAATCATGGCGCTGTTTGCCGTCGGCGTCGGCAAGATGATCTATGACATCTTTACCTACAACTTTCACTTTGCCCCCTCCACGGTGATCCTCATGCTGACGGTGTTCCAGTTGACCGCCGTGGGGCTGCTGGCGGATCTCATCGTGCGGCGGACGAAGGGATGACGGCCGACGGCGGCGCACGCCGCACCCTGAGCACGCTCCGGCGCACCGCCAGGGGGCTGCGCCTGCGGGCGACCGAGACGCTCTGTCGGGCGCTGTGGCCCCGCCTGACCTACCTGCAGGATGGGCTCGCCACGGTGCACCACTGCCGCTTTATGGTCGATGAGCGCTTTGCGCGCGCCTACCACGCGGGCAAGGCGACGGGCTCGTGGCGCGAGCGCGACATCCACTGGCGCGTCCACGTGGCCTGTTGGGCGGCCGCGCACGCCGCCCGCCTCCCGGGGGATTGGATCGAGTGCGGCGTCTACCGCGGCGGCCTGGCCATGGCCGTGGCCGAGTACACGCGCCTCGAGCAGTTGGATGCGACGTTCTTCCTGGTGGACAGCTTTGGCGGCCTCGTGGCGGATTGCATCTCCGACGAGGAGCGCCGCCTCGGCCGGCGGCCCGGCGGCTATGAGGACTGCTCCGCCGAGGTGATCGCCGCGTTCGCACGCTACCCGAACGTCCGGGTGATCCGGGGCATCGTGCCCGAGATCCTGCCCCACATCGACGCAGAGGCCGTCGCCTACCTCTCCCTCGACATGAACTGCACCCTCCCCGAGGTGGCGGCTGCCGAGTACTTTTGGGAGCGGATGGTGCCGGGTGGCATCATCCTGCTGGACGACTATGCCTATCGCGGTTTTGAGCCGCAGGGCGCCGCCTTTGACGCCTTTGCCGCGGCCCGGGGAGTCTCCGTGCTCAACCTGCCGACCGGCCAGGGCATCATCGTCAAGCCATAGGCCCCGTGGAGCAAACCGTCCGCCAGCGGAGCAGCGGGATCGTTGAGGTGTGGCCGTGCGACAGGCGAGAGCAAGTTGATGCCCCTCCCTCGTAGTGTGCAAGCGCTCCTGCTCACCTACCTCGACCGCATCTACCAGGGTACCGTGCGTGAGCGCTACCGCGGCCAGATCGCCTGCCTCGAGCGGGACGCGCACGCCGTGTTGCTCGACGTGGGTTGCCACACGGGCGTGAACACCATGCGCTTGGCCGGCGCTGTGGGCACCCACCGGGTGCTCGGGCTGGAGCGAAGACCCGCGCCGCTCCAGGAGGCCGAGGCGGCCGGCGTGCACTGCCTCGTCGGCGACGCCAACACGACGCTGCCCTTTGCCAGCACGTCGCTCGATGTGGTCACGGCGATGGACGTCCTCGAGCACCTCGTGGACCCCGCACGGCTGGTGCACGAGATCTATCGCGTGCTCCGCCCGGGGGGCTACTGCGTGCTGGCGACGCCCAACCTGGCATCGTGGCACAACATCTTTGCCCTGGTACTCGGGTTTCAGCCCTTCTCGGGGCCCAATCTAACGACGATGCTCGACGCCGACATGGCCATCGTGCGGCGCATGCACCGCCAGGCCTACGGCCTGGCGGATGACGCCGAGGTCGCGGCCAGCACCGAGAGCGACCTCCATCGCCACATCGTGGTGGTGGCCTATCGCGCACTCTTGCGCCTCCTGACCCAGGCGGGATTCACCATCGAGCGCGCCCGGGGATACGGCTACTACCCGTTCCCCAGCCCCATCGGACGCCTGCTGGCGCGCCTCGACCCCGCCCACAGCCACCACATCGTCGTCAAGGGGCGCAAACCGGCGGCGTAGGGTGTAGAAGGGGGCTGGGCGCGCCAAGCCGCGTGGAGCATTATCGGTGGGAGTCAAGGCCCCTCGCGGCGCTCGGGGCGCCATCGGTGCTGCGAAAGGAGCGCCGCTCAGGAGCGCGCTAGGCGTCCTCGCGCACAAAGCGCTCATAGACGGCGAGGGTGTTCGTGACCATGCGCGACCGGTCGTAGCGGGCCTCCACCCACGCGCGCCCCGCCCGGCCGAGGCGGCGACACGCC
>DUUT01000179.1 GCA_012841405.1 Chloroflexota bacterium
CCCGCATGCGGCGGGGAGAGGGGGGTGACGACCTATCGTTTGTTGCCCCAGCAGAAAGCGAGGGCTAGGAGTGCCCTGTCAGCCCACGAAGGCAGCGCAGGCACCGTACTATTGCTCGCGGTGCGGTCGGAGCAATGTATCTACCGCGCCGCAGGCTAAACCCGCGATCCGCAGGGCTGCGGATCGCCGCGCTAAGGTAACCAAGTCGGCTTCGCCGACTCGAGCGCGCGTAGGCGGGCCTGGCGACGCTAGCGCGACTGATCACGAGTTGGAGCAGAGCGTATGCTTGCGTTGGTGTTGGCGACAGTGTGTTCGACGGGCTTTGGCCTCGTGGTACGCCGTGCCCAGGGGCGGGGGAGCAACCTCTGGCTGGTGGGGGTGGCCAACTATATCGTCGCGTGCGCGTTTCACTTAGTGCGCCACGTCAGCCAGGGGGGAAACCTCGCCGTGCATCCGACGACGGTCGCGCTCGGAGCCGTGGTGGGTGTCGCCTATGCGGCATCGTTCGCCGCCACGCTGCCGACGATGCGGATGCGCGGCGTGTCGATCTCTACCGCCGTCGCACGGTTGTCGGTGGTCATCCCTATCCTCGTGGCAGTGCTCTGCTGGGGAGAACGCCCCAACGGGGCACAGGTCGGGGGATCGCTCCTGGCGCTCACCGCCATGCCGTTTCTGGGAATCCAGTGCGGTAGCGGCCCGGTACGCATCGAGCGCCGCCAGGTCCGATGGATGGTCGCGCTCTTTTTCCTGAGCGGCATATCCTCCCTGGGGATTCGTACCTTTGACGAGTTCGGTGCCGCGAGCGAGACATCGGCCTTTCTCGCCACGCTGTTCGGCACTGGCGGTGTAGTGATTGCCTGCCTGTTGATCTGGGGCGTATTGCACGGCAAGGCGAGAGCGCTCGAGCTCGGTGCTGTGGGAGAGGGGTGCGTGCTCGGCCTGCTGAACGCCGGTAGCAACCTCGCGCTGATCACTGCGCTCCGGCAGATCCCGAGCGTCCTGGTGTTCCCCTTCCAGGGCGCCGTCAGCCTCGTACTCTCTTGCCTGGCGGCGAGGCTCCTGTGGGGCGAGCGGATCTCACGCCTCGAAGCGGTGGGGATGAGCATCGCGGTGGTCTCGGTGATATTCATCAATCTGAGGTGATGCGCGCCGGCGCCGCTGCGGCGTTGACGCCCCGCGCTGCGGCGTTGACGCCCCGTGAAGGCAAGGCTATAATAGAATAAGGTTGACATATCGTGTGAAGCAGTCCGGCAGGCCGAGGCCATCAGGCAGAGGCCGCCACTCTTCCCTCGCTCTTCTCCCCACTTCTGCCTCCGGCTCGCATCCGCGCGATGCCTATCGGTCTTGTTCCTGCCCCTCTCTATCGGTTTGTGTGCTTTACCGGCCGCGAGCGCCGGCGAAGGGGAAAGGAGCTTGGAGAATGGCAACGCGGATAGCCATCAATGGGCTGGGCCGCATTGGGCGCGCGGTGTTCAAGATCGCGCTCGACACGCCAGAGTTACAGGTTGTCGCCGTGAACGACATCGTCCCCGCGGACAACCTCGCGTATCTGCTCAAGTACGACACGGTGTATGGGCGGTACGAAAAGCATGTAGAAGCGGAAGAGAACGCCCTCATCGTCGACGGTGAGCGCTATCCTGTGTTCGGGGAGAAGGATCCCGCGAACCTCCCTTGGCGTGACCTGAAGGTCGATATCGCCATCGAGTCGACGGGCGTCTTTACCCGCGAGGAGCAGCTGCGCAAGCACATCGAGGCGGGCGCCAAGCACGTCATCCTGTCGGCCCCGGTGCGGGGCAGCGATGGGGAGGCCGAGATCCTGACGGTGGTCCATGGCGTCAACAGCCCAGACGCGGCACCGCAGATCATCTCGTGCGCGAGTTGCACCACCAACTGCATCACGCCGGTGGTCGAGATCCTCGGGCGGCGTATCGGCATCAAGAAAGCCATCATGACGACGGTTCACGCCTACACCTCGTCCCAGTCGATTGTGGACTCGCCCAGCAAGAGCTGGAATCGCGGGCGTGCCGGGGCGGCGAACCTCGTGCCGACGACGACCGGCGCGGCCAAGGCGGCCACCAAGGCGCTGCCCCAGTATGAGGGGATGTTTGACGGTGTAGCGGTGCGTGCACCCGTCACTGTGGGCTCTATCTCGGACGTGATCTTTGTGACGGAGCGCGAGACGACCAAGGAAGAGGTCAACGCCATCTTTCGCGAGGAGGCCCAGAGCGAGCGCTACAAGGATGTGGTCGCCGTAACGGAGGACCCCATCGTCTCGTCGGACATCATTCAGGATCCCCACGCTTCCATTATCGATCTCAACATGACGATGGTAGTGGGCGGCGACCTCGTCAAGGTGATGAGCTGGTACGACAACGAGTGGGGCTATGCCTCGCAGCTCATCCGTGAGGCCGTGCACATGGGCGAGGTCGAGCCCGTCATGGCCGGTGCTGCGCCGTAAGGCGCGGGTCGGCCGGTAGTGAGAGAGGGCGGCCCAGTCGGGCCGCCCTCTTGATGGACGCCCATCGGGTGGGCGAGGGCGAGCGAAGCGCGTTCTGGCATTCACTGCATCTGCTTGATCTCGGGTCGCAAGATGGCGGCCAAGACGAAAACGGCCACGACGAGGATGCCCTGCACCACGATCACGGCGGGCACGCCAAAGTGGTCGGACAGGGCCCCCGCCGGGATGGTGCCCAGAGGCGTGAGGCCCCAAAGCATCATGTAGACGCTCAGGACGCGCCCCCGGTAGGTCACGTCAGCCGTCGTCTGGATCAGGGTGTTGTTCATCACCATGATGACATTGTTCGCGGCGCCGACGACGGCGATAAAGAAAAAGGTGCTGAACGTTGCCGGGATGGTGACAAAGAGCATCAGCGCGACGCCGACGATCACTCCGGCTCCCAGGAGGAGTGTGCCCTTGCCGCGCATATCGCCCGCCGCACAGAGGCCCAGGGAGCTTATCAGCGCTCCCGCGCCCGTCGCGGAGAGGAGGAGGCCCAGACCGGTAGCATCGTAGCCGAGAACGTCGCGGGTGAACGCCGGCATCAGGGTACGGTAGGGCATTACGAGCATCACGCGCACAAGCCCAAAGCCGAGCAGCACGAGGAGCGCCGAGCGGACGCGCAAGTAGTGGATGCCGTCCACGAGGTCAGCCCACATGGAGCCGGTGGAGGCGTTCGCTGTGCGGGTATACGGAAGCTTGGTGGTCGTATACACGGCGAGGAGATAGAGCAACGCCTGGAGGTAGTAGACGCCCGCCACGCCGATGGTCTCGATCACCACTCCTGCGAGCGAGGCGCAGAAAATCCCCATCAGCCCCATGCCCAGCGAGTTCAGCGACACGGCGTTCAGCAGGGTACCTTCGTCCACGAGGTCCGAGATGATCGCCTGCTGCGCGGGCATCATGAAGGCAAAGATGATGCCCGTAAAGAGAGAGCTCGCCGCGAGGTGCCATATCTGGATGACGTCCAGACTGATGAGCAACCCAAGGGCGAAGCTGTTAAGCAGCATGCCGATGCGTGCCCAGTAGAGGAGGGTGCGCTTTTCCACGCGATCGGTGATCACGCCGCCGTAGAGAGACAACACGAGAGTCGCGACGCTCCAGCCGGCGCCCACCCAGCCCAGGGCAAAGGCCGAGCCGGTCAACGCGTACACCAGCCATCCCTGAGCGACTGCCCCCAGCTCAAAGGTTGCGGAGGATGCCAGCCTTCCGAACCACAACCATCGAAAGTCACGGTTCCGCAGCGCGTCGAACGTACCACCCAACCGAATCGCACGGACGGTCATAGTCCATCTCCCGGAGGCGCGGCAGGCGCAGGATATGCGCGTTAGGGGTCAGGCGCATTCTACCACTCTAGCGGCACACGCGGCGTGCGTCAAGCGCTCCAGCGGTGCCTATGCCCTGGTATCCTGGCCAGATGGCCTAGTGAAGGTTAGTAGATATGGCGGATGTGGCCCCCTAAGGAGGATGCTAGAATAGGTCAGAATCGCTTGAGGCGAAAGCACAGTCGACAACCTGTGCGGACACGCGAGCGACCTGCTGGGACCTCGTACGGCGCGAGGGACAGCGCTTCTTCTCCTCCTTGGCGAACGGGCCCCGACCATCGTTTTGGGCGACGATGGCACGGGGCCCGTTCAGTTTGTTGTCCGCTACGTTGCCCGAGCCTGTTTCGCCGCGTTTTGGGGGAGCTTGGTGTGCGGTGGCGGGCTGGGCGAACTCCTCTGCGGGGCGTTCGCGCTGCGCCGCCTCATTCGGTGCGTCCTCCAGGTCTTCCCCAAGAACCTTGACGCCCGGCCCCGGGGAGTCGATAATAAGTCTAGACGTACCTCTCGACGGCGAGAGGTGGTTGACGCTCGCGTGCGGCGAGCGCCGACCCCGCGACGGTCGTTGGCGAGACAGGAGGCGGTGCGTCGCAAGTCGGTGGCCCGTCTGGCAACGCCCCCATGGTCTTTACTGCATGCCTTGTGCTCAGGAGCGCCTAGGGGACTGCTGGGCACTGAGTGGAGCAGTGGCAATGTCCGGTTGGAGAAGAGTACTCTTCCACCTGGTTGACGATGTCGAGTCGGCCATGGATCGGATCAAGTACCGGCTGGCCTACGCTCTCGGCGGGCCCGATCCCATCAAGATTGTGGCCTATCGAGGCTATGGCACGTCGGAGCGCCTGTACGTGCATGGGCGCGTCCTAGAGGACAAGGGCATCACGCCGTCCGCCGCGTCGGACACGGTGTGGGACAATATCGTCAACATGTACAAGCGCATCGAGAGTGACGAGGTCCCTTTCGCCCGACTCATCGCGCGGTTCCAGGACATCGAGCACAAAGTCGTTGCTGACGAGGAGGGGATGTTTGAGCTGTGGATCGAGCCAACCTCCCCCCTACCTGCCTCCACGTTGTGGCAGCACGTCGACCTGGAGCTCGTCGCACCGACCTCACCCAAGCAATCCGGACCGGTGCGCACCACCGCCGAGGTGCTCGTTCCACCCGCGAGCGCCCGCTTGGGCGTCATCAGCGATATCGATGATACGGTGTTGCGCAGCGACGCCGTGAACCTCTTGCGGATGGCCCGCAATGTGCTCCTGGGGAACGCCCACACGCGGCTGCCCTTTCCCGGCGTGGCCGCCTTTTACCGTGCGCTGTTCGGCGGGCCCGATGGAAGCACCATGAACCCGCTCTTCTACGTGTCGAGCAGCCCATGGAACCTGTATGACCTCTTGAGCCAGTTCTTCCATCTCCACCATATCCCCGTGGGACCGGTGCTGCTCCTGAGGAACTGGGGCATCTCGGAGGAGGAGCTGCTTCCCCTGGAGAATCGCGCGTACAAGCTGCGTACCATCGTGCGCATTCTCGATACCTATCGCGATTTGCCGTTTCTGCTGATCGGCGACAGCGGGCAGCAGGATCCCGAGATCTATGCCGACATCGTGCGGATGTACCCTCAGCGGATCGCGGCCGTGTACATCCGGAACGTTCGTGAGACCGAGGCGCGCTCAAAGGCCATCGCCAAGCTGGCGCAGCAGGTAGTCGAGCAGGGGAGCACCCTCGTGCTGGCCGATGATACCATCACCATGGCGCGCCATGCGGCGGAGAAGGGTTGGATACGCCACGAAGAGCTGGACGAGATCGCTGAAGAGAAAGCGCGGGACGAGGGTCCGCCGGGCTTGGTGGAGCGGCTGGTGGGCGAAGCCGATGCTCCGGTGCCCGTTACGGTTGAGGGGAAACAGCGCGACGCGGCCGGCGACTAGCGTGGATGCAAGGAGTAGAGGGGCATGCTCGTCACACCCCACAAGGGGGAGTGGACGGACCCGTGGGTGGTGTATCACGAGGGCGCATTCTGGCTCTACTTTGTCGAGCAAGAGGATGGCGTAGGGGCCGGGGTGGGATTGTCCCGCTCTACGGACGGCGTCCACTGGGTCGATCAAGGCAGGGTGCTCTCGCGCAGCGACGCGGCGCGCTCTCTTGGGGCGGGCGCCGTGTGGCTCGCGCCCACCTATGAGCGAGACGGCCGCTTTTTCATGGGCTTTACCGAGCAAAGCGCCTCGACGCAGGCCGAGGTAGAGCCGGCGATCCAGATGGCCGAATCCACCGACCTCGTGGCGTGGCGGCGCATGGGGCCGCAGTACGAGTTCCGCCCGGATCCGCGCTGGTACCGTGCCGCAGGCCAACACGCTCGCTGGCACGATCTGTGTACGCTGGCGCGCGGCGGGGGAGGGCAGGTCGGCTACTGGACGGCAGACCCGATCGTCGGGGAGCCGGGGTTCGGTTTTGGCGTCTCGGCGGACTGCTGTCACTGGCGCGCCATGCCTCCGCCGCGTATCGCGTGGGGTGCGCGCCCGACGCCCTCTGCCCTGCGCATGGGCGGCGTGGTGCGCGTTGGAGGCCGCTACCTGGCGCTTGTGGAGGCACCCCAGGCGGGGCGCAGCGGAAGTTGTGTGTACGTCTTGGAGGCACCGAGCGCGGACGGGCCATTCGCGCCGGCGCCGCGCAACGCCAAGATACTAACCTCCACAGTACGAGGCGATGAGCTACGGTTACGGCCCGTGGCGCTCCACGACGAGATCCTGCTGAGCCATGTGGCAGCGACGCACCACGGGGAGCGTTGGCTGGCGCCACTCAAGCGTCTCGTGGTGCTCGATGATGGCACCGCCTGTCTGGCATACTGGCCCGGGAACGATGCCCTGCTCGGCACGAGCGCGCCCGTGACGGGCGCGGTGCACGAGGCCCCGGAGGCACGAATCACCATGCTCGATGAGCGCCTCGATACGCGTACCGGCGTCATGCTGGAGGGGCGCTGGGAGGGACTGCCCACGAAGGTCGGCGACGCGTTTGTGGGGGCTGGGCTGTACATCGAGACCACCGATGGTCGCGGGGAAGGGATCCTTGTGCCCATGCTCGGGCAGGCCCTGGCCGGCCCGATGCGCAGGTTCAGCCTCGAGCTGCGCCTTGAAGACGCCGTCGATCGCGCGCTGGCACCTGACACATCGGCGCGCTTTCGGCTGTTGCTGCGGGGTGAACTGGCAGAGCTCTATGTGAACGACATCCTGATGCTGAGTCGCAGCTTGCCGGCGCCCGCCAACGGCGTCATCGGCGTGCTGACCGCCGGTCGCACCCAGCTGGTGGATGTGCGCGCTGCTCGCTTTACCCTGTAGGCGTTCGGCGGGAGCCTTGCGTGAGCCACGGACCCCAGCTGCTCCCTCAGCGCCGAGAACGGGGCAGTGCCTGATAGAGCCAAGGCCCGATCGTAGGGCTTGTGACCAGCGGGGCGGGAAGGCTGGTGTGACGTACCATATCCGGTACCTGTTGTGAACGCTGCCCGAGTTCAGCGGCACCTCACCATTGGCTCATCTGCGTCGGGTTTGCCTTATTCTCTCACGGCGCTGTCTCTGTCAGCCTGTATAGCGATTGTGTTTGACACGTATGAATAGCTGTGCTACACTAGCGGTGTAGGAATGAGGAAGCACTTGCTCGGCCAGATGGCGGCCGCAGGTCATCTACCTGCGGCCGCTTTTTCGTACTTGCGAGATGAGCACCTCGGCCCTATGGCGGTATCACAACAGTCAGTAAAGTGAGGTACGATGTCCGAGCGAGGCACAGTCAAGTGGTTCAACGCATCCAAGGGCTATGGGTTCATCACGCGTGAGAGCGGTGGTGACGTGTTCGTGCACCATTCCGCCATCCAGGCGACGGGCTTTCGCACGCTGGATGAAGGTCAGCAGGTCGAGTTTGTCGTCGTTGACGGCCCCAAGGGCCCACAGGCCACCAACGTGGTGGCGCTGTAGTCTGGTCAAGAGGAGACTCCCAGATGGGTAAGAAACTGTACGTCGGCAATCTCGCCTACGCGACCACGGAAGACGAGCTGCAGAACCTTTTTGGAACCGTCGGGCAGGTCGAGTCGGTGGCTCTGATCACCGACCGTGAGACCGGTCGGGCCAAGGGCTTTGGGTTCGTCGAGATGGAGACAGAGGCGGCGGCTCAGGAGGCGATCCAGCGCCTCAACAACACAGAGCTGGGCGGGCGCAACATCACCGTGGCCGAGGCGAGGCCACCGGCGAACCGTGACGGCGGCGGACGCGGCTTTGGCGGCGGACGCGGCGGTTACGGCGGGGGCCGACGCAGCGGCGGAGAGCGCCGCGGCCGGTTCTAGCACGCGCCGCACAATGTAAATGATCGAGGCGCAGAGCACTGCTCTGCGCCTTTTGCGTTCTCCTGTACCCTCCGAAGCACTTGACACGCCCCCTCTCCTGCGTCAGACTGCATGTGGTCGTTGGATGATCGTGAGTCGGCATCGCATTCCACATCCTCCCCCCGCTGAGCCTATCCTGTCGCCGACCAGTGGCGCATGGTATGGATCGCGCTTCCACGGGCGTTGTCAGTCATCTCCCCCACCAGCCCCTGACGCGTCTCTGGAGTGAGGAGAGGACACGGTGCAGCGGCTTGTTGGGCTACGCTGGCCAGCCGTCGTGGTTGTGCTGGCAGCGTCGGCGTTGGTGATGGTGATCGTGCTGGCTGGGGCGATGGTCACACGCCCCTGGCCCCGCACCGATGGAGTGAACCGCCTCGCCGGGCTGGACGAGGCGGTGACCGTGTACCGCGATCGGTGGGGCATTCCCCACGTGTACGCCGCAACGACGCATGACCTCTTTTTCGCTCAGGGCTATGTCCACGCCCAGGATCGCTTTGGCCAGATGGAGCTGTGGCGGCGGCTCGGCGCCGGGCGGCTGTCCGAGCTGTATGGCGAAGACACCCTCGATCAGGATCGCCTGGCGCGCATCCTGGGGTGGCGTCGAATCGCCGAAGAGGAGTACCATCTCCTCGATGGCGACACGCGGGCCGCGCTCGATGCCTATGCCGAGGGCGTCAACGCCTACCTCTCATCGCAATCGGGTCGGTTGGGGCTCGAGTTCACGCTCCTTCGGCTCGCCGGGGTGCGCTTTGAGCCGGAACCCTGGGTACCCGCCGACACGTTGACATGGGGCAAGGTGATGGCCTGGGAGCTGGGAAATGGGGCGCGCGCCGACGTGTTGCGCGCCGCCCTTGTCGATCGGGTTGGGGTGACGAGGGCGCAGGAGCTCCTTCCGCCGTACTCGGATGAGCGACCGGTGATCGTACCGGGGGACCACCTGCAAGGGGATGCGGCGTGGTGGATCGACACGGGTACCGCCCTGAGCAAGGCGACGCTTGCGTCCCTGCCATGGGAGGCTCTTGATCGCCTGGATCAGGCGCTCGGCGTGGGGCCGGGCCTCGGGAGTAACAGCTGGGCGCTGTCAGCCGAGCGTACCGACACCGGCAGACCGCTCCTCGCGAATGATCCCCACCTCCGTGCGCACATGCCCTCCGTGTGGTACGAGATAGGCCTCCACTGCGAGCCCGTCGGTCTGGCGTGCCCCTACCGCGTGGTGGGGGCGTCGTTCGCCGGCATGCCCGGGGTGATGATCGGACACAATGAGCGCATCGCCTGGGGGATGACGAACACAAACCCCGATGTTAACGACCTCTATGTGGAGCACGCGAATCCCATGAACCCTGACGAGTACCGTGTGGGGGACACATGGGTGCCCATGGATGTACGCTATGAAGTGGTGCGCGTGCACGGCTGGGACGAACCGCTCGCGCTGCGCGTGCGGAGCACGCGGCACGGCCCGATCATCAACGATCCGGCTGCCGGTGACGATTGGGCGTTTGGGTGGCAGCCGCTGGCCATGCGCTGGACCGGCAATGCGCCGGGCATGATGGTGCAGGCGGTGCTGGCGATGAACCGCGCGGGCAACTGGGAAGCATTCCGCGCGGCGCTGCGGGGCTTTGATGTGCCCAGCCAGAACGTCGTCTATGCTGATGTAGAGGGCAACATCGGCTACCAGATGACGGGGCGCATTCCGATTCGCGCGCGGGGGCTGGGCGCCTTGCCGGTGCCCGGCTGGACGGACGAGTACGCGTGGGTGGGCACCATCGCGTATGACGACCTACCGAGAGCGCTCAACCCGACGGATGGCGCCATCGTCACGGCCAACAACAGGGTGACCGACGCTGGCTATCCGTACCACCTGGGGAGCGACTGGAATCGGGGGCTGAGGGCGGCGCGCATCGCCCAGATGCTGTCTGCTCAGAACGCGGTGAGCATCGCCGACTGCTGCGCCGTCCAGGATGATGCCTTGGTGACCTATGCCCATGGCATCCTGCGCAATCTCGAGGCCGTTATCCCGAAGGATCGTCGGGCGGCAGAGGCGGTAGAGATCCTACGGCGGTGGGACCGGCGCGCTGACGCCGATGCCGTGGCTCCCGCAGTGTTTGCCGTGTGGCACATGCACCTGGTGCGCGAGGTGTTTGGCGACGAGTTGGGCGACGACGTGCTCGATCGGTACCTGTTCAACGCATCGGTGCCGGTGCTCGATGCCCTGGACAACGCCCTCAACGGTGAAGGAGCAGCTTGGTGCGACGATGTGCGCACGCCGGGCATGGAGCGCTGTGCCCAGATCGTAGCGCGGGCGTTCGACCGCGCCGTGGACGAGCTGACGGATCGCCTGGGGCCGAGCGTGCGTGCCTGGCGTTGGGGCCGGCTCCACCAGGTGACGTTCATCCACCCGACTATGGGGCGAGCCGGTGTCGGGCTCCTGGAGGTGGTGGCGAATCGCGGGCCGATGGCCGTCGGGGGTACGTGTGATACGGTCAAGAACGTCTGCTTTGATCCACGCAGGCCGTACACGGCAGAGCTGCTGCCGACGTATCGGCAGATCATTGATGTAGGGGCTTGGGAGAACTCGGTGGCTGTCAACTCGACGGGACAGTCAGGGCACCCCTTCCATCGGCACTATACGGACATGATCCGCTTGTGGCGGGAGGGCACGTACCACCCCATGTTGTGGCATCGCGACGATATCGCGCGCGAGGCCTCAGCGGTGTTGGTGATCGAGCCTGTCGAGGCCGTAGGAGGCCGCGATGGCGGGCCCTCTGCAGGCTCACGGTGACCGGGGGCAAGCTGGCGACAGGCCGTTTGGCCCGGTGTAGTTGACGTCGCTGGGCCGGGCCGCTAGAATCGCTGCGCGTCACGGCGATGGAGGAACGCGCGCACTCTCGAACAATGTGACGCCCACGATCAGCGGTCACCCGTGTTCCGGCTGCGACCTCTGCGTGCCAGCAATCTCGTGTAGCCAACGAATCCCAGGGAGAGGCGACGTGGAACCCATTACGGCGGTGATGGTGGGGTGTGGCGGCATCAGCGGCGCCTGGTTGAGGGCGCTCAAGGAGATGCCGGACGTGCGCATCGTCGGATTCGTCGACCTCGTGGAGGAGAACGCGCGCCGGCGGGCGGACGAGTATGGCGGCGGAGATGCTTCCATCGCCGTGAGCGATGATCTCGTCGGCATGTTGGGCCATGTCCGTCCTCAGGTGGTGTTTGACTGTGCCGTGCCCGAGGCGCACTGCGACATCACCCTTACGGCGTTGGCGCATGGCTGCCACGTGCTGGGCGAAAAGCCGCTGGCCGATTCGATGGAGAACGCCCGCCGGATGGTGGCGGCGGCACGCGAGGCGAAACGCATCTTTGCCGTCATTCAGAACCGCCGCTACGATGCCAACATTCGCCGGGTGCGCCACATCGTGGAGGCGGGCCCCCTGGGGCCGCTCACCACGGTCAACTGTGACTTTTACCTCGGGGCGCACTTTGGCGGCTTTCGCGACCACATGCGCCACGTGCTGTTGCTCGATATGGCCATCCACACCTTTGATGCCGCGCGCCTGCTGACGGGCGCCGATCCCGTGGCCGTCTACTGCCACGAGTGGAACCCGGCCGGGTCGTGGTACGACCACGATGCCTCGGCGGTGGCGGTGTTCGAGCTTTCCGATGGTATTGTGTACACCTACCGCGGGAGCTGGTGCGCTGAGGGGATGAACACCACCTGGGAATGCGACTGGCGCCTCATCGGTCAGAAGGGGAGCCTCCTGTGGGACGGCGCCACGGACATCCGGGGCGAAGTGGTGGCCAAGACCGGCGGGTTCCGCTCCGAGATGGCCGACCTGGAGGTGCCAACGTTCGACGCCGGTGACAGGATCGGTGGCCACGCGGGCAACATCCGCGAGTTCCTGCGCTGCGTGCGCGAGGGCACGGTGCCCGAGACCGCAGCCGCGGACAATATCAAGAGCTTGGCGATGGTGTTTGGCGCCATCGAAAGCGCCGAGTCGGGGCGGCGCGTCGAGATCGCCGTGTAGCGCCAGCGGGCGCGACCGACCGACGAGCACACGAGATCATCAGGGAGGCCATCATGTTCTTCGAGTTGCGCGAGTACCGCACCAAGCCCGGACAGCGGGAGGCGTGGGTCCGGTTCATGGAAGAGGTCATTATCCCCTTCCAGGTGTCCAAGGGGATGGTCGTTGCCGGCAGCTTTGTCAGCACGGAGGAGGACGACCTCTACGTCTGGATCCGGCGATTCGATAGCGAGGAGCAGTGCGAGGCCCTCTACCAGGCGGTCTACCAGAGCGACGAGTGGAAGAACGTCATTGCGCCGCAGATTCCCGCAATGATGGATCGTGAGCGCACCGTCGTGCGCCGGCTCGAGGCAACGCCCAAGTCGGTTCTGCGCTAGCTCGGCCGATCCGCAGGGCGCTAGGCGCCCGCGTGCTCAAGGATAAGGTACACACTTCTGTAGAACGCGCCGTCTCCACGAGGAGCAGCCCCACGCTGGGCTGCTCCTTTTTTGTGTACGCATGCGGTTGCTGGGCTCGCGTGCGGCCGCGGGGGCCTTTCTATGGTGCTCTGCTGGGGGGAGGGAGGAGGACGGGCTGGCCCGTTTCCATGGAGCGGTAGGCCGCCAGCACGACCTCGAGCGCGCGGCGTTGCCGGCGGCCGCTGGTGAGCGGCTCTTCTCCGCTACGTAGGCACTGAATAAAGTGGTCGATCTCGAGGGCAAAGGTATCCGCTGGGGGCACGTGGATGGCGTGCTTGACGAGCGCGCCGCCCCGGGCATAGTCGGGGTGTTCGCTGAATACGCGAATCGTCGTCGGCTCGGCCACGGCCAGGTGTCCCAGATCCCCATCGATGCGCAACGTGTGCACCTCGGAACCGGCGGCCGTGGCGAGGCTCTTCATACAAAAGCTTTCCACGAGGGTGCCCACAGTGCCATCGCGGAAGCGAAACAGCGCGGCGCTGGTGTCGTCGCCCTCCATCTCGAGGAAGCGCTGCCGAGCGCGCAGCGCGTAGACGCTTTCGATCTCGCCGAGCAACATGCGCATGGTCTCGGCGTCGTGAATGCCGCCTGACATCATGATCCCCCCGGCCGCGGCCCGGGCGTCGAGGAACCACGGGCGATCCTCGAGGAAGGAACGGTTCAGGTAGCACTCGCGCGTCATCTGCAGCAGCGCGGGGCGGCCGATGGCGCCCTCGTCCAGCAGCTCTCGGACCCGGTGATAGATGGGGGCAAAGCGGACGTTCTCGGCCACCATGAGCACCACGCCGGCGTTGTCCGCCGCAGCGATCATGCGGTCGGCGTTGGGCAGCGTATCGGCCAGTGGCTTTTCGCAGAGCCCGTGCTTGCCGGCCTTGGCGGCGCTACAGCTCACATCGGCGTGGAGGTGGTGCGGCAGGCAGACGGAGATGGCGTCGACGCGGGGGTCCTCGAGGGCGCGACGATAGTCTGCGTGCGGCACGCCCTGACCGAGCGCATGGGCGAGGCGCTCGGCGCGCGTCGGGTCGACGTCGATGCACCAGCCGATGGTGGCGCCCACCTGACGAAAGGCACGGGCGTGGCGACTCCCCGCCCAGCCGCAGCCGATCACCGCTACGACGAGTGGCTCAGGCATCGGTGTTCTCCTCCTCACGCGAACAGGGGCGGCTCCGATGAGGCGTATCGTAGCCCACCGCTTGCGAGGCGTCAACGCACTGCCGCGGATGGCAGGGCACGTCGGTGCGTCGATAAAGCGGAGGGAATGACTCTGAAATCACCCGCTGTTGTACCGTTTGTCTGCTATAATGATAACGAGGGGTGCGTCGACATACGTTCGAGCCCGTCTTGCTGATCTACCCGTGCGATGCGTTGGAGCGATGGACCATTCCACTGGAAGGTAGCACCATGACAGAGTCATTGTTGGACCTGATTCGACGACGGCGGACCATTCGTCACTTTACCGACGAGAGCGTCAGCAACGAAGAGATCGATACCCTGATCGAGCTCGCCATGTGCGCCCCGACGCGGCTAAACCGCCAACCGTGGCATTTCGTGGTGGTGCGCGACAAGGCGATGCAACGGGCGATTGCAGAGCTGTTACGGATCCATCCCTACATCGAGCAGGCCTCGGTGCTGATCGCCGTGTGCGGCGTGCCGCAGGCATCGAGCACGTGGCTTCTGGACGTGAGTGCCGCTACCGAGAATCTGTTGCTGGCGGCGACGGCCATCGGCCTCGGCGCGGCCTGGGTCGGTGCGCCCGACACCACCCTGTGGAACCTGCTGGAGGAGCACCTCCGCGACACGTTGCGCATCCCGTTGGATGTGCGTATTCCCGTGCTGGTGGCGGTGGGGCACCCCGCAGAGTCGCCACCGCCCCACGGCCGCCATGATCGCTTTGATCCCCGCAAGGTGCATTATGGCGTGTGGGGCAATGTAGCGGACGAGCTGACCTAGCCTGGGCTTGCGCTGAGCCAGGCTGAGGGCACGCCGATCCCGCCGCCCGCGGGATCGGCGTGCCCTCGCCCCTTTTCCGAGGCCGTACGCCCGGCGCCCTGCCAGAGGGACCCCGCGCTGTGGGGCGAGCCCACCACTCCGCGGCTGCACGTCGTACAGGTCGAGAGGGTGTCGCCGACGGTGGAAGCGAGCGCGCAGGGTGGGCGGAAGTAACGCGGTCATGCGTCGGCTTGCTGCTGAGCCAGGTGCGCAAAGCGCCGGTCATACTCGGGTGCTTGGATCGACCAGTCATACCGAGCGACGGCGCATCGGAGGGAGACCGCCCGGGTGACGGCGACGTCCGTGGTGGCTCGCTCCAAGAGGGCCACGAGGCCATCCTGGTCGCTATAGAGGCAGCGCTCGCGGTGACTCGACGGGATGAACTGCGGATACGTCAGCCGATCCGGTAGGATGGGCAGACAGTCGCAGTACATCGCCTCAACCACGGCAGCACCGAAAAAGTCGTGGAGGGCGGTGCTCACGACGATGTCGCCGCGCCACAGCCAGCGGGCATAGCCGCCGCGATCCTTGGCGTATCCGACGTGGACCACTCGATCTCGCAGGCGGTCGACCGCCTCCTCGAGCACCTTTGGGGGGCGCTCAAAGGCCTCTCCCAACAGTGCTACACAAAAAGGGACGTCCCGCGCGGCCAAGGAGTAGAGGGCGTCGAGGAATGCCTCGGGCGCCTTGTCGTACTCCCAGCGGTGGTTCCACACGATGAGGGCCGGCCCGGTCCGCGGTTCGCTGGGGCGGTGCGCATCGAGGGCCGCCAGGTCCAGCCCTAACGGCAGCACCTCGCTCTTACTGCGTAGATGGCGCACGGTGGACAGCTCGTTGTAATCGGGAAAGTGCCTCAGCAAGCGTGGCAACGCCTCAAACCATGATTCGAGGTGATAGTGCGAGTTGAACAGGATGCTGTCCGCGCTCAGCATGGAGGCATAGTTGATGAACGCATAGTGCAGGTCAGGGCGCTGCTCGGGCGGCCAGGGGTAGGTGAGCTGATTCTCGTGCATGTAGAGCGCCACTGGCAGGCCATGGGTGCGGTCGCGGGTGAGGGCAAGAAAGGTAGGCAGATCGAGCATATCCGTCGCGAGGAGCAGGTCGGCGTCGATGTCCTGCTCCCGGTAGCAGCGGGCGAGCGTGACGGCCCCACCATGCATGCGCCACTTCCAGAAACGGCCCGCCATGGTGAGGAGGTCGACCTGGTGGCGGCTATGGGCGGCGTAGCCGTGCGCCCAGGCGGCATGTGAGCCGGTGGCGTAGGGTTCGAGCAGACAGATTCTCATGGCCCTATTGGTAACTCGATAGAGGCGGCTCTCGCGGCGAGCGATGGTCCGGGCAGTGATCGTCCACTTGTGGGGGGACGATGACGCACTGCGTCTCCTTGCGCTGCGTCTCCTTGGGGTGAAAGATGGCGCTGCGCAAGAGGATAGCGCGGCGTGCCGGGTGTGGCAAGCCGCTGTTGACAGAAGGTGCCGCCGCTCGTACGATAGACGCCCCGGCCCGGCGGGCCGTGTCTTGTATCTTTCCTCCCGAGGTGTGCTGTGGTGCGTGATGGATGGCGGCGGTTGGGCAAGGGCGCGGCGTGGCGGGTGGCGGCCCTGGTGTCGGCTCTGTACTTTCTCTACTACGGCAGCGGGGCGGCATGGTTCCCCTTTTTCAACCCCTACCTGCGCGAGATCGGCCTGACCGGCGTGCAGATTGGGCTGATGGGCGGCATTCGCCCCTCTGTGATGCTCCTGAGCCAGCCCCTGTGGGGCATGGCGGCGGATGCGTGGGGGCGGCGCCGGCTGCTGATCCTCACGGCACTGGTCGTTGCCCTGGTGGTCCCCGGATACCGACTAGGGCAGACGTTCGGCTTTTTGATGCTGTGGACGATCCTCTACACGGCGCTCAACAATCCCATTGGCCTGCTCCTCGACAGTGTGACCCTCGATCACCTTGAGCGGTATGGCGGTTTATCCTACGGAGTGCTGCGCCTATGGGGTGCCGCCGGTTGGGCGATCGTCGCAGTGGTGGCCGGTCGCTTGCTGAGCAACGGCGATCCGCGTGCCATGTTCTATTACGCCGGAGCGCTCCTACTGGGGCTGGGCCTGACCACGCTGGGGCTGCCACGCGAAGAGGAGGGGCAGCGGTCCCTACGCCGGGCCTGGGCCGGTGTAGGTGTTCTGTTGCGTCGACGCGCGCTGATCATCTTCTTGGCGGTGGTGACGCTGCTTCAGCTTGGGACGGTATCGATCTTTAGCTTTTACTCGATCTACTTGGGCGAGATTGGTGCCTCGCGCGATCTGATTGGGCTGGCCTTCAGCATCCAGGGGTTGTCCGAGTTGCCCGTGTACCTGGGGTCAGCGTGGATCATCCGCAAGATCGGGCCGGAGCGAGCGTTGACGGTGAGCTTTGCGGCGTATGCCACCCGGGCGCTACTCTACTCGGTCATCCGCACGCCTGCTCTGGCAGTGGCGACCGAGGTGCTCCACGGGCTGTCGTTCTCGCTGTTCCTCGTGTCATCCATCAGCTATGTGAACGCCCACACGCCGCCCGAGTGGCGGGCAACGGGGCAGTCATTACTGTGGGCGTTCTGCTATGGCGCGGGGCAGATTCTCGGGAGCGCTTGGGGGGGATGGCTCTACGATAGTGTCGGCGTGCAGAACCTCTATCGGGTGTGCGGCCTGTTTATCGCGGCGGTGGCGGTGGGCTCGATCGTCATGCTGTGGCCGAGGAAGGGGGCCGGGGCGCTGGCCAGCGTAGGTGGTGCAGCGAGCGATCAGCCGTCCGCGCTTGGCTGATCGCTCGCTGCACCTCAGGGTGCGGTTGATACTGGTTGGGGCTACTCGAACTCGCGCACGGCGTCGATGCTGGCGCCCATGGAGGCGTCCGTCTCGCGCTCGACGATGATGTCGATGACTGCCGGCTTGCCCGACGCGACGGCGCGCTCGAACGCGGCGCGGATCTCTCCTGGCTCGGTGACGCGCTCGGCATAGCAGCCGAACGCCTCGGCGAGCTTGACGTTGTCGATGCCGCCGATGCCCGGTGCGCCTCCCTCGTAGGCGAGGTCGACGCCATACTCGTACTCGTAGGCGTAGCGCTGGTTCTGGCGAATGAGGCTCAGGTAGCCGTTGTTCACCACGATGACGATGATGGGCACCTGGTGCTGGCAGGCCATGGCCAGCTCTTCCACCATAAAGCCAAACCCGCCGTCCCCCATGACGGCTACGGCCGTACGCTCGGGGCAGGCGATCTTGGCGCCGATGGCCGCCGGAAGGTCGTAGCCCAAGGTGCCGGCGCCTCCGGAGGCGAGGTAGGTGTAGGGGCGGGCGATACTCTGGAACTGCCCGGACCAGATCTGCGTCAGGCCGCAGCCGGTGGTGAACATTGTGTCGGGGCCAAAGAAGGCGTTCATCTCGTGGTAGACGCGCTGCGGCTTGATGGGCACCTGGTCGTAATCCGTGCGACGCGCCTGGCGCGCGCGCTCGGCAGGGATGCGCCGTACGCGTTCGGACGGCTCGCGCGGAGGCGTGCGGCGCTTGGCCTCGGCAAGCAGCGCATCGATGGCCAGGCCGGCGTCCGCCACGATGCCCACCTCGGTGGGCACGATGCGGCCGATGTGCTCCGGTTCGACATTCACGTGGATAAAGCGCCGCCCCCGCGTGTACACGTCCAGCTTGCCCGTGTGGCGATCGCCAAAACGGTTGCCGATGCCCAGGACGAGGTCGCAGCCCAGGAAGAACTGGTTGCCGTAGGGAGAACCCACCTGGATGCCGATGTGGCCCACGTGGAGGGGATGGTCCGCCGGGATGCCGCCGGTGGCCATGTAGGTTGTGATGACGGGCAGCGCCAGGTACTCGGCGAGCGCCATAAAGCGCTCGCAGGCTCCCGCCAACAGGACCCCGCCTCCCATGATGAGCACCGGGTTCTCCGCCTCCAACAGCAGGTCGATGGCGCGGGTGATCTGCGCGGGATCGGGGGAGGTCTTGGTGATGGGCAGTGGTGCATCGGCCCCGAGATCGTAGGGAATGTCGGCCATCTGCACGTCGAGGGGTAGGTCGATGAGCACTGGCCCCGGGCGTCCCTCGCGGGCCACACGGAACGCCTGCCGCACGATGCTGGGCACCTGCGACGGCTCGGTGATGCACCAGGTCGCCTTGCACACCGGCGCGGCGATGGTGGCAATGTCCACGCACTGGAAGGCTTCTTTGCCGAGCTGGGCGCTGACATTCTGACCGGTGATGGCGATGAGCGGAATGGAGTCGATCTGTGCTGTGTAGAGGCCGGTGATAAAGTTCGTGGCGCCGGGGCCCGACGTGCAGATAGCCAGCGCCATGCGCCCGCTGGCGCGGTAGTAGCCATCGGCGGCGTGCACCGCGCCCTCTTCGTGGCGGGCGAGATAGTGGGTAATCCTTTGGGACGTCCCCAGGAACTCGTAGACGGGGTTGATGGAGGCTCCGGGGATACCAAAGGCGGCCGTGATCCCCTCATCTTCCAGTATCTTGACCACCACCTCTGCAACGCGCATGGTTCGTTTCCTTCCCTCGATGATCGACACGTAAAGGCGACATAAAAGGGCCCGCCACTGGGAGCCCCGGCCCACCATTGACGGGCTCTGCGCGTCCCCACTCTTTGCGAGGGGGGACGCCATCGTACAGCCATCATAGGCTAAACGCGATTGCAGCACAAGGCGGCGTGGCTGATGGTCCTGCAGGATACCTGGGGCCCACCGGGACTTAGCCTCAATCCGGAGCGCTATCCCGCCGGCGGGCGTGGAATTCCCGTCTCGTCGGCAGCGGGAGAGTGATAGATGCGTCGCGTCGGGTAGGCAAAGGTGATGTGGGGCTCGCGCTCTATGGCGGACAAAATCCCCTCCCACAGGATATGCTGAGATCTGCGTCGCCGGCGCAGGTCCGACAGGTAGCGTGCCGATAGCAGAATGCCCCGGTCGTCCACCCTCGTGTACACGGCGGGGGCCGTCTCTGTCTCCAGACCAAAGTAGCGACGGGAGGCACGCTCCACATCGTCTGGCAGCGTGTCGGGTAGGGTGGCGTGTAGGTCTTTGAGCAGGCCCTCCAGGATCTGCCGTGCGCGCCGCCAGTCGCTATCAAAGGTGATGTGTACGACCACCTCATCCCACACGTATTGCAGGCCGGGCCGCGAGTAGTTCGTGAGGAACTCGGTAAACACCATGCTGTTGGGCACCCAGATGATGCGTCCCGTAGATTCATCGCCATCGATCCAGGCGCCGATCTCGGCCAGGGCGAACTGGAAGGGGGTGAGGTCGATGACGTCGCCACAGCGCTCACCGATCTGGATGCGATCGCCAACGGTGAAGGGGCGGCGCCACTCGATGAAGAGCCAAGCGGCGAAGGACTCGATGAGCTCCTGGAGTGCGATGGCCAGACCGGCCGTAACGATGCCGAGGTGCAGGGCGACGTTGCGATAGCCACCGAGCCAGATCAGAGCCACCAACACCAGAGCAAGCGATACTGCGAGGTGGAACGAGGCGCGGCGCCAGCGGTAGCGTGCGGGGGCGTCTAGGCGGCGCAGGGTGGTGCGGAGCGCGAGGTGGCGCACGAGCCAGATCGCCACGACGATCGCCAGGGAGACGATGAGATTGCCGAGCGCGCCCTCACGTCGGATCCAATCGGTGAGGGCCTGTACAATGTCCATCGGGGCGCCACACCTCCATGGCCCACCGCTCGTCGAGGTTGCGGGGTGCGGCGGCGGTCAGGGACGGCATCTGGTGCTCTGATCCCCGAGCGGTTGGGGCACCTATGCTGTCAACTCGCCAAGATGCCGGGGCTGGTAGCGGACCTGCTGGTCGTCGAGGTCATAGATCCAGTAGGGGTGGGGGGCCTCAGCAAAGGCTGGCACGGTGGCGAAAAAGGTGTCGCCGATACGCGTCAGCGGCACCCCGGCATGGTAATGACCGCTGAGCACAAGCCGTACGAGGCCGCTGGCGACGATGCTCTCAAGGAGAAAGCCTGCCTCGCGGTAGGTGTAGGGGTACGATTCGTTGCGTCGTGGCCAGATGAGATAGTGCTGCACGTGCACCTGCGGCGGCGATGTGGGGTCGGCTAAGGCCTCCATAAAGCGCGCACGATCACGTCCGAGGCGCTCGGGGTAGAGGTCGCTCGCCTGATGGTCGTTGAAACAGAGGATGCGATACCCCGCGATGACCTGGTCGAGGGGCAGGTGCCCAAAGACGCGGCGCACCAGGTGAGGCACGTCGTGGTTGCCCTGAACGACAACGGCGGGGCAGCCGGCCTCGGTGAGGATATCGGCCAGCATGCGCAGGTCGCGCTCGGCAAGCTCGAGCACCGCAGGGTTATCGATCCCCTCAAAGGGAAAGTCGAGGAGATCGCCGGACACAACGACCACGTCCGCCGCCTCCTCTCGGATGCGTAGCATGGCGCGCTCGAGCAGCTCGGGGACGACGCGGCTCTGCCGCTTCACTACCGCCGAAGAGCCTGGCAGGTAGTGGCGAAAGTGGGTGTCGGTCAGATGCGCTATCCGCAGCGTGCACCTCCGGTCTGTGCCGAGTTCTAGACCCACGAACGCCGGCGTCGGCCGCGTCGCTAGGTCGCCTTGTAGAGCATCTCCAGCCGCTGGGCGGCCGCGTACTGGTCCAGCTGGCGAGCGATGGCGGCCCGGGCCAGGTCGAGCGCCAGCTGCTCCTGATCCTCTGAAGCAAGCTGCCGTGCCTTCTCCACCCACTCGGCCGGAATCCCCTGGATGCCCTGCAGCGCCCCCGCGATGGCGCCGGCCATCGAGGCGATGGTATCGGCGTCGCGGCCCAGGTTAGCGCCGTAGGTGATACTCCGCTGGGCATCGCCCTCGGCGAGCATGACGATGGCCAGGGTAAGAGGGATCGTCTCGCGGCTGTCGCAGATGAGGGGGTAGAAAAAGCGCTCGGCGTTCTCATACAGCTGGGCACGAAAGGCGACATAATCTCCCGCCGCATGTGCCAGCGCCATGACGTCCGCGATGGCATCGAGCATCTCGCGGCCGCTCTGCGGCTCGATGTAGCGCGTCGCGGCGTCGAGCACCGTGTTGACGGTCGCTTCGGGCGTGAACGCGGCGGCCACGGCAGCGGCCATGCAGGCGGCACCGTCTTGGCAAAAGGCGACGTCGTGGGTATGGATGAGGGCGGCGAGGTTGTAGGCCTGCAGCGCCGCGGCGCGCGGGTTGGCGGCGTTGACGATGCCCACCGGCGAGATGCACATCGCCGAGCTCGAGCTTGGCATGTTCCCCATGGCGGCCATGCGGGGGATGCAATAACGTTTGAGCTTGTGGGCGGTGTGCAGGACAGAGATGAAGAACTTGGCTTGCTTCGGGCCAAAGATCGCGTCCCACCGGTCGAGCCAGACCTGTGCCCAGTCGTCGAGCGTGGCGTGGCCGCCGGTGCGAACCAGCGCTTCGGCGAGCAGGTTCTTCATGACCGTGTCGTCGGTGCCGTCGGTGGCAAAATCGTCAACCCAGCCGAGCTGAGCCTCGATCTCGCGATAGTCCTTGCCCTCGGTGGGCGTCCCCATAGCGTCGCCGATGAGACCGCCCAACAGGCAGCCGAGGGCCTTGCGATAGAGGAGGGTGGTGGCCAGATCGGAGGGCATGGGCGAGACCTCCAGCGGAAGGATTGCATCCGGGAGTGCCCACGTGTGGCCCCCGGCGCATGGTATCTAGATCGATTCTAGCACGCGGGGGGCACCCGTCAAGAGAGCGGTTGCTGTCGACAGCTCGGCTTGGCAAACGCTTGCTAAGACCTAGCCCCAATACCTTTCAAATAAGCCTCAGCGCCTCGCGATACGGCCCACGAGGCTGAGGCAAATGGGCATGCTCCGGCCGCTTGCGCTTGTAGTTCGACAGCTTGCGCTTCACCACCCGCGGGTTGCGGC
>DUUT01000180.1 GCA_012841405.1 Chloroflexota bacterium
CCCCACGCCGAAGGACGGGTCCCAGCCGGTGGGCACGTCGGCGCTGCTGAGCAGGCGCTCGCGCACCTCGGCAGCCGTGAGCGCGGGCTCGGCGGACCACACCAGCGCGGCGGCGCCATCGACCGACTGTCTACCAAACCTGTCACCCTGACGCATCATACCCAACCGAGGAACCCTTTCCGCATGGCAACCAACGGCAAGCCCCTGGACTACTCTACCCTCTCTGGCTGGCTGTGGGACGCGGCCTGCGTCATCCGCGGCCCCGTGGACGCACCCAACGCTTCCGCCGAGGGCCTTGCCGGTATCGCGATGACAGAGTGAACTGGTTGCCGCAGTGCTCAGAGAGCTATGCGGCCAATACACCTGCCACCTGTAGCACTTGATTGTCATTCACCGCTCCTGGTACTATGCCTGCGTTCAGTCGCCACCTCATGGGAGCTTGCCACATGGACCCCCTTGCCCGCCTTCAGGACCTCTTGCGGACCCTATTCCAGCTCGACACAGCCGACCTGGACTTTGGCATCTATCGTCTCTACCACCTCAAGCGCCAGGAACTCGATACCTTCATCGATGAGCAGATACCACAGAGCGTGCAGCGTGCCTTCGGCCAGGTTGCCGAAGAGCAGCAAGCAGCACTCCTCGAGGAGGTGCACGACCTCCAGAACCAGGTACGCGACTGGCTCGGCGATGATGCCTTGGCTTCCGATGGCTCCGTACAAGAGGAGCATCGGGACGCCGGGGGGCATGCCCTTCGGGAGCTGCTTGCGGACTATGAGGCAAAGCGGAATGCACTGCAGCAGGTGGAAGCGACCGAGGCGCAGCAGATAGAGGTATTCAACCACCTGTATGCCTTCTTCTCGCGCTACTACGAGGATGGCGACTTTATCCCCAAGCGCCGCTACGGCATGCACGAGACCTACGCCGTGCCGTACGATGGGCAGGAGGTCTACCTCCACTGGGCCAACAAGGGCCAGCACTATGTGAAGACGGGTGAACGCCTGCGCGACTATGCCTTCACCGTCGAGGCGTTGGGCGGCCCCTACCGGGTGCGCTTTCAGCTTGTGGAGGCCACGGTCGCGCGCGAGAACACCAAGGGCGAGACCCGCTTCTTCTTTCCCCGACCCGATAGCATTACCTACGCGGACAAGACGCTGGTGGTGCCCTTCGAGTACCGGCTGCCCACAGAGGAAGAGCTGCAGCGCCACGGCAAGAACGCCAGGGGACAGGCGGCGATTCTCGAGGAGGCGCTAGACCCCATCCTTGAGGCCGTGCCGGAGGATGCCCTGGCACTGGCCCTCAAGGGCATTGTCCGTGAGACGGAGAAGGAGCAGGTGAGCCTTCTGCTGCAGCGCCTGCGCCACTTTACCCAGAAACAGACCAGCGACTTTTTCGTGCACAAGGACCTGAAGGGTTTTCTGACGCGCGAACTCGAGTTCTACATCAAGGACCAGGTGCTGCACCTGGGCGACCTGAGGGGCGACCTGCCGGCCAAGCTGCGCATCATCCAGGTCTTTCGGCAGGTGGCCGAGGATATCATCACCTTCCTCGACCAACTCGAGCGGGTGCAGTGTCGCCTCTTTGAGAAAAAAAAGTTTGTCCTACGCACCGACTACCTCTGCCCCATCCAACACGTTCCCCGCGAGTTGTGGGGGGAGGTGTTGGAGAACGACGCACAGCGCGCCGAATGGCGCGACCTGTACGGGATAGAGGGTACCCTGGATGAGACCTTTCTGGCAACGCACCCTACCCTCGTGGTGCACACCGCCCACTTTCCTGAGGCGTTCACGCTGCGCCTGCTGGCCGCCTTCGATGACATCGAGGAGGCCACGGGCGGCCTGCTGGTGCATGGGGAAAACTACCAGGCGCTGACGCTACTGCAAGGGTGTCTCAGTAACCAGGTCAAGTGCATCTACATCGACCCTCCCTACAATCGGCAGGGGGACGACTTTCTCTATAAGGACCGCTTCCGCCATTCCTCATGGCTGGCGATGATGTATGAGCGCCTTGACGCAGCGCGCCCCTTGCTGCGCGAGGATGGCGTCTTATTTGCCAGTATCGACGAGAACGAACGGTCGAATCTGGAGACGACGCTTTCGGCTGTCCTGGGGCCTGAAAACCGGGTGGAAGAGCTAGTCTGGGCTCAGAACACCACCCATAGCCAATCGCCGCTCTACTCCACCAACCACGAGTACATCGAGGTCTTTGCGCGAAACCGTCCCGCGACCGAACGAGCGCCCGCCATGTTCCGAGAACCGAAACCGGGATACACCGAAGTGATAGAGTTGGTCGAGGAACTGAATCCCAGCTATCCAAGCATATCCGAGGTCGAGGCGCAGATAGCTGCGCTGATGGACAGGCACCGGGAGGAGTACGAGGCCGAGTTACGTGAGGCCGGCCTGCCCATGGATGAGGACGCTCGCAGACAGGACCCCTGGCGGGGCATCTACCCCTACAAGCACGCCGAGTATAGGGACGCCCAAGGGGACTTTGTCCCCGAGGACCAGGCTCGAGGCGCGCACGCGCGCATCTGCGTCTGGCAGGAGGCGGATGCTTCGGCTCCTGCTCAGAAACAGTCCGAAAGCACACTGGACCCGAGCGACCCCAACTTCCGCTTCTACCAGCCCTTGCATCCCGTGACGGGTAAGCCCTGTCCGCACCCGAAGAGGGGTTGGGCCTGGCCGTACACGTGGGATGAAGGGGGGAGGAGCAGCTTTCAGGGCTTTGCCGCGCAGCACCGAATCGTTTGGGGAGAGGACGAGAGAAAAGTGCCTCGGTTCAAGCGCTTCTTGCACGAGGTCGAGTGGAATGTCGCCAAGTCGTTCTTTCATGACTATACCGATGGTGAGAAGCAGGTGGCCGCGCTTTTTGGCCGGGCTGCAGCGTTCCCGAATCCAAAGCCCACGACCCTGGTGTCCCGGTTCATCGCCCAAACCTGCGCCGCAGAGGATGTTGTCCTCGACTTCTTTGCCGGCTCGGGCACCACGGCCCACGCGGTCATCGCCCTGAACCGAGAGGATAGGGGAAGGCGGCGGTTCGTTCTGGCGGAGATGGGTGCGCACTTTGACTCGGTGCTACTGCCGCGCGTTCAGAAGGTGATGTATTCTCCAGACTGGAAAGATGGACTACCCACCGTTGACCCGCAACTCTCCCTTCAGGGACTCGCGCCCGAGTGGATGGAACGGACGCCACGTTTGGTCACAATCCTGCGTCTCGAGGGATACGACGACAGTCTGAGCAATCTGAGCGCTGAGGACACACTGTCCGCCGAGGCGCCGCGCGCGGAGGGCTTCCGGCAACTCCTGGACGAGGACCAGTACCGCCTGCACTACCTGGCGCGGCTGCCCCTGGAAGCCAGTGACTCCCTGCTGGACGTGGCTAGGCTGGCCCATCCCTTCTCCTATCGGCTGCAGGTGCTCAGTGACGAGGGACCGCGTGAGTCGCCGGTGGACCTGGTCGAGACCTTCAGCCTGCTCTATGGTCTCAGGGTCAAGCGTATCGAGACTTGGCGGAACGATGCCGACGGGCGCGCGTATCGCGCCGTGAGAGCCACCAAAAGGGGCGGGCAGCGCGTGCTCGTGCTCTGGCGCGATATGGAGGGGCTGGACCCCGCCGTCGAGCGCACCTTCCTGGAGGGCCGCATCCAGGGCTATGACGAGGTACTCATCAACGGCGACGCCGCGGTGCCGGGAGTGCAGTCGCTGGACCCGCTCTTCAAGCGGCTCATGGAGGCGGGTGAGGCATGAGACTCGAGCAACACCTTGTCCTCAACCGCTTCATGCATGGCCTCTTTGGGGCCGAGAGCCTGGAAGAACTCAAGGGAGCGCTGTACGGCCTGCAGGAGGGCGCTGGTGCCGATGGGCTGAGCCATTTCTATGGCTCCCTCTCCGACCGTGCAGGAATCGACGGCGGTATCAGCGCCAAGCTTGCGGACTATGACCGGCGGGTGATGGACTATGAGCGGCGGCTGGGCCGGTTGCGGGGAGGCTTGCGCTTGCGGTACTTCCAGTACCTGGCCCTCCTCTATACGGAGGCCTATCTGGACCTGCTCACCGAGGACCCCGCGGGCTTTCTGAGTCGCCTCAACGCCTTTCTGGCGCAGTTGCAGGCCGAGGAGCCGCACCTCGCGCTGCTGGAGCCGTTCACCCCAGACGACCTCCGGCGCCTGGCGTTCTTTATGGCCACCGGCAGCGGCAAGACCCTCATCATGCACGCCAACATCTGGCAGATATTGTACTATCTCAACCACGGGCGGCACCCGGAGGCCCTCGTGCAGCGAGCGGATGGTCGCTGTGCCTTCGACAACATTCTGCTCATCACCCCATGGCCGGGACTCTCCGCCCAGCACATTGAGGAGTTGCGCCTCAGCGGCATCCAGGCGCACCATGCCTCCAACCCGAGCGGAAACGACACACTGCTGGGGCCAACGGTAACGGTGGTCGAAATCCACAAGCTGGTTGAGACGGCCTCGGGTGAGGGCGTGAGCATCCCCTTGGAGAGTCTCAGGGACGCGAACCTCATCCTGGTCGATGAGGGGCATAAGGGGACCGGCAGCGAGGCGCAGACGTGGAAAGACCGCCAGAAGCGCCTCAGTGCGCATGGCTTTCTGCTCGAATACAGCGCGACCTTTGCCCAGGCCATCGGCGCGGCCTCCAAGACCGCAAGTGAGCGCCTGCTGGCCGAGTACGGCAAGGCCATCCTGTTCGACTACTCCTATCGCCACTTTCACGGCGACGGCTACGGGAAGGCGTTCCGTGTGCTCAACCTGCAGCGGGGCGAAGCCGACTCGGCCCATGAGCTACTCGTCGGGGGGCTCCTTACCTTCTACCAGCAGCTTCACCTCTATGACGTCAACCGGGAGGTCTACCGACCCTACAACCTCGAGAAGCCCTTGTGGGTGTTCATCGGGTCGAGCGTATCGGCATCCGCGGTCTATACGCGACGCGGTCGCAAGCAGAGCGACGTGGCGACGGTGGTGGCCTTCCTCCGGCGCTTTCTGGAGGATGAACACTGGGCCGTTGAGACCATCGGGAGGCTGCGGGCGGGGACGGGCGGGTTCCGCCATGCCGAGAGTGGCGAGGACCTGTTTGCCGATGCTTTCCCCTTCCTAGCTGGCGGTACGGATGCCGAACTCTATGCCGAGATATGCAGCCGCGTGTTTCATGGCCGTGGTTCCCTGGAGGTGTGCGAACTCAAGTCCGCTGAGGGAGAGTTTGGGCTGCGGGTGACCAGCCCGATGCTGGATGCCGGGCAGCCGTATTTCGGCGTCATCAACATCGGTGACGGCGCGGCCTTCAAGCAGCACCTCAGGGAACACGTGGGACTCGAGACGACGAGCGACCAGCTCACGACCTCGCTCTTTGACGATATCAGCCGTGCCGACTCGGAGGTTTTCCTGCTCGTGGGAGCCAAGAGGTTCATCGAGGGATGGAACTCGTGGCGCGTGGCGACCATGGGGCTCCTCAACATCGGTCGCGGGGAGGGTTCGCAGGTCATTCAGCTCTTTGGGCGAGGCGTGCGCCTCAAGGGCAAGGGCATGTCGCTAAAGCGGTCAGAGTCCCTGCGCGCTCCCGACCTCCAACACCCCGCGGGCCTGGAGCGCCTCGAAACGCTGCAGATATTCGGCTGGAACGCCGACTACCTCGAGCAATTCCGCCAGATGATGGAACGCGAGGGACTCGTCGCCGAGCGCCCGCTAAGCGTCCAGCGCAAGGCCCCCTGGCCGCAGTTGCCGGTACCCACCGTGCGTGAGGACTATAGCGCCCTGCAGGAAACGTGGCGTCTCGAGACCGAGTCGGTGTCCGTGGTTCTCGACCTGAGACCACGCTGGGGCGCCTATGATGGCGCTACCCTGGTCGGGGGTGAGTTGCACGGTAGGACGCTTGACTGGAAGGCGACTCTGCGCCTGATTGACCAGAACGCCCTCTATCTAAGCCTACTCGAGTACAAGCAGGCGAGAGGCTATGGTAACCTGTTCGTGGACCGGGCCGTTCTGCCGGCCATCCTCGAGCGGTGTGAGGTTACGCTGCCGGTTCACGACGTGCAGGTCCCAGAACGCGTGCAATCGGCTGCGGAGGCTGCTGCCCGCACCTATCTCGACCGGTTCTATGCGCACTGCGAACGCACCGCCCAGAGCGCGCACCTGGTGCCGGGTGTGCTGGCCGAGACGCACGAGAACATCATCGGCAGCTACACGCTTCGCATCTCGGATACAGCCGTTCTCAAAGAGATAGACCAACTCCTTGAGAGTGGCGCCGCGATGAAGGCTGGTGGCGGACCGTTGCCCCGGCTATACATCGACTTTCATCTCTACAACCCGGTGCTCAAGCATCCGGGGAAGAACACGGACACGGGTATCTCCATCTCGCCTCCCGGACTCAACGAACAAGAGGCCATGTTCGTCGAGGGCCTCGTGCAGTACTGGTCGGCGTGTGGCAGCCAGCCTCCGTACGATGGCATGGAGGTTTACCTGTTACGCAACCTCCCGCGGGTAGGGGTGGGATTCTTCGTCAACAGTGGCTTCTACCCTGACTTTATTGTGTGGGTCAAAGACCGGGACAGCGGGCATGTGCGGGTCGTGTTCGTGGAACCTCACAGTCTGGTATTTTGGGGTTTGGAAGGTGCCAGAGACAAGATAGAGGCGCTCCACACACTGAGCTGTCTAGGCGATGCAGTTGACTTCCACGAGCGGGGCATCAGCCTTGATGGCTACATCCTCACCACCCATAAGGACCTCTCGCAGCGGATGGGAAAGTCATGGGCCATTCTGGCTACCGAGTACAAGGTACTGCCTCAGGGCTCGGAGTGCTATCCCAGGCTGCTGTTGGGGAACGTGTCGGCGGAGGACGTGTAGGCGGCAGCGAGTGTCCTTTGGTCCGGGTGACAGGGAATGCGGCCCGGTGCCCACGGCTGAGTACCCGTCTGCGCTTGACGTCGCTGATGACGCCGGCCACAATCTCCGATAGTCTCGCGGCGCATGGATGCCAGCAGGGAGAGCGACGACCGTAGACGTCGCGCCCGGCATGGTAACAGCCTTGGCTACGATATCGGCGTGACGAGGTATCGTTGCGAACGTCGCCCCTCAAGGGATTGCCGCTCTGCCTCATCCCCTTTCGTTGAGCAGCCTATCCGCCGGGCTATGGGCGGCATGGGCGCGTTCGATGTCTTCCCCTGCCAGGGCCAAGTAACGCTGCAACACCGCCAGGTCCGAGTGTCCCATCAGCAGGCGCAAGCTGTGCAGGTCCATGCCGTCCCGCAGGCACCACAGGGCGAACGTGCGCCGGAAGCGGTGGGGGCTACAGGGCGACACACCGGCCCGCGCCCCCAAGCGCCGTAGCACCGCCTGCAACCCATACGGCGTGAGCGCACCCTTCTCGCGCCCCTGGACGTCGTACCCCACCCACAACGGCGCGCCGTTGGTCGCCGCGTTGGGTACAACGTCTCGCCGGTAGCCTAGCATGCGGACGATGGCAGCCCTGGCCTTAGCGCCCGCCCGCACCTGTCGCACCTTGCGCCCCTTGCCCATGATGGTGCAGAGTCCGCTCCGGGGGTCGATGTCGCCTACGCGCAAGCCTATCACCTCGGACGCGCGCAAGCCCGTGTCCAGCAGAGTCAGCACCAAGGCATAGTCCCTGCTGCCTCTGGGGGTGTGTCGGTCGCAGGCATCTAGCAGGGCCTTCACGTCATCTGGGCTAAAGGGGGGCGGCACGCGCTTGTCCAGGCGAGGCATAGCGACGCGCTGCATGGGGTTTTCTGCCAGGTCCCCCTCGGCCACCAGCCACCGGCACCAGGTCTTGATGCCTCGGGCATGGGCGTGTTGCGTCGTGTCCTTGGTGCCGCGTCGTTGAAGAGCCACTAGGTAGGCACGGATGTGTCCGGGGGTGATGTCTCGCGCATCCCGGATACCTTGGGAATCGAGGTAGGCGACAAAGCCACCCACCGTGTAGCAGTAGTGCTGGAGGGTCTTGGGGGTACAGCGCATCGCCTCGCGGGAGAGGAGAAAGGCATCAAAGGCCGCATGCAGGGGCGATACTACGGGTTGTGGTCGCAGCGTAAGGCGTTCCATGATGTAGTGCCTCCCACCATAGGGGTTGGCACCACAACATGTAGTAGGTTAGGGGCAAGGATGGTGCCACATCTTGTGCCATCGCGCCCCAGTAGCTCAGGGCGATGCTTGCATCGCAGCAACTGCCTTCTAAGCAGTCGGCCGTAGGTTCGAGTCCTACCTGGGGCGCCAGGCCTATCTACCCCTCGGCCCACGAACAGCCCCCCTCTCCAGTTCATGGATCAGGTTAACGAACGGGCGATCGACGGCCATGCGCACCGGCTCATTGTCGGTGCTGAGCTAACCGGCGACGCGACGGTCGCTCCCCTCCTCGACACCGCTTCTCTTCGCGGGTATCATGGTACGCGAAACCTGGCCTTGCCGATGTGATGATGGCCGCGAGGAGATAACGCCCAGCGGCGCTCGGATTCCTATCAGCATACAGGAGCGACGACGCTAGCATGACGACACTCTACGGTTGGACCGGCAAGATCCTCAAGGTGGATCTCTCCCGCGGGGAGACGAGCACCATCGACACGGCGGACTATGTGCCGCAGTACGTGGGCGG
>DUUT01000181.1 GCA_012841405.1 Chloroflexota bacterium
CGCCGCGCGAAACGCCGACCCCACTGCAGGATTAGGAGGGCCTCGGGACACGCTTGCGAGCGCCCAGGGATAGCACGCCCGACGGACCCGGCCGGGGCGAGGGACACCCCTGGGCCACAGTTGCCGAAACCACGTATCGAGCCTATAATGTGTACACTGCTGGATTCGTCGGATATGGGCTCGGAGATCATGAGAGGCAACGAGACGATCGCCACACGCCTGGCAGGTCTGCCGACCTTGCCGGGCGTCTATATTTTCAGGGACGCCAACCGCCGCGTCATCTATGTGGGCAAGGCCATCGTGCTGCGCAACCGCGTGCGCTCCTACTTTCAGGATGGCGCCAACCACACCGCCAAGACCGAGCGCCTGGTTGCCGATATCGCCGACCTCGAGTGGATCGTCACCGCCTCCGAGTTGGAGGCACTGATCCTCGAAAACGAGCTGATCAAGCGCTACCGGCCGCGCTACAACATCCGCCTGAAGGATGACAAGCGCTACCCCTACATCAAAGTGACCTGGCAGGAGGACTACCCCAAGATCCACGTCGTGCGCACCATGCAGCGCGACGGCGCCCGCTACTTTGGGCCGTTCACCTCGACGCGCGCCGTGTACCAGACGCTGGACGTCGTGCGGCGCATCTTTCCCTACTGCTCCTGCAATCGGCCCCTCCCCGGCACCCCCAATGACCGGCCGTGCTTCTACTACCACATCAAGCGCTGCCCCGGCCCCTGCATCGGCGCGGTGACGAGGGAGGAGTACCGGGAGATCATTGATCGGGCCTGCATGTTCCTCGAGGGCAAGCAGGAGGAGGTGGTGCACCGGCTGCACGGTGAGATGCAGGACGCCGCGGAGCAGCTCAACTTTGAGTACGCCGCCCAACTGCGCGATCAGATCGCGGCGGTGACCACGATCATTGAGCGGCAGCGCATCGTCTCCAGCCACCTGCGCGATCACGATTTCGTCGCCTTTGCCCGCGACGACAGCCAGGCGTGCGTCCAGGTGTTCTTTATCCGCGGGGGCAAGCTCATCGGCCGCGAGTACTTTGTCCTCACCGGCGCGGGGGACGAGGACGAGACGCAGGTGATGACGTCGTTCATCAAGCAGTTCTACGATGATGCCGCCTATGTGCCGCCCGAGATCCTCGTGCACACCGACCTGGACGACCTGCCCATCATCGAGCAGTGGTTGCGGCAAAAGCGCGGCAACAAGGTCGTCGTCAAGGTGCCGCGGCGCGGCGAAAAGCGCGCGTTGATGCGCATGGCGCTGGAGAACGCCGAGGAAACGCTGACGCGCCTCCGTGCCGAGTGGGAGGCCGACACCAGCAAGCACGTCGAGGCCCTCAGCGAGCTCCAGCACGCCCTCGATCTGCCCGAGCCCCCATCGCGCATCGAATGCTACGACATCTCGAACATCCAGGGCACCGCCGCCACGGGGAGCATGGTGGTGTTCGTGCAGGGGGCACCCAGCAAGCAGGATTACCGCCACTTTCGCATCAAATCGGTCGACGGGCCCAACGATTTCGCCTCCATGGCGGAGGTGCTACGCCGTCGGTTTGCCCGCGCCCGCGAGCGCGCCGACGAGCGGAGCATCGACGGCAAGACGAACCGCTGGGCCATCATGCCCGACCTGGTGATCGTCGATGGTGGCAAGGGACAGCTCTCCGCCGCCCTCGAGGCGATGGAGGCCATGGGGGTGGGCCACATTCCGGTGGCGGCGCTGGCAAAACAGAACGAGGAGCTCTTTGTGCCCGGGAGGAGCGCGTCGATCCTCCTCCCCCGCGATTCGCAGGCCCTCTACCTCGTGCAGCGCATTCGTGACGAGGCACACCGCTTCGCCATCACCTACCATCGCAAGCTCCGGGAGAAACGGGGCACCGCCTCGCTGCTCGACGAGATCCCGGGGATCGGTCCCAAGCGCCGCCGTGCCCTCCTGCAGGCGTTCGGCTCCGTGGATGCCATCCGCCAGGCGTCGGTGGACGACCTGGTCGCCATCCCCGGCATCACCCGCCGCCTCGCCGAGCAGGTGCTCGAAAATCTCTGAGGCGCGGGATCCGGCCAAGCGCGCCGCGGTGTCCGACGAGATGGTGAGGACGCAGAACGACGCCGGGGCCCGGTTTCCCAACCCTACCTAGTCGCTCCGCGCGTAGAGGCGCACGGCGGTGACGCCCTCGCCGCCCTCGGACGCATCGCCGGGGCGGTAGGACTGCACGAGGGGATGCTCCGCCAGGAACTCGCGCACCACCTGTTTGAGCACCCCCATCCCCTTGCCGTGGATGATGCGCACCCACGGCAACCGCGCCAGGTAGGCGCTGTCGAGGTACTGATCGAGGACGGGCGCGACCTCTTCGGCGCGGCGCCCCCGGAGGTCCAGCTCCATGCCGGGTGAGGCCACGTCGGGCACGCGCACCCCGCGCCCTTCCACCCCCGTGGCCGCGGGCTCTGCCCGGGCGTGCAGCTCGAGGCCGCTCATGCGCGTCCGCAGGCGAAAGCTCCCCACGCGCACCTCGGCTTCTTGGCCGTCCACGTTCACCAGTTCACCCGTCTGGCCGAGGCTACTGACGTACACCGTATCGCCCACGCGCGGCGTCTCATCGGGTGGGGGCAGCGGCGCCTCGACGGGCGCCAGCGGCTGCACCGCCTCGCCCAACGCCTCGATGGCCTCCAGGGCTGCCGACGCCGCCTGGGCCGCCGGCGCCTCCAGGGGGAGCGACGAGCGCAGACGCCGCAGCTCGGAGCGCACTAGCGCCAGCTCACGGCGCGCCTGGCTCCGCGCCGCATCGATGATCTCCTGGCGCGTCTCCTCGACCTCACGCAGCCGCGTGCGCAGCTCTGCCTCGAGGGCGCGCGACCGCGTGCGCCCCATCTCTGCCTC
>DUUT01000182.1 GCA_012841405.1 Chloroflexota bacterium
GGCGATAGCGGTGCGCCCATAGAGGACGGCCCGGGCCACCACCCACTGCACATGCCAGACGACGGTGCGCCAGGAGACGCCCGTGGCCAGGAGCGTCGCCGCGACGACGAGCACCGCTAGCAGCAGGATGCTGATCGGCCGGCCCAGGATGGGCACGAACAGCTGGTAGATGGCCCACCCCACGTAGCCGCCGCGCTTGCCGGCCAGGGCCAACGCGAGGGGCGGCTCGCTGCTCGCCACGTGCAGGAGCCCCAGCGCGGCAAAGAAGGCGAGCTCGGCGCCGATGATCGTCTGCCAGCGCGGCTCAAAGCGCTCCTGGATGAGGTTCCACAGCAGCACGGTGATGCCGCTGCCCAGCAGGAGGACGGCGATGAGGTAGGCGCCGAGGCCAAAGGTCTGGCGCAGCATCAGCGACCACTTTTGGCTCAGCATGCCCTGGCTGTCCGAGAGGAGCGCGATGAGGGTGACGGCCCCAATGGCCGTGAGGACGAGCCCCCAGACCTCTCGCTGGAGCAGCCACTGCAGCACCTCCACCGAGGGGGGCCAGGAGGGCGCGCTGCGGCTGTGCTTGTGGGTGGGTGTGGGGTTGCTTTTTTTCCGTGTCATGGCGTGTCGATGGGTAGCGCTTCCTGGCGGTGCAGGCGCGGATCGCGCCGCGTGGGCAAAGGATCAAAACGGCGTCCCCACGCTGGGGACGCCGTGCTATCATCGCATGAACCGCTGCCGGTGTCAACCGGTTCCGCGCTGGCGCAGGGGCCCCGGCGCCAGCAACTGCGCGGCGGGGCCGCTACGTAATGTCTGGACAAAGGGCCACAACGTCGTTCTGAGCGTGGCGAGAAACCTTGTCGATGGGTGTCAAGGTCCCTCGCTTACGCTCGGGGCGACGTCGTGTCTACGTCGGGCGCGTTTTTGAAACACGGCCTAGTACAAGTAGCTCGCGTTGGCGTCCCACTCGGCCTCGTCGGACGACGGCGGTGTCGCCGGCTCCTCCGCTGCCTCGGGCTCTGCGATGCGCATGCTGAGGGCAATGCGATGGGCGGCGCTATCGAGGCGCAGGATGCGCACCTGCACCGTATCCCCCGGGCTGACCACCTCGGAGGGGTGCGCCACCCTGGCGTCGGCGATCTCGGAGATGTGGATCAACCCCTCGAGCCCCTCTTCGAGCTCGGCAAAGGCACCAAAATCGACCACGTTGGTGATCGTTGCCGTGAGGACCTGCCCCACGGCGTACCGGCTATCCACCATCGTCCAGGGATCGGGCTGGGTGCGCTTGAGGCTCAGGGCGATGCGATGATGTTCGCGGTCGACGCTGATCACGTACACGTCGACGGGATCGCCGATCTTGACGATCTCGCGCGGATGGGAGATGCGGCTCCACGAGAGCTCGGAGAGATGGATGAGGCCGTCCACACCGCCCAGGTCGACAAAGGCGCCAAAGTCGACCAGGTTGCTCACGTGGCCCCGGCGCGTCTCCCCCGGCGTGATCTCCTGCAGCAGGCGCTCGCCGTCCTTGGGCCCCCACACGGTGGCGCGCTCGGAGAACACCAGGCGGTTGCGCCCTCGATCGAGTTCGATGACCTTGAGATCGAGCTCCTCCCCGACCCATCGGGCGAGCTTTTCGTCGCGCGATTCGGCGCTCTCAAAGACGGGCACCTCTTTGAGCTGCGAGGCGGGGACAAACCCTTGCAGCGCATCCCAACGTACCAACAGGCCGCCGCGGTTCCACCCGGTCACAATCCCGCTCACGATCGTGCCTTCCTGGTAGATGCGGGCGGCGCGCTCCCAGGCGGCATCGATCTCGTGGCTCTCGGTGGCCAGGAGGGGGGCTCCACGCGAGCCCCGCTCCACTGGCGCGTCTCCCACGTCGGCCGATGGTGCCGATGCGGTGCGGGATTGGCTCGCCTGATGATTGTCTTCGTACCGTCGCTTGGCAAAATCGATAAACTTGGCCAGGGATTCTAGGCTATGTGTGCTCGTGGTCATCCTTCTTCCCTCGGTGCAACATCATTGTCCTGATTGACAGTGCAACACCGCACAGCGTACAGGATCGTTCGCGCATGCCTCCTTCCGAAACGTGGTGCCCATAGAGATGGGCTCGGCGGCCCACGGCACAGCACTGCCGAGCGGACGGCCGAGCCCCTTCCTCCTCACGTGGGAGCCTATGGCTGTCGTATGATCGGCCACAGACGTGATTGCACGTACTGAGGGAAAATACGGCAAGAGGGGCGCCTACTGGAGGATCGTACGGGGCACGCGGTTCGCCCTCCCACGCAAAGAAGGAGCGGCCCTCGCGCGCTCCGGCCCGTAGGCGCGCGCGGCGTCTGGGTACGGCGCGTGCCCGGGGCTCCTGGTGCCCTGGATGCCCTATTATAGTTGACCAAAAAGAAGTTGTCAATGCCCCATAAGCGTTGCCAAGGACAGTAAACCAGCACAGATATAAAGCTTTGTAACTAGCGGAGACGACTCCATGCCTTAGATGCGTGCACCCCACCACCCTGAGTATACCTGTGCGCCGTGTAATCCTTGACACGCCATCTCCTGTCTGCTAGACTAGCGAGCGTAGCATAAGCAGGCTGGGTGGCGAAGCGCATTGCGGCGTTTTCGTCACCATCGCACATCGGTGGGCTCGGCTATTCTGAGAGGTATGGCATGCTCTCAGTGACAGAGGCTTCCTTGCCGGACACACGATACTGGGCCCCGATTCCTCACCGTGCTTCGGGTGGCTTTACTCCGCCACCCGGATCGGGTGATGGCTCTGCGCACTACCTTTGCCTCGATGTACGTCAGATATCCTCCTGGTGTTCCCGTTGGGTGTGTTTTTCTTCGCTGTTGCGTCGCTTCCGTCTCGCTATGCATTGGTGCGTTGGGATTATTTCCAGGCGTCGTGCTGCAATGCGGTTGCTGACAATTCTCTCCTAAGGCCGTGGTGACGCCCGACGTGCATGCTGAGCGTGCACCGGCCATTTTCGCGCCATACCGGGTTTTCGAGACGCGTCAATTCCAATTATAGCTGTGCCATGGGGTCCGTGCGGCCACCTCGCCGCCATGCGGTGCGTATCCCCACGCGTCCGCCCGCTCCCCGCCTGCCCCTCGCCGACGCGTGCGGCGATTGGTGGCTGAGGGGGGCTCTGCAGGTGGCCACCGACACGAGGAGGTGTCTATTGACATGACCGTTCGGTAGCACTGGGCATGCGCTGGCCATGTACGGACTGCTAGGGAGGAGGACAAACATGCCTCGTGAGGTCTCTCGTCGTGCATTCCTGCGTCTGGCCGCGGCGGCGACAGCCGGCACGCTCCTCGCAGCGTGCCAGCCCAAGGTCGTTGAGGTGACGAAAGAAGTCGAAAAGGTCGTCAAGGAGACGGTGATCGTCCAGGAGCAGGGCAAGCCTGCGGACACGGGCGAAAAGGTGGTGCGCATCCTCTTGTCGGCCTGGGCGGTGGGCGAGATCCCCTTCGATACCGCCGCGCGCGAGTTCAATGAGGCGCACCCCGGCGTCAACGTGCAGATCCAGACGAGCTTTGAGGGCTGGGACACCAAAGTGATTGCCCAGATCAACGATGGCACCCTCGAGTGGTGCGCCGCGGGCATCCTCACCCCCTTCCTCGACATGCAACGTTGGGTGGCCACCCAGATGATCCAGCCCATGGATGACTATATCGCCGCGTCGAGTGAGGCGGGTGCTGCTGACCTGCTGAGCGACATGATCCCGACGGTCAAAGACGACGCGAGCTATGAGGGCAAGTTCTACTCCGTGCCCTACAGCTTTGAGAACATTACCTTTAACTGGCGCGTCGACTACTTTAACGCTGTCGGCGCCACCGAGGCCCCCGAGACGTGGGACGACTGGCTGCGCATCGCCGTGGAGCTCAAGAAGTGGGGCGCGGACCAGCAAATCTACCCCACGGCGTTTGACGGCCAACTATGGACCGACATCGGTGCCCTCGCCTGCGCGGCGATGGACAACCCCTACACCGCCGATGGCCTCATCGACTGGGAGGCGCCCGAGCTCATCGAGTGCCTCGCCTTCTATAAGCGTCTCATCGTCGAGGAGGAGCTGACGCCCCCCCACGGGTCCGATGGCTGGCTCGACGCCTACTACAGCGGCAAGGTCGCCTCGGTGCAGGCCCAGAGCTCCCGCGGCGTGTGGGGGCAGAACGCCTTCGGCACCGACAAGGTGGCCACCTCCCCCATCGCCACCAAGGTCGAGGGGGGCGGCGCGGGCAGCGTCTACTGGGGCAACGGCGTGGCCCTGCTGAACGGCGCCAAGTACCCCCAGGAGGCGATGGACTATATCGTCTACACCATGGGCCCGCAGAACACCAACTTTCAGAAGACGGTCATCAAGACCGGCAAGACCCCTGTATACAACTCGGCCTACGAGCAGATCATCAAGGGCGACCCCCAGTTCGGCATCTACCAGTGGATGGTCGACATGCTGGACGACGTCAACCGCTCGGTGGTGCCGCCGCGCAACAACTATTACACCATCCAGAACACCATGTTCCAGAAGCACCGGGTGCCCTTTACCGAGCCCGGCTCGGTGATGACGCCCGAAGAGTGCGCCCAGCTGATCCTCAAGGATTCGCAGGACGAGATCGCCAAGCAAAAGCTGTAGCGCTGTCACGGGGGAGGGCACCGGCGCCCTCCCCCACCCGGGCTCGATGCCAGCGGGATGGGATGGAAGGAGGCATTCATGGCGTCAGCCGCCCGCATCGCGCGCGCCCGCGTCGCGCGTCGCAACCTACGTCCAGGCAACATCGCGATCAACCTGGCTCTCCTGGTGATGTGTGCCGTCTGTCTGCTCCCGGTGATCTGGTGCATCTCCTCCTCGTTGAAGGACCGCTTTGAGCTGTACCAGACGTTGCCGACGCTGTTCCCCAAGCAGCCGACCCTGGCCAACTACCGGTGGATCTTTACCCAGGCCGACATGAGCCGGCTGCCGCTGAACATGTTCAACAGCTTCAAGGTGACCGTTGGCGCCATCATCGTGCAGTGCATCACCGCCAGCATGGCGGGCTTTGCCTTTGCCCGGCTCGACTTTCGGGGGCGCGATCTGCTGTTCTACACCCTCATCGCGCTCATGTTCATTCCCCGGGCCGGGGGGCTCATGGCCCTGTACGAGTTGATGAGCTTTTTAAAGCTGCGCAACAGCCATCTGGGGTTGATCCTGCTCTTCCCCAGCGCCATTAGCGTGGCGCTGTTCATCATGCGGCAGAACTTTTTGAGCATCCCGCGTGAGCTGGAGGACGCGGCCCTCATCGATGGCGCCGGCACCTGGCGCCTCTTCTGGTCGGTGGACCTCCCCTTCGTACGGGGGGGGCTGCTGGTGGTGGCGATTTTCGAGTTCGTCTACGTGTGGGGTGAGTACCTCATCACCCTGACGCTGGTGGACTTTCCCGAGCTGGAGACGATTGCCATCGCCGTGACGAAACTCCAGGGCTGGGGCGCCCACTTTACCTCGGACGTTGTCGCCAGCTATGGCACCGAGGCGGCCGCCTACGTGGTAGCGATGCTACCGGTCATCCTGGTGTTCGTGCTCATGCAGAAATGGTTCGTCCGCGGCCTCAGCGAGGGCATCCTCAAGATGTAGAGGGCGCGCATCGCCCATGGAACACAGGAGGCAAGATGGCTAGTACGCCTGGAGCCCAACGTGTCGATGAGGTGAGAGCGCAGGGCAAACGCGCCGTGCTCATCGCGCTGGGCCGCGAGTTCGTGAGCCTGCGCACTCAGCGGTGGGGCAACCTGTGGGGATATGCCTTTATCACCCCCGCGATCGTCCTCTACCTGGTCTTTCAGGCCTGGCCGATCCTACGCGGCCTCTTTATGGCCTTTTCGGACTATCGCTGGCTGCTCCCCGAGACACAGACCCTGCGGGGTTTCAACGGGCTCGATAACTGGATCGAGATGTTTGGCGACGAGACCTTCTGGCGGAGCTTGGGAATCGCCTTGCGCTTTACGCTCATGGTGATGCCCAGCACGCTGATCCTCTCGCTGTGTACCGCCGTGCTGATCTCCAAGGTCAAGAACGACCTGATGGCCGCGGTCTATCGCGTCATCGCCTACATGCCGGTGGTGCTCCCCGTCACCGTGGCCATGCTCGTGTGGGCCAAGCTGTACGACGTGCGGTTCGGCTACCTGAACGTCCTGCTGCAGGGCCTCGGCGTCGAGAGCCCACCGAACTGGCTCGGTTCACCCAAGTGGGCGCTGTTCGCCATGGTGCTGCCCACCGTGTGGTCCCAGTTCGGTTACTGGACGTTGCTTTTCCTCATCGGAATCTATAATATCAACGCCGAGGTGTTTGAGGCGTCGCTGGTGGATGGCGCCAACGGCTGGCAGCAGCTCTGGTACATGACCATCCCCCTGCTCAAGCCGGTGTTCACCCTGGTGCTTATCCTTGGTTCTGGGGTGGTCAGCGCCACGGTGGAATCGATGGCGCTCTTCCAAGGCACCTCCGGCGGGCCCGGGGAGGCCGCCCTCACCTCGGGCGTCTACCTCTACCGCACGGCCTTTATCCATGGCGACATGCGCATGGGCTATGCCGCCACCATCTCGCTCTTCTTGGGACTGATCAACATTCTCGTAACAGGCATCGTCTTTCGGACGATGCGTACCGAACGTGCCTGAGGCAGGAGGAGCTATGCGCATCGCAGCGGTCGACATCTGGACGGTGGTCGTGCCCACCATTCCGGGGCGGGTGCATTCCGCCGTCTATGGGCCTGCGGGTTGGGATATGGTGCCGAAACACATCATCCGCGTGCGCACCGATGATGGCTACGAGGGGATCGGGGAGACGGGGCGCGGTGTGCCCCGGGAGGCCGTGCAGCGCCTGGCCGACGAGATGATGGGCCGCGATCCCCGGCGGATGATGCTCCAGCAGCTGCCGGCCATCGACTCCCTGGACGCCGTCGAGGGTCCCCACACCCTCGATCGCTGGTGGGAGACGGCCGCCGCGGGGCCACGCTTCCCTGGCTACGAGGCCCTCGAGATGGCCATCATCGACCTCCTGGGCAAGCTCTACGAGCAGCCCGCCCATTGGTTCTTGGGCGGCGCCGTGCGGGATCGCGTGCCGGCCGACTACTGGATCGGCCACCAGACCCCCGAGGATGCCGCTGCCAATACGCGTCTCGCCGTGGAGCGCGGCTTTAAGGGGATGAAGATGAAATGCACCGGCGACGAGCCCCTCGTGGAGCGCTGCGAGGCGATCTGGGAGGTGGCGGGTCCCGAGTTCGAGCTGACCATCGACCCCAACACGCGCTTCTGGCGGCTCACGGAGGCGCTGGATATGGCGCGCGCCCTGGCGGCGCGCGGTACCATCAAGGTGTTCGAGGACCCCATGGCCAAGTGGAACCTCGACTGGTACCGCATGTTCCGTGAGCACGGGGTGGTGCCCGTGGCGCTGCACCTGGGGGACCCCCACGACGTCATCAACGCCATCAAGGCCGAGGCGGTGGATTACCTCAACCTGGGCGGCGGGATGATCCAGTTCGTGCGCAACGCCGCCATGGCCCACGCCGCCGGCATCCCCTGCTGGCACGGCTCGGGCAATGATCTGGGCATCATGGAGTTCTCCTACCTGCACGCTGCGGCTGCTGCCCGCAGCTGCGTGCTGGGCAGCGATTTCGTCGGCTCCTGGACGCGCGAGGACGACCTCGTGGTGGAGGGCATCCAGTTCGAGGATGGCTATGCCATCGTCCCCGACAAGCCCGGCCTGGGCTGCGAGCTGGACATGGAGGCCCTGGAGAAATACTGCGTGCGCTGAGTGCGCGCCCGCCGGGGCGCGTCACGCAGGCCCGCGACGCGTACATGTCCCCTACGGATGGCCGTGTGCCCGCTCGGGGCGCCATCTTGCTCGCGCGCCCCGGGTTGGGTACACTGGCGGCTGTGGTCGCGGGTTGGTGGAGTGCCGTTGCGCATGAAGCGACGGGTCCACCACTAGTGCACGTGAGAAGGACCCCATGCAAACCGTGAGCATTGGCATCATCGGCTGTGGCAACATCAGCGCCGCCTACCTACGCACGGCGCAGACCTTCCGGATACTCAACGTCGCCGCGGTGGCCGACCTTGACCCAGCGCGCGCAGAGGCGCGGGCCGAGGAGTTCGGCGTCCCCCGGGCGTGCAGCGTCGACGATCTCCTGGCCGACCCCGAGATTGCCCTCGTGGTAAACCTCACCACGCCCCAAGCGCACACCGAGGTGAACCTCGCCGCGCTGGCGGCGGGCAAGCACGTCTATACGGAGAAGCCCCTCGCCGTGACCCGCGAGGACGGCCGCAGGGTGGTGGCTGCCGCCCGCGAGGCGGGCCTGCGGCTGGGGTGCGCCCCGGGCACCTTCCTAGGGGGGGGACTGCAGACGTGCCGCAAGCTCATCGACGATGGCGCCATCGGTCGGCCGGTGGCGTGCACTGCCTTTATGATGAGCCACGGCCACGAGCACTGGCATCCCGATCCCGCCTACTACTACCAGGCGGGGGCGGGCCCCATGTTCGACATGGGCCCCTACTACCTCACCGCCCTCACCACCCTCCTCGGCCCGGTGACGCGGGTCGCGGGGAGCGCCGGCATCCAGATCCCGGAGCGCACGATCACCAGCCAGCCCAAGTTCGGCGAGACGATCCGGGTGCAGACGCCCGATCACGTGGCCGGCACGCTGGACTTTGCCTGTGGTGCCATCGGCACGATCATCACGACCTTTGCCACCTGGCGGTCGCAGCTGCCGCGCATCGAGATCTATGGCACCGAGGGCACCCTGAGCGTTCCCGATCCCAACAGCCTGGGAGGGCCGGTGCGCCTGTGCGCCGCGAACGGCGACGCCTGGAGCGACGTGCCCCTCACCCACGGCCACGCCGATGGGCGCACCATGTGGGGCATCGGTGTGGCGGACATGGCCCACGCCATCGTCTCGGGCCGGCCGCATCGCGCCACGGGGGAGCAGGCCTACCACGTGCTCGACCTCATGCAGGCATTCCTGGATTCGGCGGAAGCGGGCCGCCACATCGCCATCGACAGCACCTTTGAGCGCCCGGCATCCCTGCCCCTCGGCCTGCCCGAGGACGCACTGGACGACTGACGGCGCCCGATACCCCCTCGCCGCCTCACCGACGGCCGCCCCCTCCCCGAGGGGGCGGCTTTTGACACCCCTTCCCTCCGACCCTATACTCCTCTGATGGTGTGGCGACGGGTGTGCTGTCGCCTCTTGCCGTGGAAGGATGATGGAAGACCGTTACCTGGCGACCCTCGAGTACGTCAAGATCACCCACCAGCTCGCCGCGCACACCGCCTTTTCGGCGGGGCGGGCGCTGGCGCTGGCGCTGCGCCCCTCGGCGGATCCCGAGGAGGTGCGCTTGCGCCTGCAAGAGACGACGGAAGCCAAGGCGCTCCTCTCCAAGCGCTCGGACGTCAGCGTCGGTGGGGCGCGGGATGTGCGCCCCCTGATGCGCCGCGCGGCGCTGGAGGCCATGCTCCAGCCCACGGAGCTGCTCGAGATCCGCGTGACGCTCCTCAGCGCGCGAAACCTGCGCTCCGTGCTGCTCCGCTTGGAGGCCGAGTACCCCCTGCTGGCCGCACGGGCGGAGGGGCTGGAGCCGCTCCCCGAGGTGATCGAGGCGATCGGCAGCTGCCTGGATGATGAGGGGCGGGTGCTCGATACGGCCAGCCCGGCGCTGGCGCGTATCCGCCACGAGGTCGCCGTGGCTCATGATCGCCTCCTGGAGCGCCTGCGCCGCATCGTCAGCGCGGGCCGCAACGCCCCCTACCTGCAGGAGCCGATCGTCACCGAGCGCAACGGCCGCTATGTGATCCCCGTCAAGACGGAGTACAAGGGGCGCATCCAGGGGATCGTCCACGACCAGTCCTCCAGTGGCGCCACGCTGTTCATCGAGCCGCTGGAGACGGTAGAGCTCAACAACTATTGGCACGAGCTGCAGCTCCAAGAGCGCCATGAGGTAGAGCGCATCCTCAGCGAGCTCACGGCGCTCGTCGGGCAAGAGGCGAAGACGATCACGCGCAACGTCGAGATCCTCGCCGAGCTCGACCTGGCGCTGGCCAAGGGACAGTATAGCTTTGAGCTGCACGCCGTGCCGGCCGAGCTCACGCCCGCCGCGTGGCCGCTGGCGCCGGATGATGCCGAGCTCCCGCCGGGGCGGCAGCCGCTGCACCTCATCAAGGCGCGGCACCCCCTGCTGCCCCGCGAGACGGTGGTGCCGATCGATGTGTACCTCGGCGGCACCAAGACCGTCCTAGTGATCACCGGCCCCAACACCGGCGGCAAGACGGTGTCGCTCAAGACGGTGGGCCTCCTGGCGGCCATGTCACAGGCGGGGCTGCACATCCCGGCGGCGGATGGCTCCCGCCTGCCGGTGTTCACCGGGATCTATGCCGATATCGGCGATGAGCAGAGCATCGAGCAGAGCCTGTCGACCTTTTCGTCGCACATGACGCGCATCATCGCCATCCTGCGGCAGGCCGATCAGGGGGCGCTCGTGCTGCTGGATGAGTTGGGGGCGGGCACCGACCCGGTGGAGGGCTCGACGCTGGCCCAGGCACTCATCGATACCCTGTTGGCGAAGGGGTGCCTGACGATCTGCTCGAGCCACTACTCGCAGCTCAAGCTGTACGCCTTTAGCACACCGCGCGTCGAGAACGCCAGTGTCGAGTTTGACGTGGAGACGCTGGCGCCCACCTACGTGCTGACCATCGGGCTGCCCGGACGCAGCAACGCCCTGGCCATCGCCCAACGCCTCGGCCTGGACGATGCGATCGTCGCCCAGGCGCGCGCCATGCTCTCCGCGGAGGACCTGCAGGCGGATGCGCAGCTGGCGCGCGTGCGCGCCGCCAGCGAGGCGGCCGA
>DUUT01000183.1 GCA_012841405.1 Chloroflexota bacterium
AGGCCGTGGCCATCGCCCGGGGGTACCTGGCACTGGACGGCATCGACGTCATCTGCATCCCGGCCTTTGCCACGGTCGAGATCGGTGACCAGGAGCGCACGGCGCTCAAGTTCATCGTCGAGCCGCGTTAGGCGCCACACCACCCCTGCCGACACGGCGTCTCCGCCGCAGGCAGCGGATCCATAGCATGAGAAGCGAGAGGGGATCGCGTGCGATCCCCTCTCTTCCTGCGCGCTTGACGCCCGGCGTGCAAGCATCCTATGATGATGCTACGTCGCGCCGGTGCGACGCCGCGGGGCGTCGTACCCCACCAACGAGGAGGGGAGGATGCGCAGCAATACAGCGTTGCATCGGATGAGGCAGGGCCTACCGGCCCTCGGCGCGAGCGCAGGGCTCGGGTCGCCCCTGGCGGCAGAGCTCCTTTCGCTGGCCGGGTTCGATTTCGTCCTGGTGGACAACCAGCACGGCGCCTGGGACGACACCGGCCTCATGGCGGCGATGCGCTCCGTGGCCCTGGGCACGGCCATCCCGATGGCGCGCGTGGTGCAGAACGACTACTATGCCATCGGCCGGGCCCTCGATCGCGGCGCCATGGGCATCGTCGTGCCGATGGTGAACACGCCCGAGGAGGCGGCAGCCGCCGCCCGGGCGGTACGCTACCCGCCCCGTGGGGGCCGCAGCATGGGGCCCTTTGGCACCACCTTCCTGGGGGCGGACTATACCGGCGAGATCAACGACCAGGTCTTTTTGGCCGTGCAGATCGAGCAGCAGGTGGCCGTCGAGCGGGCCGAGGAGATCCTCGCCGTCGAGGGCGTCGACGGGTGCTGGGTCGGCCCCAGCGATCTCGGCCTCTCCATGGGCCTCGACCTGTCGACCGCGGCGGGGCGCGCGGCCCACGAGGCGGCCATCTGCCATGTGCGCGACGTGTGCCAGCGCCTCGGCAAGATACCGGGAATCGCCGGAACACCCGCCACCGCACGCCACTGGCTCGATGCCGGCTTTTTGTTCGTCACCGTGGCCAGCGATGCCGGCCTCGTGACCAGCGGCGCGCCGGAGGTCCTCGCCAGCCTGCGCCCGGCATAGCACCGGCGCACCGCCATCTCTGACCATAGGGGTGAACCATGGGCAAGCTCGACGGGCAGGTCGCCCTCGTGACGGGAGCGGCACGGGGCCTCGGACGCGCCTATGCACTGCACCTGGCGTCCCTGGGCGCCGATGTGGTGGTGAACGACATCGACCTCCACGCCGCCAAGGCCTTCGGGGAGGAGCTCACCTCCGAAACGGTGATGGCCGAGATCGAGGCGCGCGGGCGGCGCGCCCTGGGTATCGAGGCGGACGCCACGCAGCGCGATGCCGTCGAGGCGATGGTACGCCAGGTGCTGGACACCTTTGGCCGCCTCGACATCCTGGTGAACAACGCCGGCGGTGCCCTGGGCACGCCGCGCTCGACGCTGGCGTCGGACACGGATGAGGCGTACCTCGATTACATCCTGGACGTGAACCTCAAGAGCACCATCCTCTGCTGCCAAGCCGCCAGCCGGCCGATGAAAGCGGCGCGCTATGGCCGGATCGTCAACGTGGGCTCCCAAGCCGGCCTGTGGAGCGGCCACACGGGGGACGGCATGCCGTACAAGGTGGCCAAGGCCGGCGTCATCCACTACACGCGGGTGCTGGCCTCCGAGCTGGGACCCTACGGCATCAACGTGAACTGCATCGCGCCGGCGTGGATCCTCTCGTCCCGGGCGGTGGCGCAGGGGCGCAACACCCCCGAGATCCGTGACCGCTTGCTCGCACAGATCCCCCTGGGGCGCTTGGGCGTCCCCGAGGACTGTGCCAAGGTCGTCGAGTTCCTGGTTACCGATCTCTCCGACTATGTCACCGGGCAGACTATTGCCGTCTGCGGCGGCTACGTCTGCTGGTAAGGGCCAGCGGCCCCACCGCACAGGACGCCGCGGCCACACCTGGGGAACGCGGCGTTCCCTCATACCACGAGCACACACTACAGGAGGACAACCATGGATGCTCTACAGGCCATTTTCGCGCGGCGGAGCGTGCGCAAGTACCGCCCGGAGCCGATCCCGGCGGAGGACCTGAAGCAGATCCTCGAGGCGGGGCGCCAGTCGCCATCGGCGGCCAATCGCCAGCCGTGGCATTTCGTCATCGTCAGCGACGCGGAACAGAAGCAGCGCCTCGCCCGGGCCTGCAACGGCCAAATGTGGCTCGCTGACGCTGCCTGCATCCTGGTGGGCGTCGGCTTGCCGGCGGTGAGCGAAAAGTGGTACCGGGTGGACGTGGCCATGGCCATGGAGAACATGGTCCTCGCCGCGCGCAGCCTGGGCTACGGCACCTGCTGGATCGGCGCCTTCAAGCCGGACGAGGTCAAGGCGGTCTGTGGCCTGCCCGAGGATGTCGAGGTGGTGGCCTGCACGCCCATCGGCGTGCCCGAGGCCTGGCCCGAGGCGCGGGAGCGCAAGGATTGGTCCGCCGTGTTCTCGAGCGACCGCTACGGAGAGGAGCTGAGCCTGTAGCGAGGTGGGCAGGTAGGCAGGTGAGATGTCCCAGGGGACCATGGCACCGCAGCGCGTCGCCATCACGACGGAAGAGGCGATCCAGATCAACCTGCACGTGCTCAACGCGCTGTTCGGCACGAGCCCCAAGCAGGTGGGGGTGCGCCTGTGGAACGGCATCCTGTGGCCCGATGAGGCGCCGCGCCCCGTCGTCCTGGCACTCAAGCACCCCGGCGCCCTGCGCGCTATGTTCCTCCCCGGCACCGAGCTCGGCCTCGCCGAGGCCTACCTGTTCGATGACGTCGACATCGTGGGGGAGCTGGAGCCGGTGTTTGGCCTCGCCGAGTCGCTGCTGGAGCGCGCCAGCGACTGGCGCACGCGCTGGCGCGTGATGCGCGATCTGCTCCGCCTCCCCAAGGGTGGCGTGCAGCGGACGACGCCTCGCGGCCGCGCGCAGCTCCGCGGGCGACGCCACTCCATCGAGCGCGATCGGGCGGCCATCCGTTACCACTATGACGTCTCCAACGCCTTTTACCAGCTGTGGCTCGATGAGCGCATGGTCTACTCCTGCGGCTACTTTCGCTCGCCGGAGGACACGCTGGATGTCGCCCAGGCGCAAAAGCTCGACTATATCTGCCGCAAGCTCCGCCTCCGGCCCGGTCAGCGGCTGCTGGATATCGGCTGCGGCTGGGGTGGGCTGGTGCTCTGGGCCGCCGAGCACTATGGCGTGGACGCCACCGGCATCACCCTGAGCGAGCCCCAAGCCGAGCTCGCCAACCGCCGCATCGCCGCGGCGGGCATGGCCGATCGCTGTCGCGTGGAGGTGCGCGACTATCGCCAGGTGCCGGGCGAAGCGTGCTACGACGCCCTGGTGAGCGTGGGTATGTTCGAGCACGTGGGCGAGGCGCTCCTGCCGGAGTACTTTCGGCGGGCGCGCACGCTCCTGCGCCCCGGTGGCCCGATGCTGAACCACGGCATCGCCTGCCGCCCGCGCCCCGCCGGCCGTCGGCGCGGCGCCACCCTGAGCGCGTCGTACGTCTTTCCCGATGGCGAGTTGGTGCCCCTCTCGGCCACCCTCCGCGCCGCGGAAGGGGCGGGATTCGAGGTGCGCGACGTGGAGAGCCTCCGCGAGCACTATGCGCGGACGCTGCGTCACTGGGTGCAACGCCTCGAGGCGCGCCACGACGAGGCGCTGCAGCACGTCGACGAGGTGACCTATCGCGTCTGGCGCCTCTTCATGGCGGGGTCGGCGCATGGCTTTACCTCCGGTCGGCTGAACGTGTACCAGACCCTTCTCGTCAACCCCGGCCCCGCCGGGCACAGCGGCCAACCCCTCACCCGCGAGGACTGGTACCGCGATCACCGCAGGGGTGCCACCACACCATGAGGGAGGAGGGGCGGATGTAGGCAAGGCGTCGTGCGATGGGTCAATCAGCGGAGCGGCCGGGGAGCCCCCCGCGTCCCCCTCCTCTTCCCGCTCATCCCTCGGTGCGTTCCGCGTACTCTAGCGAAGGAGTGCCATGATGGATAGGTATCCGTACGTCATCATCGGCGGCGGACTCGCGGGTGGCAGGGCCTGTGAGGGAATTCGCCGCATCGACCCCGACGGGCCGATCATGCTCATCACCGCCGAACGCCACCGCCCCTACCAACGCCCGCCCCTCTCCAAGGCGTACCTCATGGGCAAGGCCGGCCTCGACAAGGTGTACCTGCGCGAGGAGGACTATTACGGCGCTCAGCATATCGAGATCATGGCCGAGACGCGCGTGGCGCGCATCGAGCGCGGCGATCACACGGTGACGCTGGAGAACGGACGCGTCGTGGGGTACGAGCGGCTGCTCCTGGCCACCGGCGGCTCGGCCATCCGCCTGCCCCTCCCCGGGGCCGACCTGCCGGGGGTCCACATCCTGCGTACCATCGACGATTCGAACCGCATCCGCGAGGACGCGGCGAACGCGCGGCACGCGCTCATCATCGGTGGGAGTTTCATCGGTTCGGAGGTGGCCTCGTCCCTCGCGCAACTGGGCGTCGAGGGCACCATGGTGTTCCTCGAGGAGCGCCTCCTCGCGAACGTCGTGCCCAAGGAGCTGAGCCACCACCTGATGCACCTGTACCGCGACCACGGTGTCCGCCTGCTGCCCGGCGTCAAGCCGGTGCAGTTTGAGGGGGACGGGCGCGTGCAGCGGGCCGTGCTCGATAGCGGCGAAACCCTCGAGGTGGATATGGTGGTGATGGGCGTGGGCATTCGCCTCAACACGGCCCTGGCCAAGGACAGCGGCCTTGCCCTGGGCGAGCGCGACGCCGTCATCGTCGACGAGCGCCTGCGCACCAGCGACCCCGACATCTTTGCCGCCGGCGACATCGCCGCCTGGCCCGACCCCACCTTTGGGCGGCTGCGCGTCGAGCATTGGGACGTCGCGCGGGCCCAGGGGCTGCGCGCCGGACGCAACATGGCCGGCGAGGAGCGCGCCTACAGGACGCTGCCCTACTTCTTCTCTGATCTGTTCGACCTCAGCTTTGAGGCCTGGGGCGACCTGACGCGTTGGGACGCCACGGTGCAACGCGGCGAGCTGAACGGAGGGCCGTTCACCTACTTTTACTTCCACGAGGGCAAGTTGGTGGGGGCACTCACCGTGGGCCTGGCGGACGACGACCGCAAGCCGCTCCAGGCCCTCATCCGCGCGCAGCCCGCGCTGCGCGAGGTCTCGGCGCGCCTGGCGGATGCGTCCGTGAGCCTGGCGTCGTTGGTGTAGGCGGTATCCAGTCGCAGGATGCATCGCGGGGCATCCCTACGGCGACCGCCAGGGGAGGCGCGCCCCGTGGCGGCGCGCCTCGCGGCCCACGGAGCACTGACCATGGATACCCTGCGGGGTGAGGGAGCATGAGCGAACCGGTGGGTCGGGTGCTGGTCGGCGTCCAGGGGTTCAGCGCACCGAGCTGGGCCGGCGTCTTTTACCCGCCCGGCCTGCCGGCGAATCGCCAGCTCGCGTTCTATGCCCAGGTGTTCGACACCGTCGAGCTGGATGTCACCTTTTACACCCTCCCCTCAGTAGTGACCATCCGCTCGTGGGTGGCGAACACGCCGGAGGGGTTCACCTTCTGCGCCAAGATGCCCCGCGCCATCACCCACGAGAAGCGCCTGGTGAACGTGGACGACGAGCTGCGCGCCGTGGGCGGGATGCTCGACCTGTTGGCGAACAGGATGGGCGCGATGGTGATCCAGTTCCCGCGCTCCTTCACGCGCCGCGAGGAACCGGCCCTGCGCGCCTTTCTGCCCAAGCTGCCCGCGGGCCATCGCTTTGCCATCGAGTTCCGCCACCCGAGCTGGAACGCTCCCCCGGTGTTCGCCCTCCTGGAGCGCCACGGCATCGCCTGGTGCCTGAACGAGTGGCAGGACCTGCCGCCGGTGATCGTCACCACGGCGGGGTGGAGCTATGTGCGCCTCGTGGGGTTTCACCGCGACGCCGTGGGCGCGGGCGACGTGCTGCGCGACCGCTCGGAGCGGCTGGCGTTCTGGGGAGAGACGCTCCAGGCGTTGCGCCAGCGCCTCGATACGATCTATGTGTACGTGAACAACCACTACGCCGGCTATGCTCCGGCCACGGTGAACGCCCTCCGCGCCCACCTCGGCCAACCGACCGTCGACCCCCGTGCCCTCTGGCCCCAGCGCCCCCTGTTGTAGCTCACGTAGCCCGGCAGCCCCCGCCGCAGTCTCTGCCCCTGTGGCGCCTCTCCACCGGAGGGGCGCCACGCGTTTGACCGGCGGGTGGTTCTCTGGTACCGTCAGCACAGCACCGTAACGTCTGCACCCTAGAGGAGACCCTATGCGTCCCACCGCCCTCGACAGCCATCACCCGGACGAATCGCTGCGCGCCATCATCGCGGAGCAGCTGCGGACCAACCCGCTGAATCGCCTGACGCGTCTGGATGGCCGGCCCATCTTTGAGCACTCCCTCGTCGGCGTCGCCGACGGTGACGATCCCCTCTTTGCCGAGTACAAGACGATCATCGGCGCCTTCCACCTCACGCCGCGGGAGGTGCTCGCGCGTGAGCTGGCCGCATCCCCCGGGGCAGCGGACGCCTCCCTGGACACCATCCGCGTCATCGGGTGGATCCTGCCCATCGCCGAGGCGACACGGGCCGGCAACCGCGCCCAGCGGGAGGTGCCGACGATCGCCTGGGCGCACACGCGCACCTACGGGGAGCGCTTTAACGACGCGCTCCGCCGGCACGTGGTGGCGGTGCTGCGTGCCGCCGGCTACGCGGCCGTCGCTCCGGCGATCGAACCCTACTTTCGCATCCTCAGCGAGGGGCCGGCGCAGCCCCCCGCCTCCGTATGGTCAGAGCGCCACGTGATGTACGCCGCCGGCCTGGGCAGCTTTGGCTTGAGCGACGGCCTCATCACCCCGCGAGGGATGGCCATGCGCTGCGGCAGCGTGGTAACCAACCTCCCCCTGGCGGTGACGCCGCGCACATGCACGAGCCATACCGCCGACTGCCTCTACCTGGCGGAGGGCACCTGTGCGGCCTGCGCGGCACGCTGCCCTGCGGGGGCGATCACCCGCGAGGGGGGGCACGACAAGGCCAAGTGCCAGGCCTACAGCTATGGCAGGCTGCGTCCCCTCGTGGCGACGTACGGCCTCGAGGGAGAGCCGGGCGCCGCCGTGGGCTGCGGCCTGTGCCAAACGGGCGTGCCCTGCGAGGCGGGGATCCCGGCACAGGGGAGGCGCAGCGCTGGAGCACAAGCCACGCCGTAACCCGCACCACGGGGATGCCCAGCGTACGCCGCGGGGCACGCTCACCGCCGTGGCGTGCCGCATGACGGGCGCATCCACAGCCACCGGCGGTCTGCGGACCGCCCCGCCCCCTCGCGCGAGGGGGATCGCACGGGAGGCATACACCATGCGCATCGAATCGGTGGACATGTTCTACCTCTCCATGCCCGAGATCGAGGACATTGGCGATGGCAGCCAGGACGCCTGTCTCGTGCGCCTGCGCGCCGGCGACTATGTCGGCTGGGGCGAGTGCGAATCCTCACCGCTGCCGACCATCGCAGCACTGGTGACGCCCTGGTCGCACAGCGCCTGCAAGCCCGTGCGCGACGCCGTCCTCGGGCAACGGCTCGATGACGTGGCCGACATCGCGCGCATCGCCGCCAAGGTCCGCGCCGATAGCCTAGATCTGCTCCAGGCCGACCACGCCCTGTCGGGGATCGAGGCGGCCATGTGGGACCTGCTCGGCAAGCGGCTGAGCGAGCCCGTCTACCGGCTGCTCGGGTACCCGTGCGCTTACGCCAAGATGCCCTACGCCTCCGTGCTGTTCGGCGATACGCCGCAAGAGACCCTGGAGAAGGCGCGCCAGGCGCGCGCGCAGGGGTTCCGAGCCGCCAAGTTCGGCTGGGAGGTGTTCGGTCGGGGTACCGTCGCGGAGGACGCCGACCACTTGGTGGCGGCGCGGGAGGGGTTGGGCCCCGAGGGCATGCTGCTCATCGATGCCGGCACGGTGTGGCGGGATGACCTCGAGGCGGCCGCACAGCGCATCCCAGCGCTGCAGGCGGCCCGCGTCACCTGGCTCGAGGAGCCGTTCGTCTCGGGCGCCCTCCGCGAGTACGCGGCACTGGCGGCGCGCTGCGCCCCGGTCAAGCTGGCGGCGGGCGAGGGCAGCCACAACGAGTACATGGCCTACCACCTCATCGACTATGGTGGCGTCGGCTACATCCAGATCGACGTGGGACGCATTGGCGGCATCGGCGCCGCCAAGCGCGTGGCCGATTATGCCCAGGCGCGGGGGGTCACCTACGTCAACCACACCTTTACCAGCCACCTGGCGCTGAGCGCCTCGCTGCAGCCGTACGCCGGCGTCGCGCAGGACGTGCTCAGCGAGTACCCCATGGAGCTCAAAGCGCTGGCGCGCGAGATGACCGTCGAGCACATCGAGCGCGACGCGGAGGGCATGATCCACGCGCCCGATCGCCCGGGATTGGGCATGACGCCCAATACGGAGGCCCTGCGCAAGTACCTCGTGGACGTCGAGATCCGCGCCAAGGGCGAGGTACGCTACCGCACCCCCGAGCTTTAGCCGAGGCCGTGCCGTCCCCGCGCCTCAGGACGTGCGGCTCGCCGGGACGCCCGTCACCACGGGCGTGCGCTGAGCGTCCACATAGACGTGGTAGGCGCGACTGTAGCTCATGATGGCGTCCAGACAGGCCGCCGCCTCGATAAAGGCGGCGGCCACTTGCGTCGTATAGCCGACGATCATGGTGAAATCACCGGGAGTGAGGCCGATACGGGAGCGGAGGGCGAGGGCCAGGAACACGACGGCGAACTGGCTGCCGACCAGCGCTACCTGGCGGAGCAGCAGCGACACCTGGTGCCGGGCTACCAGGGTGATGAGCACGTTGGCGCGCTCGCGCATGGTGCGCCGAAAGCGCTCCTGCGCGCCCTCGTCGTGGCCTCTGGTGATGACGTGCACACCGGCGCCCTCCAGCCGGCTGATGACGGAGTACTGGGCATCGCGCAGCACCCGCAGTCGGTCGTTAAAGATGATCGTCAGCACCAGCGGCACGATGAGGCTGGCGGCATACACCGCCCCCAGCAGGCGGTTGTAGGTGATGAGGCTGGCGGCCACCACGGTGATCTTGATGATGACGGGCGTAAAGCTCCCCAGGACGTGGTAGGCGGCGTTGGTGATGCCGCTCACGGCGTTGGCCACGCGGCTGTTCGCCTCGCCCGCGGCCTCCATATCCGCCGCCGTCATGCGCGCCGCCTCCGCGAGCGTCAGCTCGACGCGCTGGCTGAAATCGGTCTCGTAGAACATCTTGTGGCGCAGGATGATGTTGGCCCGCGCCACCGCCGGGGCGAGGAGACTGGCCCCCAGAAAGAGCCACACGACGTGGCCCACATCTTCGCCGCTCAGGCGGTCGACAAAGAGACCCAGCAGGCGCACGGGTGCGAGGGCAGACAGCTCCTGCAGCACCGTGACCGCCAGAATGGCCAGGGCATAGCGGCGATAGAGCCAGATCAGCCGACCCACAGCCCGGGCGAACTGCCAATTCCGATCGGCGCCCCAGAGGACGTCCAAGCGCGTAACGATCCATCGAGGCCGCCACGACACCCACCCGAACGATCGCCCCATGATGCCTCACAGGAAGAACGCCACCGGCGCACTCGGAGGGAGCGCGGCCGCACAGCCCAAACTAGCGCCTAGCATACACCGTCCGCCACGCCGTGCCAAGGGGTGCCGCATGCCACCGGAACAGGAGACACGACAACGGCGCCATGACGCCCTCTCCCGGTGCGCCGGGAGAGAGGGGCAGGGTTGAGGGGCAGCGGCGGGCTCTCGGTGACACGCTGTCCTCCCAGCGTTCTGGACGCACGCCGCCGCCGGCGCTCGGCGAGATCCCCTAGGCCTGGCACCGCCGTGAAAGCAAAAGGCCGAGGGAGCGCCGTGGCGCTCCCTCGGCCCGTGGCCTGATGGGGCCGTCACTACCCGTCGATCGCGTAGACCACCTGGAGCTGGAGCGAAACGTCCTGCTCGCCCGGGGTAAAGGGACCGGCGCCGCCCAAGCCATCGACCGCCGCAGCGCGCATGGCGCCATAGACGGGCGAAGCGCCGACGATCTCGCTCACGCTCACCACCGGGCCCACGGCGACACCGTTGAGGGCGGCGAGCTCCTCGGCCTTGGCCAAGGCGTCGGCGATCGCCTTCTCCCGCGCCTCGGAGGCCAGCGCCTCTGGCTTGTCGATACCAAAGTTCACGCCGTTGATGGCATTCGCGCCCGCCTCGACGGCGGCGTCGATGATGGCACCAACGCTGTCCAGGTCGCGGATGATCACGCGCACGTTATTGTTCACACGGTAGGTGATCTGTTCCGTAGCTGCACTGGTCGCGCTGTCGATCATGGGTGCGGGTCGCGCGTTGCGATCCGCCCAGACGTTAAAGCCCGACGTCTGGATGTCGCGTTCCGCCACGCCCGCCGCGGTGAGCGCCTCGAGGATGTCGGCCATCGTCTTGGAGGCGTCATCGATGGCGTCCCGCACGCTCGTTCCCGTCGTTTCGACGCCGATGTGCGCGGTGGCGATATCGGGCGTGACGCTGACGGTACCGGTGCCGACGACGGTAATGGTGCGCGGCATGGACGCCTCCCCCGTGGGCTCCTGGGCGCGTGACGCCGCTGGCGTGGTGCGCGTCTGGGCCAAGACGGACCAGCCCGACAGCGCCACGGCGACCACAGCGCCGACGACCAGAAGCGATGTGACCAATCTCCCTATACGACCGTTCGACATGACGGTTACCTCCGCTTCTCTGTTGGCTACGTGCGGGCGAATCTACAGTGTGAGCCGTGCTCACCGGCGATGCGCCCAGCATCACCTTCAGGACGCGGGTCGCCAGCCAAAGGTTCCCGGCGACGTGAGGAGACGGCGCATCAGGCGGCACCGGCACTGCGCAGGGTCAGCAGCGTCACCTCGGGGCGGCAGTTGAGGCGCACCGGCGGCGAGACGGTGCCCAGGCCACGGTTGACGTACACCGGCCAGCGTGGCGCCTGCACGAGCCCCTGCGCGTACTTTTGGCCATAGCAGGAGGGGAGGACCGGGGCACCCAGGAGGGGCAGGCGCACCTGGCCACCGTGGGTATGCCCCGAGAGCGCCAGATCCACGCGTTGGGCGGCGAGCACCTCGTGGACATCCGGGTTGTGCACCAGGAGGAGGCGCGCCTCATCGGGCGGCAGCTCATCCAGCAGCGCGCTACCACGGGCGAGGGCGCGCTCCCACACCCCTGCAAAGGCGTTGCACCGTGCCCCGGGGCGGTTTGTGCGCCCGACATCGTCCACGCCCACGATCCACAGCCGGGCCCCCGCGGCGTCGAGGGGCACGGCCGCGTCGCGCAACACGGTGATACCCACCTCCGCCAGGCCCGTCGCCACATGGTCTGCATCGGTCCAGACATCGTGGTTGCCCAGGACGGCATACACGCCGAGGGGCGCCTGCAGGGGAGCGAGCGCTTGGGCACAGAGGGCGACATGCGTCGCGTCATGGGTGACATAGTCCCCCGTCAGGGCGACGAGGTCCGGCGCCAACCGCTGCACCACCTCTACGGCTCGGCCAAGATGGTTGGCGTCGGCCGGGGAGGTGACGTGCATGTCGCTGAGCTGCGCGACGGTGAGGCCATCGAGGGCCGGAGGCAGTGCAGGCAGCTCCACGGTACACCGGGCGATATCCAGCCACGCAGGCTCGACCATGAGGGCATAGGCCGGTCCCAGGACGCCAGCCGAGAGGGCGGTGAGGGCACCACCGCAGGCGAGGCGCAGAAAGGGGCGTCGCCCCATCCTAGACCGTCGGCTCACATCACGCCACCCGTTACATGACCAGACCGATGAGCTTGCCCAGCACGATGAGCAGGGCGCCGACAACCACCAGCACGAAGGAGCGCTTGAGCTGTTGGCCGTCGCAGCGGTCGCAGAGGGTAGCACCGAACTGCACCCCCACCGACCCTCCGATGAGGAGGGGCACGGCGAGCGCCAGGTTGGTGTTGCCCGCGCCGGCATGGACGATGACGGCGACGAAGGAGGAGAGGGCGATGAGGGCCAGGCTGGTGGCCGCGGCCTGGTGCGCACGCATACCCACGAGATAGATGAGGGCAGGCACGAGAATGACGCCACCACCGATGCCGAGCAGCCCCGTCAGAAAGCCTAGCGCCAGCCCAAAGTAGGACATGACGACGATGCTCAGGCGGGGATGGGTGAGGGTGGGGAAATCGGTATAGGGCGGGCAGTGGATGCGCGCAAAGAGCCCCTTGCACTCCTCCTCATCACCTGGCCGCCGCGCATCGCACCAGATCCACAGGGCGATCCCGGCGAGCACGATGGTAAAGATGCCCAAGAGGATGAGGTCGACGGCCACCACCTCGCGGCCGTTGATGGTGACCGCCCCCATACCGCCAAGCCCCTCGAGGAGGGCCGCTCCCAGGCGTACGCCGACATAGTTGCCGCCAAAGACCACGGCCGCCACCTTGTAGTCGGTGAGTCCCTCATGGCGCCGGCGGTAGAGCCCGGCGGCCGAGACCCCCAGGATCTGCATGGCGCCGGTGCCCACGGCGATGGGCATCGGCACACCCAGCAGCACGTTGAGCAGCGGGGTGATGAGAAAGCCGCCGCCGACGCCAAAGAGCCCCGTCAGGACACCCACGGCGGTACCAATACCCAAGGCCCCTAACGCCACGAGCATCAGTGCGCCACCTCGGGAGAGGCCTCGTCACGCTGCGCTTGGCGTCGCTCGCGGCCGTGCTGGCGCCAATCGCGGTAACGATCGAACAACCAGGCGCTCAAGAGTCCCCAACCGACGGGGACGGCCAGGGCCATCAGAATGGTGCCCACCGTGTCGTTCATGGCAGTGTCCTCAATGTAAGTCGGGCAAATGCGGGTAACCCTATTATAGGGGTGGTATGGTGCGGGGCCAATTGCGCTGGCACGCCGCGCCCCACGTGCCACCGCTCTGCCCGCGACCGGCGGGCGCGCTATTCGGCGCCCGCAAGGCTGGGCTGTGGCGCGGACGCCGGGGTGCGTATCGCCAGGGCAAAGGGCACGGAGGCGAGGATGATACCCGCGGCGCCGTAGCAGAGCGTCTCATAGCCCACGATCTGGAGGAGCGACCCTGCCACGAGCGACATGCCAACCGAGGAGACGTGATTGATGCTCATGCCAGCCGACAGGGTAGGGCTCAACTCCTCGGGGGGCGCGATGCGGTTCACATAAGTGGTCAGGGCGAGGTGCATGGTGACCAGCAGGTTGATGCCGATGACCATGGCGCACAGGAACAGGGCATTGTGCACCGTCGCATAGCCGATGAAGCACAGGGCGAGCAGCACATAGCTCCCCGTGAGCGTCAACCGCTCGCCAAGCCGGTCGATGAGCTTGCCAAAGCGCGGCACGACGATGAGGTTCACGACGCTACTGGTGAGCAGGAGCAGGCTGATGGCGCGGGTATCCAACCCATAGTTCTGCACGAGGATGAGGGTGCCAAAGGCACCGAACACCTGCATCCGCGAGCCCTCGAAAAAGGTGAGGATATAGTAGAGGCCGTAGCGACGCTTGAGCAGCATACGCGGCATCGCCTTGCCCGCACTGGCGGCGTCCATCGGTAGACGTGTCACGAGATAGGCAGCCACGATGATGACCACGCCTCCCAACGCGTAAAAGGCGCGCAGCGGCAGCACAGCGGCCAACAGCGCCACCACGCCCATGCCAGCGATCGCCGCCAGCGAGGCGACGGAGGTGATGGTGCCCAGCACCTCGCCGGAACGCCCCTTGGGGGCCAGCCCCATCCCCAGGGCCTGTTCCACCGGTGACCAGTTGTGGAATCCGAGGCTGGCGATGATGGCCACGGCCACCACAGCGGTGTACGACCCCACCAGCACGTACAGGCCGTAGCCGATGCCCATGAGGATGAGCGACAGCATCGCTCGCCGCACGAGGGGCAGGTGCATGACGAGGGCCGCCACGAACATGAGGCTGAGGCCGGGAATCTCACGGAAACCCGTCAGCCATAGCACCTGGGCGCCGCTGAGCCCCAGGACGTCGACGAAAAAGTTCGTGTTGACGGCGTTCACGATCCCCTGGCCAAAACGCTCCAGGAATACCGTCGCAATGAGGATGATGAGGTTGGTGTTCCAGAAACTCGTATCCGCAAAGGGTCCGCGCCACCGTTTCCGCATCGGTCATCTCCTAGCTATCGGGGATCTGGCGACAACGTTGTCAGCGGCCAGTTGGCGCATTCTAGCATCGTCCCCAGGTCGGGGCAAACGCACCTTGTTTGGCGGATAGTGCGCAGTGCGCTGCGCGCGGCGGTGCCAGGGCCTGGGGTTGACGCCCCCCTGGGCTCCCACTAGACTCCCCCTGCCTCACTACTCCTCACCATCTGGAGGCCGATCATGACCGATGCCACCACGGCGCAGCGCCGTGCCGAGCTGTACGCCCTGTTGGGCGACCTTCCCGACCGCCACCATCCCATCGCGGCAGAGACGCTCGCCATCAGCGAGCGCGACGGCTACATCCTGGAGACGCTGGTCCTCGACCTGAACGGCATCGAGCCCGTGCCGGCGTTCCTGGCGCGGCCCGCCGGCGAGGTGCGCCAGGCGCCGGCGGTGCTCTACAACCACGCCCATGGCGGCGACTATGTGCTCGGCAAGCGCGAGTTCATCGAGGGCCGCGGCGCGCTGCAGTCCCCGCCGTATGCCAAGGTGCTGACGGATTTGGGCTATTGCGCCCTGTGCATCGACAGCTGGAATTTCGGCGAGCGGCGCGGCCGCACCGAGTCCGAGCTGTTCAAAGAGATGCTTTGGCACGGACGGGTCCTGTGGGGCATGATGGTGTACGACAGCATCCGTGCCCTCGATTACTTGGCCGAGCGCCCCGAGGTGGACCCCACCCGCCTGGCGACGCTGGGCCTCTCCATGGGCAGCACCATGGCCTGGTGGTTGGCGGCCCTCGACGAGCGCGTCAAGGTGTGCGTCGATATCTGCTGCCTCACCGATTTCCAGGAGCTGATCGCCACGCGGGGCCTCGATGGCCACGGCATCTACTACTATGTCCCCCGTCTGCTGCAGCACTTTGACACGGCGGGCATCAACGCCCTCATCGCACCGCGCGCGCACCTAGCACTGGCGGGCAACCATGACGAGCTGACGCCCCCTGCCGGGCTGGACAAGATCGACGCCGCGCTGCGGCAGGTCTATGCCGAACAGGGGGTGCCCGAGCGCTGGCAGATGCTGCGCTACGACACGGGGCATTTTGAGACCGCCCACGGACGCAAGGCCGTCATCGCCTTCCTACAGCGCTGGCTATGACGTGCCGGGGGGAGAGCATCTCGAGTCAGCGCACAGAGACGCAGGGAGAGGGATGAATGGGCACCTCCGGCCAACGGCAGGGCCGCGCAGGCCGCCCGCACAGTCCCCCCCATGATCTCCGTGCCTGCGGGGTGACCACTGAACGGAGAGGGAATCGCGTGCTCAAGGCAATCCTGTGGGATATGGACGGCGTCGTAGCGGATACGGAAGAGGCACACTTGTTGGCGTGGCGGCAGTTCCTGGCCGAGCAGGGGCGCTCGGTGACGGCGGAGCAGTTTGCCACCACCTTTGGCATGGCCAATCCCGCAATCCTGCGGCAATGGTTCGGCGATGCCCTCCGTGCGGAGGACATCCACAGCTGGTCGGCGCGCAAGGAGGCGCTGTTTCGCACCTTTGTGCCCACCCACGTGAGGGCGCTGCCGGGGGCCCGGGAGTGGCTCCGCTGGGGGCGCGAGCGCGGCTACCGTCAGGCAATCGCCTCCTCCGGCGAGATGGCCAACATCGTCGCCGTGGTAGCAGCGCTCGAGATCGGCAATCAGTTCGACGCTCTCGTGTCCGGGGCATTCCTGCCGCGGAGCAAGCCCGATCCGGCGGTTTTTCTGCAGGGCGCCGCGGCGCTCGGGGTGGCGCCGGAGGAGTGCCTGGTGGTGGAGGATGGCATCGTGGGCGTGGAGGCGGCGCGGCGCGCCGGCATGCGCTGCCTGGCGCTGACCACGACGCATCCTGCGGAAAAGCTTGCCGGTGCCGACCTCATCGTCCACGACTTGAACGCCCTGAGCGAAGAGCTGGTCGACGCGCTGTTCGCCTAGAGGCGGGAAGAGCTCACGACGAGGGTTCTGCCCCTCACCCCGTCCCTCTCCCCGGGCCCGGGGAGAGGGAGCGTGCTCGCCCACGCGCGAGGAGGTGAGAGGCCTGGACCCGAGCAGGCGAAACGGCGCCCGTGCCCCCTTTTCCGGAGAATAGAAAGAGGGGGCAGATGTGCTCTGCCCCCTCGGTGGTACGTCTCCTACGGCATCCAGAGGAGATGGACGGTGTTGCCCGCGGGATCGGGGTCCCGCAGGTAGACCGACTTGGTCGTCGGCCGCAGGGTGGGCTCGAGGAGCGCAACCCCCTTCTCTTTGAGAGCCTGCACGGCGGCCTCAAAGTCGCTCACGCGGATGGCGATGTGGCAGGGGCGATCGGGCTCGCTCTTCATGATCTCGATACGGCCCGAGCCCTTGCCGCTGACAAAGAAGGAGCTGTTCCCCTCCCTGGCCTCAAAGTCAAAGGTCTTGGCGTACCATTCGGCAATCTCGGCCGCCGACGCCTTGGAGGTGGGATAGAGGCCCGGGTGCTCCACGCCCAAAAAGACGGGGATACCACGCGCCTGGCGGACCCACGCGAGGCACTGGGCGGTGAGGGCCGTGATCTCGTCCCACTTTTCCGCCTGGATGAGGTCCTTGCGCGCCAAGTCCGACCCCATGCCGATGCAGGTCACGCCGGCATCGAACCACGCCTTGATGTTGTCATAGTCCGCCTTGACGCCGCCGGTGGGCATGATCTTGGACCAGGGCGTGGGGGCCTTGATCGCCTTGACAAAGCTGGGGCCGCCCAGCTCGCTGCCAGGAAAGACCTTGCAGATCTCGACGCCCAGCTCCTCCGCCTCCGAGACCTCGGAAGCGCTGCCGCACCCCGGGAAGTAGGCGATCTTGCGGCGGTTGCAGAGCTTGGCCACCTCGGGGTTGAGCACCGAGCCGACGATAAAGTTGGCGCCCAGGTTGATGTACAGCCCCGCCGTGGCCGGGTCGAGCACCGAACCGACGCCGAGGATGATGGAGGGGTCCTCCTTCTCGAGGTAGACGACGAGCTCGCGAAAGACCTCAAAGGCGCGGTCGCCGCGGTTGGTGAACTCGATGACCTTGCCGCCGCCGGCCGAGATGGCCATAGCCAGCTTTTTGGCCACCTCGACGTCCGCCTCGTAGAACAAGGGCACGAGGCCGAGCTCCTCCATCGTGCTCCACACCTGCGAACGCGAAAAACGTGCCATGGCAGTACGCTCCTTTTGGATTATGCGCTGTCGGTGATGGGTTCCGTAGTGCAGGCGAGGGGTGACAGGTTGCGGGTGCCAACTGCTGCCAACCATCGCCCGCTGGCCTCCGGGTGCCGTCTACCGCGCCACGCGGCCCGAGGCGTCGCCGCCCATGAGCTTGGTGACCTCGTCCACGGTGACCAGGTTAAAGTCACCAAAGATGGTGTGCTTGAGGCACGAGGCCGCGACGGCAAAGTTGAGCGCCGACTGGCGATCGTCGCCGTAGGTCAGCATACCATAGATGAGACCACCCATGAACGAGTCCCCGCCGCCCACGCGGTCCACGATGTGGGTGATGTCAAAGGTAGGCGCCTCGTACATGGTGCCGCCCTCGTACAGCACGCCGGACCAGGTGTTGTGGCTGGCCGAGATGGAGCCGCGGAGGGTGATGGCCACCGTCTTGAGGTTGGGGAAGCGCTTGACCAGCTCCTCGCACACGTAGCGGTACTGGGCCGCCTCCACCTTGCCCGCGGTGACGTCCGTATCCAGGGCGTGGATGCCAAAGACAGCCGCGGCGTCCTCCTCGTTGCCGATGGCGACATCACACGTCTTGACCAGCTCGGGCATGACCTCGCCGGCCTTCTTGCCCCACTTCCAGAGGTTCCGGCGGTAGTTGAGATCGCAGGAGACGGTGAGGCCCATCTCCTTGGCCTTCTGGGCGGCCTCCAGACACACGTCGGCGGCACCGGCCGAGATGGCGGGGGTGATGCCCGTCCAGTGGAACCAGTGAGCGTCGGCGAACACCTTTTCCCAGTCGATCATGCCGCGCTCGATGGTAGCGATGGATGAGTGGGCGCGATCATAGACCACCTTGCTGCCACGCGCCACGGCGCCCATCTCGAGGAAATAGATCCCCAGGCGCTCGCCGCCCCAGACGATCTTGTCCACGCCAACGCCCTGCTCGCGCAGGAAGCGCATGCAGGCCTCACCGAGATCGTTCTTGGGAAGGCGCGTCACATAGTCCACCGGGATGCCGAACCCAGCGAGGGACGCCGCCACGTTGGCCTCACCGCCGCCATAGATCACATCGAACGAGCGTGCCTGGGAAAAGCGCAGGAACCCCGGTGGTGAGAGGCGCATCATGATCTCGCCAAATGTTACGACCTTTTTGCTCTTGTCCATAGTTGGACCTCCCTAAATGGTTGTGGGGTGTGGGTGACACGGTACGGGTTGCGCGTCTCGGGCTGCGGGTGGCGGGGCACAGCGGTACAGGGCTCATGATCCCCGTCCCACGGCAACCACCCACTGCTCGCCGGGCGCCCCAGGCCGAGCTCCCAGCCGATCGTCGGCCGCGGAACGCGGCCCCACGTTACTCGATGAAGCCGCCTGCCGTCAAGCGCTGGCAAGCCCGGGGTGGGCGTGTATAATCCGACGTGAGGCCGAACGGTCACCGATGTGGCGCGTTCCCACGGGCGGTCCGTTGCCATGGAGCAACCGCCGTCGGCACCGCAGGCGCCGGGTGCGTTCGCCTCGCGTGTCACCGTTCGATGCCAACCCACACACCCATGGGGTGATGATGAAACGACGTTGGGCCAGCTTTGTGGCCATCGGTATCGTGTTCGGAGCGTTGGACTTTTACTACCTCGGATTCCTCTCCCAGTTCCCGTGGACAATCTGGCACTTTGTCGTGCTGAACCTCGGCGTCTGGCTGATACCGATTATCCCCGTCGCCCTGTACGAGGCGCGGCGGTCGCGATCGTCGCTGCACTCGGCGCTGGCCGGCATCGTGACGTGGTGTGCGGCCATCGTCGCCTACTATCTGACCAACGCCGTCCACCTCGCCTTTGTAGGCGTACCGGGCCGAAGCGAGCTGCACATCTCCAGCTATGGCTCCGAGACATTCTGGACGAACTGGCCAAGGGTGTTTCGGGGCTCCATCTTCGGCGGCATCCGCGAATGGATGCCTGTGGCCGTGATCGGCGGAGCCACCATCGGGTTCCTCACGGGCCTTGGCTATCTCGGGTTCATCCGGCAGTCCGCGACACATAGGGGCGAGCGCTCGCCCCAGGAGGAGGCACACCATGCGTGACACACTACTTGCCGCCGACCTTCAGCCGCGCTCCGAGTTGATCGTGCCCGAGCACCCCGTGCTCCGGGCCAAGTACCCCGCCATCGACGCCCACAACCACCTGCCCGTGGACCACCCGCGCATGCAGGAGGCCGACATCGCCCACCTCGTGGGCGAGATGGACCTCCTCAACGTGCAGGCGATCGTCAATCTGAGCGGTGGCACGGGGGAGACGCTGCAGCGCAACCTCGACGGGCTGGACCATGCCTACCCCGGGCGGTTCGTCACCTTCTGCAACGTCGACTGGACGGGGGTCGGCAGCCCCGGATGGACGGAGCGCGCCGTGACCGCGCTCCGCCAGGACATCGCGGTGGGCGCGCGGGGGATCAAGGTGTTCAAGAGCCTGGGGCTCACGGTGCGCGACACGGCAGGGCAGCTCGTCATGCCCGACGACCCGCGTCTCGCCGACATCTGGGCAGCGGCGGGAGCGCTGGGCGTGCCGGTGCTGATTCACAGCGCCGACCCGGTGGCATTCTTTCGCCCCCTCGACCGGTTCAACGAGCGCTGGGACGAGCTCCAGCGCCGCCCGGAGTGGTCGTTCTACGGGCCCGAGTTCCCGGCCTTTGAGGAGCTCATCGCCTCCCTATACCGGCTCATCGAGGCGCACCCCGAGACGGCGTTCATCACCGCCCACGTGGGCTGCTACCCCGAGAACCTCGCCTTCGTGTCCGAGATGATGGACCGCTACCCGAACATGGTCACCGATTTCTCGGCGCGCATCGCCGAGTTGGGGCGGGCGCCCTACAGCGCGCGGGACTGGTTCCTCACGTATGCCGATCGCATCGTCTTTGGCACCGACGCGACGCCCCTCGTGCCCATGTACCAGACGCACTTTCGCTTCCTGGAGACCAAGGACGAGTATTTCGACTATGCGCCCGGCGCCGCCATCCCACCGCAGGGGCGCTGGCGCATCTATGGCCTCTACCTGCCCGATGACGTCCTCCAGAAAGTGTACCACGACAACGCGGCGGCCCTGCTCAAGCTCGCGTAGGGATCGAACGCGGATAACGAGCGAAACACCCCGGAGGCACGGGGCGCACGGAGGGTAGCGACCACCCATCCCGCGTTGTGTACGTGTCTCCGGGGTTCTTTGCGCGTTACCGTCGCAGCTCGGCTCCCTGCGCCTGGAGGTGTTGCTGGAGTGTCGCCACGTCGAGTTCTCGTGGGGCGACGCCCTCCTGGGCCGCGAGGGCCGCGGCGACGCCGGCCGCCTGGCCGATGGCCAGGATGGGCACCATGGCGCGGTGCGACTCGTAGGGCTGCTGCTCGCTGGAGATGCAGCGCCCGGCCACCAGCAGGCCGTCCACCCGCTGGGGTACGAGGCAGCGGTACGGGATGTCGTACCCCTCGTGCTCTAGGTAGCGGCGGTAGCCATAGTAGTGGATGATGGGGCAGGAGCTGATGGCCACGACGTCGTCAAAGCGCCGGCCGCTGATGGCATCGTCGGCCGTGAGCTTGTACTCCCCTTCAACGAACCGCGTCTGGCGAATCCCCAGCAGCGGCGGCGTCTCGATGATGCGCGCGCCCTGCAGCGCCGGTTCCTGCGCCTGCTTGGCGGCCAGATCCTCGTAGATGCGCAGCCGGGCATCGATCTCGGCGCGGGAGAGCGCCTCGGCGTTGGTGCCATCGATGGCCTCTACCCCCGGCCCCCAGATGACGGCATGGTCGCCGAAATCGCAGGCATGCACCCCCTCGGGGCGCGTCGCACCAAAGGCGATGCGCACCATGAGGGCGTCCGTCAACCGCGGGTTCTCCGCGTGGACCGTCTGCCAGAAGGGCACGCCGGCGCGATAGGCCACGTCGGCGTCGCCCGAGGCGTCCACCGTCACCCGCGCCATGAGGGCCTGCCGCCCCGACTTGTTCTCGATGCAGATACCGCGCAGCACGCCATCCACGACAATGCTGTCGCAGGCATAGGTGTGCAGGAGGAGATCCACCCCCGCCTCGACGGCCATCTTGAGGGTGACGTACTTGAAGCACTCCGTGTCGATGGCATAGCTGTATGCGAGGCGCCCCGGCTCGGTGGGGTAGGGCTTTTGCGGATAAGGGCTCTTCCCCAAGCCGCCCAGTTCCTTCAGCTGCAGGACGATCTCTTCGGCGATGCCGCGCACCGTCTGCGTCGCATCGGGCTCGACCTGGTTGCGAAAGCCGTTGATGCACGCCATGAGGGAGGCGGTGGCGGTGCCCCCCAGGTAGCCGAACCGCTCCACGAGGGTAGTGCGCGCCCCCTCGCGCGCCGCGGCGATGGCCGCCGCCAGGCCGGCTGGCCCCCCTCCGACGACGAGGACATCCACATCGCGGATGATGGGGATGCGGCGGGCGGGTTCATGGTAGTGCGTAGGCATGGTGGCCTCCAGTACTCCGCTCCAAGACGCCGAGGCGCCCTGGGGCATCGGTATCGCTGGTCCGTCGCATTGTTCTCGCCGAGGGGTACGCCCTCGCGCCGACCCCTCGGCGCTCCCTGCCCTGGTCTGCGCCCCCGTCGGTCGCGTGGCGCCGTGGTGGTCAGTCTGCGCTCAGGGGGTCCGGGCGCGGCTGGAGGAGGGCGCCGGCAGCGCGAAGGGCGTCCTGCAGCGCTGGCACGTCCACCTCGCGAGTGGTGCCGTGGCGCGCGGCCGCCAGGGCGGCGGCGGTGCCCGCGGCCTGGCCACACGCCAGACAACAGACGGTGTTGCGTGTGCTGTTATGGGCCACGAGGTCCACCGTCATCATGCGCCCGGCGATGAGCAGGTTGTCGACCCCCTGCGGCAGCAGCGCTCGGTAGGGGATGCCGTAGGCCCCCGCATCGCGCACAAAGTACCGGCTGTTGTCGATAAAGCCAAAGCAGGCGACCTGGTCATCGAACTGCCGCCCCTCCGTGCAATCGTCCTGCGACAGCTCGTAATCGCAGCGGATGGCCAGGCCGCGGCGCTGCCCAGCGTACGGGGCCGGGCCGGCGGGGAAGCACGCCGCGCAGCCGTCAAAGTGACGGCGGAACATCTCGGTGACGGCAAACATCTGGGCGCGCAGATCGAGCTCGGCCTCAGTGAGCTGGTCGGGGTCCATGCCATCGTTGGGGCCATAGTTGATGCAGTTCATGTAGGTGATCTCGCGCGGCCGTAGCGAGGAGGAGAGGAAGTAGCGTGGCGTCCCCTCAACGCCCTGCTCGCGCAGCTTGGGCATGTTGATCCCCAGGCGCACCAGGTCGGGCTGGGCCATGCCCGGCTTGACGGCGTGCGCGAGCTGCGAGATCACGCCGCGCCGCTCGAGATCGGCCTCGAGGCGGTCGAGGTCGACGTTGCAGAGGCGAAAGGTGAACCCGGCCGCGTAGGCGCCGGGGTCGCCCGGGGCAAAGGTCTGTACCGGCGCTCCGGCGTACTGCGCCACGATGCCGTCGCCCGTGCAGTCGATGTACGTCTTGGCGCGCAGCAGGGAGCGGCCGGCGCGATTCCAGACCACCACGCCGTCGATGTGGCCGTTCGTCGCCCGCACCTCGTCCACGGTGGTGTGCAGCACGAGGCGCACCCCCGCCTGGCGGCACATCGTGGCAGCGACGAGCTTGAACACCTCCGGCTCGACGGGAGTGAGCATACTGACGAAATCGCCGCCACGCTCCATGCGGACGTGGCCCAGCCCACCGCCGGCCCGCTGGACGCCGTCGACGAGCTCCTGGGCGATGCCGGCCACGACGCGGGCGCGCTCGGCGCCGGGGTGGGCGTCAAAGACGTTGAAAAAGCTGTGCAGGCCGGTGGCGCCGACGATGCCGATGCCGCCCAGCCAGCCGGATTGCTCGACGAGCACGGTGTCGGCGCCCTGGCGTGCCGCGGCGATGGCGGCGGCGATGCCGGCCATGCCACCACCCAGGACGAGGACGTCGCAGGCGGGGTAACGCGTCTCACTCACGTGGGGTTCTATCATGGTGTCTCCTCAAAGGATGGTCCGCAGTGGGGGCGAGTCCATGTATGGTGGTGGCATGGCCTCCGCCTGCCGCGAGACAGCTTGCCGAGGCTGATGGCGGTGCGCGAAATCCCAGGCCCTCTTTCGCTCAGGTGCGCGGCCATTCTAGGGGAGGCATTCGGGCGGCGTCAAGCGGTGGGAGCGAATCGATGAGTTGATACACACGATACCTATGGTACACTAGCTAACCAATTGATTATACGGCCAGCGACTAGCAGGAGAAAGGTGGCGGGCATGCCCCAGACAAAAACCTCGCAGAGACGGCCACGCAACGCCGCGAGAGCGCAGGAGGCGATTCTCAGTGCAGCGGAGATGGAATTCGCCCGGCATGGGTTTGCCGGCGCACGAGTCGACGCGATAGCCAAGGCAGCGGGCTATAACAAGAGCCTGATCTTTCAATACTTTGGTGACAAGCTCGGCCTCTATACAGACGTGCTCAAGAGGGTGGACGCGCAGGCCACCCGCGTAGGTCTTCAGATCCTCGGATCGCTCTCGCCCGACGCCCCCATTACGCGCGAGAGCTTTGGGGCACTCGTAAGAGAGATGGTCACGGCCATGTTCGACTATGTCGTCGAACATCCGCAACCGCTGCGCATTATCGCCTGGGAGGAGGCTGGCGGCTGGACAACGCTGCGAAAGCTTTACTCGCAGCTCGATCACAGCGATGTCCACCTCTTCATGGGCATACTCGATCGCGCGCGACAGGCAGGGGTGCTCCGCCCGGAGATATCTCCGCATCTTTTCCTGATGATCCTCACGAACGTCTGCCGAACCTACATCACCTCGTTACCCGTGTTTCAGATGGTGCTATTCGGCGACGAGCCGGCTAGCAAGCTAGACACTCCGGACGCGCTGGCACAGGCACGCGACGAGATCGCCGCCTTTGTTGTGCACGGGTTGATCGCCGACTCCTAAGGCTACCAACGACCGGTGACACAGCCGGTACGCCATCCCCGACAAGCCCCGATCGCTAGCTCTGGCCTGTACAGACAACAGAGCAGGCGCCATGGTTTCCGCAACGTCGCACCACCAAGGGGAACCCCTTGACAACTCATCGGTGATGCGTTATTATCTAACTAGTTGGTTATATCGGGCCATGGTGACCGTGAATCCTCAGAACGTCGGTCGTGGATTCGACTACTCACGAAGGGGGATCTAGCGATGGGAATCCTGGATGGGCGCGTCGCCCTCATCACCGGCGCCGGGCGTGGTATCGGTCGCGCAGAGGCGCTCTATTTCGCAGCCGAGGGCGCCCAAGTCGTGGTCAACGACATTGGCGTCTCTTCCGACGGCAGCGGCGGGGACACCAGTATCGCCGCTTCGGTGGCTGCCGAGATACACGCGGCAGGCGGCTCTGCGGTGGCTAACACCGACAGTGTCACCGATTGGCAAGGCGCCAAGCGCATGGTAGACACTGCCATCGATGCCTTTGGGGATCTGCACGTCGTGGTCAACAACGCCGCGATCAGCCGCCCCCGTGCGCTCGTGAACATGAGTGAAGCAGAGTTCGACGCCGTGGTCGCCGTAAAGCTAAAGGGAACCTTCGCCGTCAGTCACTGGGCAGCCCGCTATTGGCGCGAGCGGTACGAAGCTGGGGATCGCGCCGATCGCGCGATTATCAACACATCCTCCTCTGCCGGTTTGAACTCCCCTTACCCTCTGAACACCAACTATGCAGCAGCGAACGCCGGGGTCGGGGCAATGACGATACTGCACAGCCTGGAGCTAGCCCGCTACGGCGTTCGCGTGAACGGCATCTCTCCGGGGGCCAGGACTCGACTCTCCCTTGACCTTCCCGCAGGAGTGGATTCCCTGACTGCGCGAGATCGGTCCGCGCCCGGAAGCTACGATCCGTGGGACCCCATCCATCAAGCCGTGGTCGTCGCCCACCTCGCGAGTGCCGCTTGCACCCTCACCGGCCAGATGCTGACAGTCCGTGGCAGCACTGTCGCGATCACCCGCAACTGGTCAGTCGGCGAGCACGTGAGCAAGGAGAATGCCGGCTGGACCGTGGAAGAACTCGGGCGCGCCTTGGGCCGCCTGACCTTCGAGAGCCCCTTTGACACGCTCGTCTATCTTGCTCGTGTATATGGCGTCAGCGATCGCGAGCAAGTGCAGCAGCTAATCAACAGGTTCCTTGACAACGACGAGCAGTCCGAGAAGGCCTCATAGGCGGGTCATCTAGCCCAGCCGTGGTGCTATGGAAAGCCGACGGTCCCACTGACGCCGTCGGCTTTCCACTGCTGCGAGAGAGCGACGTCCTGGGCGTCATCCCTGAGATACACTTCCGCGCGCACCCGCTTGCAGGGCTTCTCGCCCGCGTGGCATAATGGCGGCAGTCGTGCGCTGGAGGGAGACATGGAGCGAGTGCAACGCTTCGGTCACGGCGTGCTACTGGTATTCCTCGGCATGGCCTTGGCCAGCGGAGGCTGGGCCATCGCCCACTGGCCCCGCCCCGAGCCGATCACCATCGCCCTCCCCACAGCGCCGCCAACGGCAGCGCCTACCCCGTCGGAAGGGGCGCCTCCCCTCCAGGTGCACGTGACGGGCGCCGTAGTGCGCGCGGGCGTCTACCGCCTGCCCCCGGGCAGTCGCCTCATCGATGCCGTCGCCGCCGCCGGCGGGATGGCGCCCGACGCTGACGAGGAGCGCATCAACCTGGCCGATCACGTCCACGACGGGCAGCAGGTGTACGTGCCCCGCCAGGGGACGCCGCCGCCGCCCCAACCCACGCCGATGCCCCTCCCCGAGGTCCTGCCCGACCACGCGTCGCCCTCCGGCGGTGCCGCCGCGCCGCAGGCCCGGGTGAACATCAACACCGCCTCCGCGGCAGAGCTCGAGAGCCTCCCCGGCATCGGCCCCGCCCTCGCGCAGCGCATCATCGCCTACCGACAGGCCCACGGCGGCTTTGGCGACGCCGCCGAGATCGTGGCCGTGAGCGGCATCGGCGAGGCCACCTACGCCAAGCTGGCGGATCGGATCACCGTCCGCTAGGGAGAAACCCCACCGGCGCGCTGGGGCCTGCGCGTCTGGCGCCGACACCACTTGCGAGCGACCCGCTCGACGTGGCATAATCGGCCCTACATCCAGGAGAAGGAGTAGCTGTTCGGAGCGGCCTTGGGAGCATAGTCATGAGCAAGTTCATCTCGATGATGTGGTCCGAGGGGGTACTCGAGGAAGAGAGCGAGGTCTTCGCCCAGACGGTCGACGGAGTGCTCAAGTGGCTCTTCCTCCGGCACCCCCGGGCGTTGATGGACCCGCCCATTCGGATCCACCTCTACGGGAACTGGGTCATCCCGGCGCTCGTACCCAACACCCCGTACTGGGGTACCCAGTGGTACATCGACATGAGCTTTGACAACACCCTCCAGCGCGTCATCGCCCCGGTGTTCCTCGAGCTCGTGCGGCAAGAGCCCTGGCAGCGGGCGGACCCACACTTTGACCTTGCCCTCTTGGACCAGGATCTCACCGATTTCCCCGCACCGCTGGCGAGGCTGCGACCCGATCACTATGCGCTGGGAACGAGCCTGCCGGGGACGACCGCCGTCATGTCGCTCCACCGCGTGCGTACCCTGACCGAGGCGCACGTGCGCGCCCTGGCCCTCGCACGCCTCGTGCGGCACCATCTGGGGCACGTGATGGGCATCCCGAGCTTTGGCCGCAGCGCCTCCGTACAGCGGCGGGGGCTCGAGCTCCACTGCACCAATCGCTGCGTCATGCGTCACGCCGAGACGGTGGGCGAGCTGGCGGCCTTGGCCATCGAGGAGGATGAGCTGGGGTGGCCGTTCTGCGAGCTCTGCACCCAGGATCTCCACACGGTGGTCGTGCGGCAGCTGTACAACTGGAACTAGGCCCCCGCGGATGACCCGGCGCGCGCACCGCGTCCCCGGGGTGGCTCGCCCGCGGATGCTTCGCGCTCCAGGCGCTGCAGTTCGGCAGCGATCGCCTCGATGTACAGGGCGTGCTCCGTGGCGTGGATGCGCGCCTCGAGGGAGGCGAGGGTGTCGTCGGGCAAGATGGGGACTTGGCGGCAGGCAACGACGGGCCCCGCGTCTACCGCCTCATCGGGCACGCGATGCACCATCACCCCCGTGCAATCGATCGTGCCCTGACGGAACGCCTCGTAGGCGCGCTCGATGGCGTGCATCCCCGGAAAGGCCCCGGGCAACGCCGGATGGATGTTGAGCACCCGTCCGGGGTAGTGCCGGAGGAAGGCCATGGTGAACAGGTGCATCCACCCCGCCTGGATGATGAGGTCCACCGCATAGGGAGCGAGCCGCGCCGCCAGATCCGCGTCATACGCCTCACGCGAACGCCCCGCCAGCCGGTAGGGGCGCAGGGGATGGTAGATGGTGGGGATGCCGTGGGCGGCGGCACGCTGCAAGCCGTAGGCGGCCCGCCGATTCGAGACCACCACCGCCACCTCGGTGTCGGGCAGCGCTCCCGAGGCGCAGGCATCGATGATGGCCTGCAGGTTCGTGCCACTGCCCGAGATGAGCACCGCAAGGCGACGGGTCGCTGAGGGGTTCTTGGTGTCCGGCATCAGCGCAGCACCACCCTCTCGCCCTCGCCCCGCGCGACGACCTCGCCGATGACGTACGCCTCGCGCGCCACGGCGTCGAGGGCCGCATCCACCTCGTCAGGGGCAACGATGACTACCATGCCGATACCCATGTTGAACACGCGGTACATCTCGTCGCGATCGACGCCGCCCTGGCGCGCGATGAGGCGGAAGAGGGGGGGCACCTCCCAGGCGTCACGGCGCACGACCACGGCGCTCCCCTCCGGCAAGATGCGGGGGATATTGTCGACAAAGGCGCCGCCCGTGAGGTGGGCCAGCCCCTTGATGGTCACCGCCTGGCGCATGGCGCGCACGGGGGACAGGTACGAGCGGTGCGGCTCCACCAGCGCCTCGCCGAGCGGGCGCCCCAACTCGCCGGCATGGTCGCCATACTCCGCGCGCGAAAAGATGCGCCGCACGAGGCTAAAGCCGTTGGTGTGGAGCCCGCTGGAGGGGAGGCCGATGAGCACGTCCCCCGGCGTGATCGTGCGGCCATCGATGATGGCGTCCCGCTCCACGGCACCGACGATGGTGCCCGCCAGGTCCATCTCGCCGGGAGCATAGACGCCCGGCATCTCGGCGGTCTCGCCGCCCAAGAGGGCGCACCCCGCCGCCCGGCAGGCGCGTGCCACACCGCTGACGATGCGCGCCACGACGTCGGCGTCGAGGGTGGCCATGGCGATGTAATCGAGGAAAAAGAGCGGCTCGGCCCCCTGCACCAGGATGTCGTTGACGCAGTGGTTGACGATATCCTGGCCGATGGTCTCATAGCTGCCCAGGGCGGCGGCCACCATCGTCTTGGTGCCGACACCATCGGTAGAGGCCACGAGCACCGGCGCGCGCATCCCCTGGAGGCGCGTGGCGTCATAGAGCCCACCGAAGGAGCCGATGCCCATCAGCACCTCCGGGCCATGGGTCGAGCGCACCGCCTCCCCCATCCGCTCGACCGCCCGGCTGCCCGCATCGATATCGACTCCGGCGGCGCGGTACGCCGAGGGCTGGGCGTGGGTGGCGGCCGCTCCGTGCGCCACTGCATCCCCAGTGGTACCCGGCAGCCCGTCGCTCCGCTCCAGCCCCTTGGCGCCAATATCGCGGCGGTACATGGCGCCGGGCCAGTGAATCGCGTCGACAGCGGCATAGGCGCGGGCCATCGCCCGGGGGAGGTCGGCGTCCCAGGCGGTGACGCCCAGCACGCGGCCACCGGCGGTGACGATGTGCCCGTCGCGCCGCGCCGTGCCGGCGTGAAAGACGACGGTGTTCTCGTGTCCCGCGACCTCCTCCAGCCCTTCGATGGCCTGCCCCTGTGCATAGCTGCCCGGGTACCCCTGCGCCGCCATGACGACGCATACGCAGACGCCCTCACGCCACGCCAGCGGCACCTCATGCAGCCGTCCCTCCGCGCAGGCGAGGAGCACGTCGCTGAGGTCGGTGCGCAGCAGGGGGAGGATGACCTGCGTCTCGGGATCCCCAAAGCGGCAGTTGAACTCGAGCACCGCGTAATCGTCCCCGTCGACCATCAGCCCGGCGTAGAGCACCCCCACGTACGGCGTCCCGGCGGCGGCCATGGCGTCCACGGTGCGCTGCAGCACTTTGGAGGTGACGCGCGCCATCAGCGCCTCGTCCAGCAGGGGCGCCGGGGCATAGCTGCCCATGCCGCCGGTGTTGGGGCCGCGATCACCGTCATAGGCCGCCTTGTGGTCCTGCGCCAGGATCATGGGACGCACGGTACGCCCGTCGGAGAACGCCAGCACTGACACCTCCTGGCCCCGCAGGCACGCCTCGATGACCACCCGGTCGCCGGCGGCGCCAAAGGCGCGCTGCCGCATGATGCGGTCCAGCGCCGCACGCGCCGCGCTGGGGGTCTGACAGCCGATGGCGCCCTTGCCCGCGGCCAAGCCATCCGCCTTGACAAAGACGGGGCCGGGGTGCCCCTCCACGTAGCGTACGGCGTCGTCATAGGCGTCAAAGACGGCGAAATCCGCCGTGGGGATACCGTGCGCGTCCATGAAGCGCTTGCTGAACACCTTGGAGGATTCGAGGCGTGCCGCGGCGGCGCTGGGGCCAAAGACGCGCAGGCCGCGCGCGCGCAGCCGGTCGCTCAGCCCCAGGGCGAGGGGCGCCTCGGGGCCGATGACGGTGAGGTCAAAGCGCTCCCCGGCGGCATAGTCGGCGAGCGCCTCCACGTCCTCGGCGGCGATGGGCACGTTCGTCGCCAGGCCGGCGGTCCCGCCGTTCCCCGGCGCCACGTACAGGGCGCCCACGCGTGGCGACCGCTGCAGCGCCCACACCAGGGCGTGCTCGCGCCCCCCCGAACCGACCACTAGCACGCGCATCATCCCGCCACCTCCTGGAAGGAGCAGCACACCTCTGGATGGCGAACGAAACCGCCCGCCTTTTGCTCGAACGGATACTCGCCCGTAAAGCAGGCGACGCAGAACCGCGACTTGGGACGCCCCGCGGCGCGCAGCATCCCCTCGAGGCTGAGAAAGCCGAGGGAATCCGCGCCGACGTGGCGCTCGATCTCGCGCACCGACAGGCGGTGGGCGATGAGCTCATCGTAGGTGGCCATATCTACCCCCATGAAGCAGGGATGCTTGATGGGCGGGGACGAGATGCGCATGTGCACCTCGGCGACGCCGGCGCGCCGCAGCAGCTCGACGATGGGCCGGCTCGTCGTGCCCCGCACGATGGAATCATCCACCACGACGACGCGCTTGCCCTGGAGCGTCTGTACCAGCGGGTTGAACTTGAGCGCCACCCCCGCCTGCCGCAGGCGGTCGTCGGGCTCGATAAAGGTGCGCCCGATGTAGCGGTTCTTGATCAGCCCCTCATTGTAGGGGATGCCCGCCTCCTGGGCATAGCCGATGGCTGCGGCAGTCGCCGAATCGGGCACCGACATGACGAGATCGGCCTCCACCGGATGCTCGCGGGCCAGTTCGCGCCCCAGCGACTGGCGCACCTCGTGGATGAGTTGCCCATCGATGATGCTGTCGGGGCGCGCAAAGTAGATGTACTCAAAGATGCACAGGTTCGACTTGCCCGCCGGGGCCCCCTCGACAATGCGCCCCCCGGCGTCGTCGACGATGACGATCTTGCCGGGCGGGATCTCGGCGATGTCCGTCGCCCCGACGGTCTGCAGGGCGCAGCTCTCGGAGGCGACCACCCAGCCGCCGTTCAGGCGCCCCATGACGAGGGGGCGGAACCCCCAGGGATCGCGCACGGCATAGAGGGCGTCGCGGGTCAGGATGGTCACGCTATAGGCACCGAGGGCCTGACGCATGAGGTGGCGGATGCGTTCCAGCCAGGTATCGCCCTGCGCCCCGGCCAGGAGCTGCACCATCGTCTCGCTGTCGCACGATGAGGTCAGGCCCACACCGCGGGCGAACAGCTCTTTGCGCAGCTCGCCCGAGTTCACCAGGTTGCCGTTGTGAGCCAGGGCTACGGGGCCGAGGGCGGATTCCAGCAGGAAGGGCTGGGCGCTGATGACGCGCGTCGCGTCGGCCGTCGAGTAGCGTGTGTGCCCAATGGCGATGTGGCCCTGGAGGGGCCGCAGGTTGTCCTCGTTGAACACCTGGGACACGAGGCCCATCCGCTTGTAGAGCGTCGCCTGCCGACCGTCGGACACGGCGATGCCGGCACTCTCTTGGCCGCGATGCTGCAGCGCGAACAGCCCAAAGAACGTAATGCGGGCCACCGCCTCGTCGCGGGCAAAGATGCCGAACACACCGCAGGCCTCCCGCGGCTGATCCGCGTCTCCTCGGGTCACGTCACCTGCGGGCTGAAGGGTCATGCTGTTCTCTCCCGTCAAAGGCCTCACGCTTGCAGCCTTTCATCCGCCGACACGATCGCCTGTGCGAGCTCGCTCTGGTAGGCGACGATGCGCCCCGCGAGCGCGACATCCCCCAGGGCGAGGATCTTGGCCGCCGCCAACGCCGCCGCTTCGGGATCGAGGATCACCAGCGGCGCCACGCCACTGGGCATGCGCAGCGACGAGTAGATGTCGCCGCCGCCAAAGGCGGAGGATACCGGTGGGCAGGTGATGACCGGGTAGGGGGTGTTGGCGTCCACCATACCGGCCAGGGCATTGGAGCGCCCGGCCACGGCGATATAGACGGTGGGCTGCGCCTCCGCGGCATACGCCTCCAGAACGTCCAGGAGGTGGCGTACACTCTTGTGCGCCGAGGCGATGCGCCGCACGTAGGGAATGCCCAACGCATCGAGGCGCGCGGCGATCTTGGCCACGTGGTCGAGGTCGCTCTGCGATCCCATGAGGATGACGACACGGCCAGGCATCGTCCTACTCCTCCACAAACGTGTCCGTGAGGTCGGCCACCTGGGCGTACGTCGCGTACAGCGCCTGGAGCCCCGCGTCCGTCACCTCCGGCATGTCGCGGTAGATCTGTTTGTCCAGCATGCGGTGCTTGTCTCCCCCGGGCCAGATACGCCACGAGTCGTTATCGATGACATCGGCCACCAGCAGCGTGCCGTCCGAGGCGGCGCGGCCAAACTCGATCTTGCAGTCCACCAGGGTGACCTCGTGGGCCGCCCAGGCCGCCTCCAGCACCTCGAACACGCGCCGCCCCGTGCGGCGCATCGCCTCGACCTCGTCCGGAGTCGCTACGCCCATGGCGACGATCTCCTCATCGGTGACGAGGGGGTCATGGCGGGCGTCGTCCTTCAAAAAGGTCTCGACGATCACCGGCTCAAAGCGCGCCCCTTCGGCGATGTCGGGGTGGCGGCGCAGGTACGAGCCGGTGGCGATACGGCGCATGACGACCTCGAGGGGAATCATGGTGCAGCGCGCCACGATGTTGACGTTGGGGGCCGCCATACCGATATAGTGCGTGTTGATGCCCTCATCCTCCAACAGGTAGAACACGTTCGAGGTCGTACGGCACGCCAGGACACCCTTGCCGGGCAGCACGTCGCGCCGTGCGCCGTCCCCGGCGGTGATCCCATCCTTGTGCACCATGTAGACGACGTCGTCCTTGGTCGGGTGGGCGTAGATGATCTTGGTCTTGCCTTCCGTCAGCTTGTCACCGAGCGTCACCGATCTGGATGCCATGTCAGCCTCCCCTTGGGCTGGAATCGCGCGCCACCGCATGGAGCGCCTCGCGGATCGTTCGGGCCAGGGTGCGGCTACGCTGGGGCGCGTCGCCCACCCCGGCGCCCTCGCGCATGAGCCGCCGTACCTCGTCCGGCGCCAGGTAGCGCGTGATGGCGCCATCGGCCGCCAGCAAATCGACGAGGGGATTGTCCGCGCCGCGCTGCACCGCCTCCCACGCCGCCATGGCGTTATCGCGGATGCGCTCGTGCATCGCTTGCCGATCCGCCCCGGCGACGACGAGCGCCATGAGCAGCGGTTCGGTGGCGGCAAAGGGGCCGTACGTCGCCAGGTTGCGGGCCATGGCCTCACGCCCGAGCCGCAGCCCGCGCACGATGCCGGCCATGCGCGAGAGGATCTCGTCCACCGCCAGGAACGCCTCGGGCAGGGCGCTGCGCCGATTCGCCGAATCGTCCAGGGTGCGCTCCAGCGCCGAGAGGGCGGCGTTGTCCCAGGCGATGCGCGGCAGCCCCGCCACGGCGCGCGCCAGGGAGCAGATCGTCTCAGAGGCCACCGGGTTGCGCTTGAAGGGCATCGCCGAGGAGCCCACCTGCCGGCGCCCAAAGGGCTCGGCCAGCTCGCCAAAGAGGGGCGACTGCAGAAGGCGAAGGTCCAGGGCGAACTTGTGCGCCGATTGGGCGATGCTGGCGAGGACGCTCAGCACCTGGAAATCCATCTTGCGCGGGTAAGTCTGGCTGGTAACGGGAAAGGCCGGCAGGCCCAACTGCGCCATGATGCGCTCCTCCAACGCCTGCGGCGTGATGCCGCGCCCCTCAAGGAGGTGCCCGTAGGAGGCGGAGGTGCCCACGGCGCCCTTGAACCCCTTGCCGCGGATGCGCTCCCGCACCGCGGCGACGGCGCGGTAATCGTCCAGCAGGTCCTGGGCGTAGAGGCTCAGGCGATAGCCCAGCGTCGTCGGCTCGGCGGGCTGCAGGTGGGTATAGGCCATGATGGGCGTGTCCGCCTCGGCCTCGATGCGCTCCGCCAGGGCGGCCAGCACCGCTGCGAGCCGCGCGTGCACCATCCCCAGGGCCTCGCGCAGGCGCAGGGCATCGGCGTTGTCCTCGATGTCCATGCTGGTGGCGCCGAGGTGGATGATGGGGCCGCCCACGGGGCACTGCTCGGCGTAGGCGCGCACCTCGGCCATGAGGTCATGGCGCAGCTCGGCCTCGATCTCTTGCGCCCTCTCCCAGTCCACGTCATCCTGATGGGCGCGGAGGTCCTCCACCTGCGCCGCCGTCACCAGGCCGACCTCGGCCTGCGCCGCGGCCAGGGCGACCCACACCCGCCGCCAGAGGCGCCGCTTGCCGATGTCGGACCATAGGGTGCGCATCTCGGCACTGCCATAGCGCCAGGTGAATGGTGAGATGTAGGTTTCGTGGGTATAGTCCACGCTCCAGCCTCCACAGTGCAGGTTGTGGGTTACGGGTGGTGGGCTGTGCCCTGCCGGTGAGGCGCTGGTGCCAGCTCCCACCGGCCGCAGCGCGCGCCTCAGCACGCCGTCGCCCGGGTCCTGGCACCGGCGCCTCGGCTGGAGGCCCCCCGTAACGCCCAGCCGTTAGCCAAGGAAGACGCGCGCCGCACGCACGCCGTTCTCGAACAGGCGGATGCCCAGCCCACCGGACGCACCGCGCGTCCAGCGGGGGTGCTGCAGGGAATCGATGTGGTCCTCCGGGTGGGGCATGAGCCCGAGCACATTGCCGGCGGCGTTACAGATGCCGGCGATGTCATCCACCGCGCCGCTGGGATTCGCCGGATAGCCCACCGGCCCGTCCCCCACCGCGCCATCCATGGGCACATAGGTGAGGGCCACGAGCCCCTCCTGCCAGAGGGCATCACGCGTGGCCGCGTCGGGCACCACCAGGCGCCCCTCCCCATGGGCGACCGGGCACAGGATGTCCTCCTCCAACCCCGCTGTAAAGAGGCACCGGCTCGTCGGATGGGCCCGCAGGCGCACCCAGCGGCACTCAAAGGCCTCCCGCCGGTTCACGGCCAGGGTGACGCGCTGCTGCGGCGCCGGCCCCGGGAGGTAGCCCGCCTTGACGAGCGCCTGGAAGCCATTGCCGATGCCCATCACCGGCTTGCCCGCGGCGGCAAAGGCGTCCAGCCCCTGGCGAAAGCGATGCACCAGGTCCGCGGCCCATAGGCGCCCGGCGCTCAGATCGTCGCCATAGGCAAAGCCGCCGGGCAGCACGAGCATCTGGTAGGCGCGCAGGTCGCGCGCGCCCGTGGCGAGGTCGCTGATGTGGACGAGCTCGGCCCGCCCGCCGGCCATCTCGCACGCCAGGGCCGCCTCGCGCTCGCGGGTGGTTCCCGGCGCCATCATCACCATCACACGTGGCGCACTCATGCCTTCTCCTCCTCACCAGCCCCAGCAGCGAGGTGCCCACGCCAGGCGGTGCGCAGCGTAGCGACGTCGAGGGTGAACGCCTCGTCGCCGTGGCCCCGTACCACCAGCGTCCCATCGTCGCGGGTCACGCCGATCCGACCGTAGGGCACGTCCTCCAGCAGCGCCTCGAACGCCACGGCGTCCTCCGGCGCCACCTCGACGAGGTAGCGGCCATTGGACTCGGAGAAGAGCACCCAGTCCATGGCGGGCGCGGCCTGCGCCTCGGCGCAGGGCACGTCCATCACGTGCACCTCTGCCCCGCGATGGCCCGCCAGGGCCATCTCCGCCAGGGCCACCCCGAGGCCTCCCTCGGAGCAGTCGTGGCAGGCCCGCACGAGGCCCGCGCGGATGGCGCCATGCAGGGCGCGCGCC
>DUUT01000184.1 GCA_012841405.1 Chloroflexota bacterium
CTCGATGGCGCGTAAGGTGAATCCCATGGGGCGCCTCCTGACACACGAATGGTCGGCAAACCAAGTGTGCCACAGGAAGCGCCCCATGTCACCTCGTTATTTGAAAGGTATTGCATCAAGGTCCCTCCCTGCGCTCGGGACGACGAAGGGACGTTCTAGGCAGCCAAGGGCGAAGCGGCGATCCGCCCCTCTCCCCGCTAGCGGGGAGAGGGCGGGGGTGAGGGGCTTCACACGGGGGACGACGCGTCCCGTAGGTCAGAGTCCCTCGCCGCGCTCGGGACGACGGCTATGAAGGGCGTCCTTCTCCCCGCTTTGCACCTCTGTCTCGCACGGCTATACTCACGTTACCTGTATCACTACCACAACAACACGTCCACAGGAGAACGTCATGGCCTGGCTGAAACCGCTTGCTGATACCCTGACTGCCCTACGCGGTGTGCTCTCACTCGCGCTGGCCGGCCTGGGATCGGTGGCGGGATCGGACGGGCTCAACGCTGCCGCATGCCTGCTCCTTGCCGCGTGGACCACCGACGCCCTCGACGGCCCCCTGGCGCGCAAGAGTGGCGTCACGCAACAGAGCTGGATCGGGCAGAACGACCTCATCATCGATCTTGTCGTGGCCGTTGCGCTGTTACACTTTATGCGCAGCGCGGGGTTGGTCCATCCCCTCGTCGTCGTAGGGTACATCGCGCTGTGGGGCGTCATCCTCTGGCGCTGCGGCAGCCTCACCAAGCCCTTGGGGGCAGCGTTTCAAGGGCCGGTGTACGTGTGGTTTGGCGTCTGTCTGCTGGCGCGCAAGCTGCTCGTTGGACGCGTCATGGTGGCCTGGGTGCTGGCCAACCTCGCGGTCAAGTGGGAGGTCCTCACGACCCGCGAGTTGCCTCACTTTCTCCAAGGGATGCGCCAAGCTGGAGCCAATCTCTTGGGCGAGACGGGGAACGATGCCCAGCGCTAGGCCGTGTTTCGGAAATGCACCCGACGTCGTAACGATGTCGCCCCGAGCGTAAGCGAGGGGCCTTGACTCCCATCGACGAGGTTTCTCGCCACGCTCAGAACGACGCTGTGGCCCTTTTTCCAAACACGCCCTAGTCCTCAGGGCGTCTCTGGTGGAGCGGCGTGCCCCCACCAGAGACGTCAAGTGGCCGATAGGACACTACAGATCGCTCACCGCGATTTCGATCCACGCTGACACCGAGGCTCCGGGCGGAAGCACCGTCAGGTGGGCCTCCTTTTCGAGCCCCTGTGAATAGAGGTTGTGGGCATCGGTGGACGAGGACTGGTTCTCGATGCAGAAGTAGGGATGGCCTAGCGGCGTGTACACGACACTATGCGTGAAAAAGTCGGCCGCCGTGAGGACGACCTTTTTCCCCAGGCGATCGTAATAGATCGTCTGGGGGCGGCTCTCAGACAGTCCCCAGTAGACGTCGTCGAGGTCGAGGTTGGTCAATGGCGTGGGCTCACGCAGGTCGGCCGGCCCCTCCTCCACGTCGATAAGGCGCCCCGTGGGCAACAGATCCTCCGCCTCCATCCACTTCTCCGCCGGTACCTGGATACGTACGTCGTCGCGGCTGCCGTGGATCCGGAAGAAAGGATGGATGCCCAACCCGAAGGGCAGCAGCTGGTAGCTGTCCTCATTGGTCACGGTAAAGCTAAGGCGCAGCGTCCCCGCGCGCAAGGTGTAGGTCAGCTCGAGGGTATTGCGGATGGGGAATGATTCCCAAAAGCCCCGCGTGGCGTCGAAACTGATGCGCGTCGTCACCGAGACGCTCTCCATGCCGACGATCGGCTCGTCGATCTCCCAGAGCTCTTCGCGCACCAGCCCGTGCAGGAAATTGGGGCCATTATTGGGCGTAAAGCGGTACACCTTGCCGCCAAAGGTGAACTGGGCATCGCGCACGCGATTGGGCGTGGGGTAGAGGATCGGGGTGCCCAGGACAAACGCGCGGCCATTCGCCTCAGAGATGCCATAGATGTACTCCGTGCCACCCACGGCAAGGCGACTGAGGTTACTGCCCATCTCGGGCATGATCTGGGCAATGGTATTCGTCTCGGGGGTATCGCCGTCAGCCCGCATACGCACGATCCTATAGCCCGTAGCCTCATCGCGGTCGTACTCGAAACTACAGCGCGCCATGTGCACCTCCTGATGATCGCAGCGGGTCGGCTCGCACCCAAGGGCGGGACCCGCACTGATGGTGTGTTGCGGCCTTCAGCCGGCGGACGCCCGGCGGCCAAGCGCCGGTAGCGCCCTGCGCGGCTGATGGCCATTATACCCGTATCTGATCCTCTACGATACTATGATATGCTCCGGTGGCTCTTCGCCCGGTGATGTCGATAGGTGTATAATGAGTCAATGGACGTCGCCGTAGCCCGAAACCGTAGTGCCTGCTATCCCTGCCATCTGATCATTGGCAGCATCATCGACGCCGCTCACAGTGCGACATGCAATCATCGTTCAATATCCCTGTGTGCACCACCACGCATGGTGGGCCCACATGAGGATGGTCCGGCTATTCTGACACTGCAAAGCAATCGGATCATGGAGCATCAGCCATGCAGCTACCCCGACCACCGGCTTATGTTGAGATTGATGAGGCCAGGAACAGCCTGTTGTTCTCGACCCGCATCATCGTGTTCATCTATGGCTTCCTGTGGTTCTGGTGGGCTCTCTTTCAGATCCCAGATCTAGTCGATGTTCTACCTTCCATCATCTGTTTATTTGGATTCCTTGTGACCGACAGTCACGTCGGGGTCAGAGCCGGCCTCTCGCGTGTTGTGATAACCTGCTCCCTCATCACAGCGATCGACATCAGCATCATCTCCCATCCCTCACACTTGGTTGTAGCCCTGCTGACCATTCCGTTCCTGCTCGGCAGTCTCCTTCTGAGTCTTACGGCCGTCGCGGCGCTGATGCTGGCGAATTGGGTCATTCTGTTCCGGCTGTGGGGAGCCATGCCAGCCGAACTCGTCCAAGCCTATGGTGCCTTTTCGCTGGCTCTATCGATCGTGGTCCTCACCGTAGGATGGATCGCCATCCGTTCGCTAGCCGACATTATCGAGCGGTACGCAAGTGGCTGGCAGCATGCGCGCTTGATGCTTCACCAAGTCCAGGATCGACGCAGAGAGATCTACCGAGCCCTACACTCACTTGAGGAAGCTATGGTACGCGTCGAACGGATGAACAACGAGTTGGTGCTGGCTCAGCAGCAGGTCGAGTCAGCTAACGAGGCCAAGACCAGATTCGTTAACACGGTGAGTCACGAGTTGCGTGCTCCCCTCAACCTGATTCTCGGGTTCAGCCGACTCATGGTGATATCACCAGAGAGCTATGGAGAGCCCCTGCCCAAACCGTATCGGGCCGATATGGACGTGATCTATCGCAATGCCCAACACCTGGTGGAACTGGTCGACGATGTCCTAGATCTAGGCAAGATCGAGGCTAGGCAACTCCCACTTGTCAAGGACGTCGTTAACATCAGGCACGACGTAGTCGACCCTGCGGCCGAGATCGCTAGGCCTCTGGCCCTACGAAAAGGGCTGCGGTTTGAGGTCACAGGAGGTGACGGAATACCAACGATTCTTGCGGACAAGGTGCGCCTGCGGCAGGTCTTGATAAACCTGTTGATGAACGCCATCCGCTGCACCGAGGATGGAAGCATCAACATCACGCTCAGACACGAGCAAGAAGCCATCGCCATAGTCGTGCGAGACACCGGGATCGGCATCTCCGAACAGGACATCCCTCGGCTATTCAATGAATTCTCGCAGATCAGCCAAGCGAGGTCGGAAAAGACTACGGGGCTGGGGCTGCTAATTGCCAAACACTTGGTAGAACTCCATGGCGGTCGGATAAGCGTCGAGAGCCAGCTTGGCGAGGGCACTACCTTCTTGGTCGAACTCCCCGCCCCGGACATAGAACCAGTGTCACAGATCACGATGACGGACAGAGTCCAGCGCAGTGCAAAACACGACACCATCCTGGTCCTCCAGCAAGACCCCGGCGTGATTCGCACACTGAGTCGCTATCTGGAGGGCTATCACCTCGTGGGACTGCCCCGCGTTGACGGGCTGAAGGAACATGTCGACGCGTCACGGCCAAGAGCTGTTCTGACAGGGATCGAGACCGAAAGGGCAGCAAAGAAGGCCATGCTCGACCTGGATGTCAGGGTGCCGTTGATCACCTGCGAATGGCCACGTGACAACCCACATAACTCGGCTCATCTGATCAGCTACATGGTCAAGCCTCTGTCCCCGACAGCGATACGCGATGCGATGGCCAGCCTCTATCCAGAGCCACAGGAATGCGTCAATATCGTGATAGTCGACGACGACCCAGCAGCAGTACGTCTGCTTGAGCGCATCCTGACGGCATTGCCTCATCCGTATGCCATTCGCAAGGCCTATAGTGGGGCGCAGGCCTTGGGGATACTGCGAGAGAAAAACACTGACGTCGCGTTCCTCGACCTCATCATGCCCGACTTGGACGGTTGGCAGATTCTTGACGCGATACAGCGCGAGGGATTGGGAGATGTAGCAGTGATCATGGTCACTGGGCAGGACCTGACACAGGGCATCCGAGTTGGTGAGGAACTCAGGGTCTGGCATCGGGGCATGAGCTTCTCACAGGCGATCGGAGCCATCAGCACATTGGTCGGGACGCTTTCGCCGGATTACCAACTGAGGCCGACAAGGGCCGAATCGCCGCCAGGAGGTCCTCTTGGCTGAACGGCTTGGGCAACACAGCGCTGGCGCCAAGCGCCATTGCGAGATCGGCATTTTGGTCGCCGAGGATCGAACACACGACGATCGGGATGTGCCGCGTCTCACGCCGATTACGTAGCCTCTGTAGCACCTGCCATCCATCCACGTGCGGCATGAGGATGTCGAGTAGGATGACGTCAGGGACCTCGGACTCAAGGAGCTCAATGAGTTGCGAAACATCAACAGCTTGGAGAACTGCATACTCGGCGCCCAGGTATCGCTGAAGTAGAGGTAGAATATCCTGATCGTCATCCAGTACTAGCAGGCTTCTTCGGGCGACGAAGGGTAGAGAAACCGTGATCTCAGTTGGCTGGACGACGACATGGCCTAGAAGTGCTTCGGCGAGGGTACGTACTGTCTTCGAGTCCTCATCCTGCAGCGGATGACTCACGTGGTCGGCGCCGAATGCGAGTTCCATGCGATCCTTGCGGTCCTGTGCGATCACACTTATTGTGCCATTTATGACCCGAGCGTTGAGCAAGAGGATGCAATTCACGATGATCTGGCGCAGTATCGTCTCCACCGTCGAAGCATACAGCGGCACGCCGGGAACACTGCTTTGCAGAGCGTTTCCTCTCGCCGTGAGAAGGGGTTCGACAGTACCCTGGACGTCTGCAATCGTTAAGGCCACGTCTACCCGCTGGCCCCAAGACCTCGCCATAACACGCATGGCCTCGTCGTGCAGCCCAACAGCCGTAGGTTGGACATCGCCCGTGTGCGTGGTCGAAGTCTGTTGCTGGTAGCGGTCCCAGAGTATCGTGCACACGCTCTCTATCGCATCTTTGTGATAGCGATAGAACGTACGTTCACTGACACTGAGTTCTTGACAAACCTCTTGCCTGGTGCAGCCCTCGATATACTCTCTTCTGAGAATCAAATAGGGAAACCACTCTGGATCCCCAAACGGTATTGTGGTCTCCGGCTTGATCGCCTCAATCGCGGTTAGGACACACTCGCGTATGCCTTGTGCCCTCAAGTCGTCTGGAGCGCTCGAAGGCAGCACCAGCTCACACAGCGGATGAGGCTGCAGATGAGCTAGGTCGTAGTAGTGACGAAGAACATCGACGACAAGCTTTGTGAATTCATCATAGCATACCACTGCATGCTCCTGGCAAATCGCTGGCAAAACGATGGCAAGCAAACCATTGTTCAGACGCTAGCTCTGTGTTAGGCTTACGTTAGCGAGGACCTGGTCGACTCTCCCATCTACACAGTATAGTCGCCCTGGTTGTTGACGCAATGCATGCTCTGGCTTAGGAGGAGAACGTGACATCGAGAAGGGATTTCCTGCGAATGGCCGTGTTGATGACGGGCACGGCGACACTGGCTGCTTGCGCCCCGTCGGCGCCCACCATGGCGCCGGGTCAAGCGGAGCCCACTACGGCGCTAGCTGATGGCGAGTCCACCACAGCCACCCAGCCGCCAGCTGAGCCAGCGGCCAAGGAGAAGGCCATAATCCGCTGGATCTCACCCCTGACCGCGGAGGTCGAGCAGACGTATACCCACTATTGGCGAGACGTGTACAACGAGCAGAACGCGAACGTCGAGGTCATCGTTGAGGACGTTGGCTGGACCAACCGCGACACCAAGATCCGCGCCTACATCGCCGCGGGTGACCCACCCCAGATGAGCACCTCTGTCACCCGTGAGATGTACAAGATGGGATGGGTAGACCCGCTCGACGATTGCATGGCGGATCTCAAAGATACGTTCCGTGACATCATCTTCGCAGCAGATTCGCAGTGCATCTATGAAGAAGATGACAAGGTCCTGTGGTTAGGCGCTCCTTTGTTGGTTTCTGGCTGGGGCATCATGGCGCGCCCTGATTGGATCGAGGAGAAGGGCCTCGGCAACGTGCGCGAAGAGCCGCCCCAGACGTGGGATGATCTGTTGGCACTCATGAAAGCACTACACAACGCCCCCAGTGTCTACGCCTACAACGACCGCCTTGCCAGTGGCACCGACAACGGCGCCCTCGCGCCCTGGGCCTTTGCGTCCAATGGCCTTGAGAACCTGGCGGATTTTCGCGAAGAGAAGAAGGATGCCTACATCGAGGTGCTGGACTTTATGCAACAGATGTGGAGCTACTGCTCGCCCGATGCAGTGAACTGACAGGATCGTGACCTCAAGCGCGCTTTTCAAGAGGAGTTTACTGCATTCATCGTCCAGGGAAGCTGGTTCTACGGCGATATGGTTCCCGTAGTCCCCGAGTTGGCAGTGCGCGAGCACGTAGCAGTGTTGCCACCGCCGAGCGGCCCTCATGGAGGGGGGCGGCCACAAGTCAAGTTGAGCCCAATGGGACATTGGATCTTCAAGGACTGCAAATTCCAGGAAGAGACCTGCGAGTTCCTACGTTTTATGGTGGATGATGACCGGTGCAACAGCTTCCCGATGAACTTGTCCCCCAAGAAGACTGTGGATATCGACACGCAGCTCACTGCTCTCAAGGCCATCTATC